>DRLC01000147.1 GCA_011053145.1 Planctomycetota bacterium | reverse complement strand
GTGCGCGCAGACCGACGGGGCGCGTTCCTCATCAGCGGCGGAGCTGGAGCGGGAGCTTTCCAAGCTGAACCGCCGTTCCCTCGCTTCGATCCTGCGCCAGGCGACGGCGGTCGTCGTCCCGAGGGCCCCGTACTACGGCGTGCTCGCCGCGTTCCCGCTCCCGCCCCAGTCCACGCGCCTGTGGCGCAAGCGTGCCCGCGCGACCCTGCGCTTGGTCCGCACCGACTCCGCTCTGCACCCCGCGGCGAACTGGGTTTCCGAGCTCCTCGTCCGGCCCGTGGACCGCTGGCCCTCCGCTTCGCGGCTTGCCCAGAGCGCCCGTCGCGTCGAAGACAGCGAGTTCACCCGGATCTCCCAAGGATATGCGCTGCTCTGCGAGGGAGCCGCTGGCCGGGCGGTGAACGTGTTCCGTGGAATCGAGGAGCGGGTGCGCGTCCTGCGCCATGCATGGCGTGTCCACGAGGGCCTCGCCCTCGCGCTCGAGCTGATCGGTCGCACCGAAGAGGCCCTCGCCACGATGGAGACGGCCGCGGAGGATCCCCGGCGTGGCGTGTCCGCGGTTGCCGAGGGTCTGCGACTCGCCCTGCTCCACGGGACACAGCTCCAGGCCCGTCGCTCCGCGGCACGGCTGGACATGCTGGTCGAGGAGCGCGCCCCCGCCTTTGCCGCGGTGTTCGCGCGCATGCGCCTGCGTGGTCGCATCCTCGGGTTCGCTTCCCCTGCGTCACCCGCCCTCGCGGCCTTGGTCGAGGAACTCGCCCTGGAACCGGGGACTCCCTCCGGTCGGATCGCTGGGCTGATCGCGAACGGGGGAACGCTCCGGGTCGAGGGGCGCGCCGATCCATCGTGACCGCGCGATGAGGGACTGATTCCCTTGCTCGCCCGAGACCCCCTTGCCCGTCTCGCGCTCCTCGTGCGCCTCCTGGAGACCGCCGGTCTTCCTGCACTGCCCACACGCGGAGCCCTCCAACGCGAGCTCGACCTGGTGCGCGAGCGGGATCTCGTTCACGCGCTCGCTTCTCTCGTGGACCAGCACCTGGCCGCGGTCGCGTCGAGTGCCGCGGACAGGGTCGGGGAGGCGGACGGGGAGGGGCACCAGGAGTGTTGGAGCATGCTCGAGGAGGGGCGGCGTGCCGGGCTCCGGGTCCCCTGCGTTCCCGCTCCGGCGGAGGGGCCACTCGAGGTCGGACAGCGATTGATCGAAGGTGCACGGGCGCTTGGCGCACGGGAAGCCTGGGTCGGCTCCCGGATGAAGCGCCTCGAACGGCTCCGGCTCGGGGCCCGTGCCGGGGCCCGTGCCGGGGCCGGGGAGTCCACCGAAGCGCGCGCCGAGGAGGCGCGCAGGATCCTGGCCGCGATCGGGGGCGCGCTTCCCGGCCGGACCCTCGCGGTCTTCGACACCGATGCGGGGCTGGAATGCATCGAGGACGTGGGGGCTCCCGTGGATTGGAGGAACTTTGCGGCGCCGCTGCGCCGAGCATCCTTCGAGGGCGGTCCGACCGAGTTCGTGGTGAGGGACGAGGAGCGTCTTCGGCGGGGTTGGAGTTTCCCGATCGTCCTGGAGGGACGCACCCATGGACTCGTCGTGCTGGTCTCGACGCGCCGCGGGGACGAGGGCGGGTGGGCTTCGGCGATGCTCGCCCGTGCTCGGACGCAGGACGTCGCCCTCGGGTGGAGGGCGGCCCAGTTCCGTTCCTGGCACCGAATCGCACACGGCTGGGATCCATGGTTCGATCCCCGTGCCCTCGGGTGGAGGGACCGGGCCCTGGAACTCGTGCGGATGGCGCGTTCCGGGGTCCGCATCGAGGTCGACGGGCCGTCCCGGGAGGCCGAGGTCGCACGCCGCTGGCTGCGATTCGAGCGCGGCGGCGCCGGGGCCGGAGCGTCCGACGGGAGTCCGGTGCGATTCGAGGTCCCGGGGTTGCGGGACCGCCGGGACGAACTCGTTCCGCTGCTGCGGCGATGGCTGGTTCGGCTCGCGGCCCCGGAGCGGCCTCCGCAGCTCGAGGAAGCAGCCCTCGGGCTCCTGTGGCGCCAGGAGTGGCCTGGAGGCGGGGTCGCCCTCGGGCGCTGCCTCGCGCGGGCCTGGAGGTTCGCCGCAGGAGGGCAGGGCGGGCGGCCGGAAAAACTCTCGGTGCGGGACGTGCGCCGGGCCCTGCGGGAGCGGGGACTCGAACCCGTGGATCGGCTCCCTTCTCGGTCCCCGCGGCGGATCGATCTCCTCTTCGCGCTGGAGAGCACCCGCCACCGCAACGGAAACTGGAATCGCGCCCGCGCGGCGAGCATCCTGGGCTGGGACACGGTCACCCTCGCGGCGCGGATGGGGGAGGCGGGGATGGATGCGAAGGGGAAGGGGAAAAAGGTGGGGGGCGCCAGCTGTGTCCCTCGCTGACGCCCCCCTGTCCATCTCCCTACGCGGAGATCCGATCCCTCACCGTGGCCCCCCCGGGCGCGGTGGGGAGATCGGGGAGCTTCACCGCTCCAGGGCATGAGAACGGCTGAATCGATGATCCACCGCACCCAAAACTCGAGCGACAGCCGGATCCGAGTTCTCGCGTCCCACCCCCGGGACGAATCGGGGGGAGATCGGTGGTAGCCGGGCGCGCCCTTCCCCCGTTCCGCCGTCGATGGGGGGCAGCCTGGTACCTGGTCCTCGCACTGGGGACGCTGCTCGCGTCCCTCGCGGGCCCGTTCCCCGAGCACCGGGGCCGGTTCCTCTTCGGG
>DRLC01000146.1 GCA_011053145.1 Planctomycetota bacterium | reverse complement strand
CGGCCGCTGTGAGAACTGGGAGATGAACTTGATCACGATCAGATCGATCAGGACCCGGAAGGCCCGACCGAGGCCGTACTTGCTCTTGCCGTAAAGACGCGGCCGATGGTTCACGACCACCTCGGTCACCCTGGCGCCCGAGCCGGTGGAGAGGACCGGGAGGAAGCGATGCTGTTCGGCATAGATCACCATGCTTTTGATGACCGCCGAGCGAAACGCCTTGAGGGTGCACCCGGTGTCGTGGATGCGTACGCCGGTCACGAGGCCGATCAGTCGATTCGCGAGCAAGGAGGGAAGCCTCCGCAGGATGAACCCGTCGTGGCGGCGGCGGCGCCACCCGGCGACCACGTCGAATCCCTCCTCGAGCTTGGCCACGATCATCGGAATGTCCGCCGGATCGTTCTGTAGGTCCCCGTCCATCGTGACGACGACCCCTCCGCGGGATTCGTCGAAACCGGCCGCGAGGGCCGCGGTCTGGCCGAAGTTGCGTCGAAACTGGACGATCCGCACGCGCCGGTCCCGCTGCTGGAGCCGCCGCATCACCGCGAGGCTCCCGTCGGTGGAGCAGTCATTGACATAGATGACCTCCGCGCGCTCCCCGACCTCGCCGAGGGAGGCCAGCGCAGCCTCGATCTCGTCGTGGAGGACGGGCAGGCTCTCCTCTTCGTTGAAGATCGGGATGACGATGGAGAGTTCGGGGCGGTTCACTGCGGGGCGGGGGTTTGGGGAGCGCGGGCCTTTCCGAGCAGACTCGACCCGCCCCTGCTTGTCCAGGGAGAGGAGGATTCAAACCGCGCGCCCGCTGCGCCCCCTTGTGGGGCCAACGCACTCCACTACGATTGTCCCCATGGCACAACAGAGCATCGCACCGTGAGCGTCCCGGCCCGTGAAACAGCTCCCCGTGGCGGCGCCTCCCCCCCCCCCCGCCCGGCCCTACTCGTCGGGGCCGGACGTCGCCCCAAGGAACTCGGTGCGGTCCTCGCCGCCCTCGGCGGTCTGCGCGCCCGCCTGGACGGCCGCGGCGCCCCCGAGCCCCACCGCCCCATGGGACTCTCGGACCTCGAGGAGCTCCTGGCCCAAAGGCCCCCGGCGGGCACCCTGGTCCTCGACTACGAGCGCGTCCCCGGCGAGGACGTGGGATTCGTGCGGCGGTTCCTCGAACGCCACACCGAGTGGCGCCTCGTGGTCGTCGGGGAAGACGTGCGGGACCGCCGCGCACGCGCCCTGCTCGCGCTACCACGAACCCAGTGGCTTCCCTGGCCCCCCGACCTCGATCAGATCAACGCGTTGCTCGACCTCGGCGAGTCCTCGGTGCGGTCCGCGTCCGGCGCGCGTCGGGCGGATTCCCCACCCCCGCGAACCCTTCCGCTCGCGAGCGACGAAGAAGAGGCGCCGGCGCCGCGTCCCATCCCCCAGGGTCGGACCGACGAGCCGAGCGCTGCCTCGGAGGAGAACGGTCCCGTCGATCTCGGCGCGCTGGTCGAGGAACTCCTGGCCGGCGCCGCACTCGGCTCGGGTGCTCCGCGCTACCTCTTTCGGTGTGACCACGGGATCCTGCTCGACCGCGCCCGCGCACCCCTGGCATCGGGATTCGAGGGGCTCCTTCAGCTCGCAAGGGTCTCCGCGGGCCCCGAGGGCGTCGTCAGCGCGCAGGTGGCGCCGTCGGAGCAGGCCGGGGATCCGGAGGACGCCGCCCGGGTGCGGATCGACTTCCCCGCCGCCGCGATCCCGACCGCGATCCTCCCGGACCTCCTGCACAAGGAGGTCCCCCGTTCGAAGAAACTCCCCAAGGACCTCGCCGGCGCGATCCGCGCCGCTCGCAAGGCCGCGGGAGCCCTGAGCGAAGCCGGTGCTCGCGTCGCGCTGTTCCAGCACCAGGACGAACGGCTCCGGATCGAGGTGGTCCTGGCGTCCGGTCCTGTCCCCACCCAAGTAGCGCCGCCCCGGGCCGCCAAGGCCGAAGACCCCTTCGCCTGATTCGCCTGGGGTTTTCCTCCGCCTGGGCTCCGGCCACAGCCACTCGTTTCCCGAGGGTGCTTCGCGGCTCCTGACCCCGGGGGGGTAAGCCCCGGTCCGCGAAGCGGATTCCCGGGATCCAGTGGACCCCTGGAACGGGGGGCGGGTCGAAAGAGGACGGCAGGAGGCCAAGGTGCCGCCCGGGGACGAGAGACCGCCGAAGGCGGACGATGGCGAAGTCTGGGGTGCAGGCGGATGGAGGAGCCGGGCGAGGGATTCGCGATCCGTCCGCTGTTTTCGCTCTTTTCCCGGACGCTCTCCGCCCTCGCGTCAAGCCCGGCGAGTCCGCGTGTCGAGAAAACAGGACGCCATGTCCCCGCACCGCATCCTGCTCTTCGACCGCCCCTCCTCGTCCGGCGAACGCCTCCTCGAAGCCCTCCGAACCGCGGGCTTCGAGGCCGTTTCCACCCCCGACCCGGAGCGCGCCGCGGAACTCCTCGACGCCGAGGGCATCGACCTGCTGCTCGGCGAACTCGGACGCGCGGCCGAGGAACTCCTCGCGACCTGCGCTTCCCCCGATGCCGCGCCCGAACTGGTCCTCTTCGAAGACTTCGCGTCCGGACCAGAGGCCCACGGGGAGCTGCGTGCCAAGGCGTTCGAAACCCTGGCGCGCCCGATCGCGGAGGAGGACGTCCTGCGAACCGTACGCCGGGCTCTCGAGCACCGCGTCCTGCGCGAGGAAAACCGTCGCCTGCGCGGCGAACTCGGCGAGCGCTTCGAACTCGGGAGCCTCGTCACCAAGGACCCCCGCATGGGGCGCATCCTCGAGCGCGTCTCGATCGTCGCGGAATCGAAGGCATCGATCCTCCTGACCGGAGAAAGCGGCACGGGCAAGACCGTCCTGGCGCGGGCGATCCACGAGCGCTCTCCACGAGCGCACGCGTCCTTCGTCTCCGTGAACTGCGGAGCCCTACCCGGTCCGCTCCTCGAAGACGAACTCTTCGGCCACGTCAAGGGAGCCTTCACCGGTGCCGTTCGAGATCGCGAGGGCAAGTTCGCTGCGGCCGACGGGGGAACCCTCTTCCTCGACGAGATTGGAACCGCGCCGATGGACCTGCAGGTGAAACTCCTGCGGCTTCTGGAGGAGGGGTGCTACGAACGCATCGGCGAGAACGAGACGCGCTCCGCCGACGTGCGCCTCGTGAGCGCGACGAACGCGAACCTCGAGGAGGAGGTGCGCGCGGGCAACTTCCGGGAGGACCTGCTCTACCGGATCCAGGTGGTCGGTTTCGAGCTCCCCCCCCTGCGCGACCGGCCCGGGGACATCCCGCTGCTCGCCGATCGATTCCGCATCCGCCTCGCGGCCGAGCATGGCCGGAGGATCGAGGGCATCTCCCCGGAGGCGATGCGAAGGCTCGTCGCGATGGACTGGCCGGGGAACATCCGCCAGCTCGAACACGTCTTGGAACGCGCGATCCTGCTCGCCGACGGCCCGGTGCTCACCCCAGCACACCTCGAGGATCCCGGCGCGCTGGAGTCCACGGGAGACGCCCCCCCCGCCGCGGCCTCGGCCGGGGTGCCACGCCTCGAAGACCTTCCCCTCGGCCCGCTGCGGGAGATCCTCTCGGTCCCCGAGCGCTGGCTGATCGAGCGCGCCCTCCGCGAACACGCCGGCTGCCGCCAAAACACCGCCCGGACCCTAGGAATCAGCCGGTCCACCCTGTTCAACAAGATGCGCAAGTACGATCTTCTGTCCTTCCCGATCGGAGGGATCTCGGCCGATCCCGCCCCGGACAGCCGAAGCGGCCCCACTCCCGCCGCCTGAGCCCGCGCCTCGATGTTCAAACCCCGCTGGATCCTCGTCTTGCTCGCGATCTTCGTCGCGGCCGTGCTGGTGGACTTCACCCGGCGGACCGCGAACGCGAAGCCCCGCACGATGCTCGAAGCGGGACGCGCCGCGCTCGAAGGGGAGGAGCCTGACTTCGACGGGGCGCTGTTGCACCTCGAACGGGGGATCACCCTCGCGCGGGCCCAGGACGATCCGGACGCACTCCAGGATCTCCTGAGGGCGTACGCGGCCACCTACCTCGGGCGGTGGGAGCGCGGCGTCACCTCCCCCGACCAGGCGGCGATCGAGTCCGACCTGGACGAGGTGCTGCGCATCTGCCAGAGCTGCGTCCTCGAGTTCGGCCCCGAGGATCCGGACCTCCTCCGGATGGGAGCGCGCGCCGCCTTCGATGCCGGACGCCCCGCCCTCGCGATCTCGTTCCTCCAGCAACTCTTCGACCTGGTTCCCGCGACCCCGGAGCTCGACCTCTTGTTCGGACGGGCCCAGCTCGCCGCGGTCGAGCAGACCCTCGCATCGCTCACCGATCGACTCATCAAGGTCGAGCCCGAGGCCGACCCCACCCTGCTCGAGGAAACGCTGCGCCGGGCGATCACGCTGCCCTTCGCCGATCCGCGCCGTGCGGCCGAGATCGAAAAGCTGAGCCGTGACCTCCCGGCGATCCACAGGCGCCCGCTGCTCGCCAAGCTCGAGACGGGATCCCGAAGCCTCCAGCGCGCCACGGCCGCGTTCCAGAAGGTGCTCGACCGCGAGCCCAACGGCAAGGCGGTCGTCGGACTGCTCCGGATCCTGCTCCTCGCCGATTCCGTGGATCGCGCCGCCGAACTCGTCGCGATCGGCCTCGAAACGCCGGGCCTCACCGACCGCCAGGAACTCGTGCGTACGAGCCTTTCCGCGTTCCTGGACCTGGACCGACGCGAACAAGCCGACCGCCTCTGCGAACGCTTCCTCGGGGTAGATTCCGATCTGCTCGATCCCGAGGTCCTCCTGCGCTCCGACCGCGTCGCATGGTGCCCCCTGCTGCTGCGCCTCGAACTCTGGCCCGCCCTTCGGGCGATCGCCCAGTCAGTCCTCAACGAGGATTGGGAGAACCACTTCTCCGACGAGGACACCGAAAGGACGCGCTTCTACTACGCGATCGCGCTCTCCCATGTGGGTTCGGCCTCCGCCGCACGCCCGCAGCTCCTGCGCACCGACCCAAAGGGGCGTGAGCTCTACCCGGGGATGCGGATGGAATGGGCCGAAGCCCTGGGGCGCTGCGACCTGAAACTCCAGGACGAGCGCAGTGCTCATCACGACCTTCTCGTCGCGACCAACGCCATCCCCCGCGAAGGGCTTTCTCCCCGCCTTGCGCGTGTGGCCGGCCACGCCTGGAAGGCCTACGGCGAGCTCCTCGCCTCCGACCGCGACTACCTGCGCGCGGAGGACGCGCTGACGCGAGCGCTCGAGCTGCTCCCGAAGGAACGGCGCCGCATCGAACCCACCTGGCGCTCCGTGGGAGAGGCGGCGCTTCGCAAGCGTGGTCGCACCCTGGGCTTTCTCGAGCGCAGTCCACTCGAGCGAACCCCTGCTGGGGGCTTCCCCCCGATGGGGGCCTTCGAGGCTTGCACGCGCGCGCGGCTCGGACTCGAGCGGGGCCTCGTCGGCGCGATCCCGCTCCTGCTCCAGCCGATTCTCGACAGCTACCCACGCCTCCCCCTCGCGCTCGAACTCCTCGCACGGACCGAGATGCTGCGCGGGCGATTCGATCGCGCGATCGACGCGGAGCTGGCGCTGCTCGAAGCGGGGCAGCGCTCCGAGGCCGGTCTGGAGCTCCTCCGATCGATCCCCGAGACCGCGTTCACCGGAAGCCAGCGCAGGCGATGGATCCTGCACGACCCCGTCGCCGCCGGCTGGACCGCGATCGTCGAGGAACTCGCGCGGAGCGGGGATCACCGCGGACTGCGCTCCATGCTGGAGCACACCGATCGCGGCGCCCTGCGCCCCACTCAGCTCCTGCGGGCGGCCCGGATCGCCGCCGAGGATGGCGCGACGAGCCAGGCCCTCTCTCTGCTCGCTGCCCTGCCCGATTCCTCTCCCGAACGGGCCGCCGGGATCGGACTCCAGCTCGCCCTCAGCATTCGCCTGGCCCAGCGGACCCACTCCCCGGCCCCGCTGCGCCAGTGTCTCGGGCGGCCGTTCCCGAAGAAGACGACCCCGCCCCTCGCGGAATCGCCGCAGCTGCTGTCCGCGATCGCGTGGGCCCTGGCGGACGGCGACGGCGGGCTCGTTCGCCCGATCCTCCAGGCGTCGGCCGAGCAGCGTTCCGATGCCCGCGGTGAGGCCCTGCTCCTGCT
>DRLC01000145.1 GCA_011053145.1 Planctomycetota bacterium | reverse complement strand
CGGGGTCGACCGCGAGCCGTTCACGAGGAGGTTGACGGGCATCGCGGAGGCGACGCCCGCGAGCGCAGCGCCTACAGCCAGGCCGCGAACGCAATGCCGACCGCGTTGGCGATGACCGTCGGTTCGTTGGTGACGTAGTCCTGCAGGTCGTCGTGGTAGACGGCGAACGCGGACTGGAACGGCGCAAAGGCGTCCGGGCGATCGAGGGTGATCCCCTCGGCCAGGTAGATCGCGGATTGGGTCGGGCCCTCGTTCCAGAAGCCGAGGAGCTCGGGCACCCCCGGGTTCAGCGCCGGGTCCGCCACCTGGTGGTGGGGGTAGTGCGACCAGTTCGTCCCGAGCCCGTTGACGAAGCTCACGCCGAACGCGTTGAGCCCGAAGTTGTAGTGCCACTGATCCAGGGCGAGCGCGTGGTACTGCAGGTCGCCGCTCAACTCCTCGTACAGGAGGATCTCCAACCCGCGCCCGCAGATTTCGGTCAGGGAACCCCACTGCATCACGTCGAGGGTCTCGCGAAACACGTTCGCGGAGGCGTGCGAGGCGTAAACGTACTGCACGTCGACGCGCAACAGGTTGGTCGCCGTCGCGACGTAGGTCGGGTCGAGCTGGGCCAATCGATAGTGCGCGAAGGCATGCAGGCCGATGCTGTTGAAGTAGAACCTGCTGCCCGCCTGCGCGGCGTACCCGTGGGCCTCGGCCAGGTAGCCCGGGGCGCCCGTCGCGGCGAAGAGCTCCACCGCGGCCAGCGCCATGTCGTCTCGCCAGGAGGTCTCCGCGCTGCCGCCCGGGGGGTGCTGCACCGCGGGGCGCTGAGCACCGTAGGCGAAGAGCTCGCTCGCGCCTTGCAGGCACGCCGAGGAGAAGCCCGGGTCGAAGAACGTGCTCGTCGGGTCCCCCCAGATCCGCGCGGCGAGGGCCAGGGCGGCGCTCGAACGCCCGGCGACGTTGGCACCCTTTCCTGCGGCGCAGGCGAAGGTCTTGCGGTGGCTCTTGCCCGGGTCCGGGCTCGCGTCGTCGCCCTCCGGCAGGCGCCAGGGGAAGTGGTCGTCCTGGCCCCACGTGACCTGGTGGTAGAGGATGTCGTTCACCGGATCCCACATCGTGAGCAGCCACTCGAGCGCGACGCGCGCCTCCGCCAAGGCGTCAGGGACGCCGTCTCCATCCCCGTCGGAAAACCGGGTCGGCGCGCGGTCGAAGGCCTCGAGCAGGAAGACCGCCGCCGCACTCTCCTCGCCGAGGAACTTGATGTAGTCGCCAGCGTCGTGCCAGCCGCCGACGTTCACGACGTCGAGGCCGTTGGAAGGACCGCCCACGGCGAGCCCGGGGTTCAGATGACAGGGGCCGTGGAGCGCGGGGTTCGTGTTGCCGCAGCGCTGCACGGGATAGAACTTCAGGGCCGTCGGGATGACCGCGTCGTACGCATGGTCGTCGATGGAGAAGGTCGGGGAGGTCGCGCCGCCCGGCAGGCGCAGGTAGTAGTGGCCGGGGCGCGTGACCGTGGAGAAGTCCAGCTCGTAGACGTGGGCAAAGTTGCCGTATTGCCCGCGGTCCGCCCCCACCTGGAACCGGTGGGCGAGGCCGACGGTGCGCACGGGCGGGTGAGCGGTGGCACCGAGGCCGCCCACCGGGCCGGCGGAGACCAGGGTGAAGCGCTCCCCGGAGAGGTCCAGGTCGGTCAACACGAGGCCGATCTTGGGATCCGTTCGCCGGTATCCGAGCTGATCCACGCGAATGTGCGTGCCGGTTCCGACGAACGCGGCGAGGCCCAGGGTCAGGACCTGAGAAGCGAGGGCGTTGAACATGGGAACGAGTATTGGGAACGAGTATAGGGGAGATCCGCGGGGCCGTGTGACGAGGGAGGTTAGGCGCTCCAGGACCGCGAGCGGGTCGAGCGGTCAAGGGATGGTCCCCCCTTGCCAGGGAGAAGCCCCGGGGTCGAAGCAGACCTCACAACGGAATGGATCCAGGCCCCACTTCGACGGATGCTCCCGCCGCGTGATGGGCGTCCCCCCCGCACCTCAGTCGGTCAGGGGCTCCGGGTCGGGATCGACACCGCGCTGCGCCTCCTCCTCGAAGTCCCGCACGCGCGGCATCGCACCCATCGCGAGGTGGGCGAGGAAGCCCATCGCGACGATGTTGAAGAGCTGGACGAGGTGGACGCCGATCCCGGTGGAGAGGGCGAGCTCGGAGTCGACGCCGAGGAAGCGGTGGAAGCCGGCGACCCAGCCGAGTTCCTGGGTCCCCATCCCCGCCGCGCCGTTCACGGGCAGGAGGTTGAAGAGCATCCCGAGGGCGGCGCCGAAGGTGGCCTCCGGGATCTTCACCCAGTCCGGCATCCCCATCGCGCGGGCGAGGAGCGCATAGAAGCCGAAGACGCTGCACCACATCGGCACGCTCGTGAGCAACCCGAGGCCGAGCCGGCCGTTGCGCTCCGACCGCAGGGCCTCGACGAGGTTGTTCGCCTTGAGGAGCAGCGCCTCCCCGCGCCGGAAGTGGTGCAGCCGAATCCAGCGCAGCATCGCCTGGACCGCGCGCACGATCAGGTCGCCGCGCAGGCTCAAGACGAGGAACAGCCCCGCGGCGGCGACCAGGAGCCCGCCCGCGGTCCCGAGCCAGGTGAGCGCGGCGAAGCGCGGCTCCCCCGCGAGGTAGAAACAGGTGGAGGAGAGCGCGAGGCAGAGGATCGCCGCATCGAGGAAGCGCGCGACGAGGAGGGCCGCAAGCCCCACCGAGCCGGGAACCGAGGCGTGGATCCGCATGTACAGCACGAACGACGCTTCGCCCGTCTTCGCCGGCAGGAGATAGGACGCCATGTTGTGGGCCGCGGCGATCGTGAGCGTGCGGCGAAACCCGGGGCGGAAGCGGCGCGGGATCAGGACGCGGAAGCGCAGTGCCCGCATGCAATAGGTGAAGACGTGCAGGCCGAGCGCGAGCACGAACACACCGGGGGGCAGCGAGCGCAGGGTGGCGAAGACGTCCCTCGGGCTGACGCCGCCCCACACCATCAGGAGCACGAGGAGGAGGCCCGCGATCGAGATCGAGAGCAGGACGCGCAGGGTCCACTTCATCGGCGCACCTTCGGGGGGCTCGGCGAAGCGAAGCGCGCGAGGGCCTTGCGCGCGAGTCCGGTCAAACCGAGCTCGTCCACCGCGGCGAGGTCCGCCCAGAGGAACGGCGCCGCGATCCGGCCCACCGAGCTCGCGGCGCGCACGCGCGAGCGAATCCGGTGGTGGGTGATCGCGTGCGAGAGCCGGCCGAGCTCCTCCGCCGGCTGGAACGCTCGCGCAAAATCCCTGGGCCACAGGTGCGGCTCCGCATCGGGCGCGGCGAGCTCGCGCGTCGGAAGTTCGAGGAGCCCCGCCATGCGCCCGGCCTCGCCACGCCTTTCCAGGAGCACGCGGTCGCCGCGCCGCACGAGGAGCGATTCGAGCTCGACATCGACGGGCGCGGGGCGCGAAGGCTTCACCGGAAGCTCCCCCACGCGGCCCGACGCGAGGGCGCGACACGAACCCGACACCGGGCACGCTTCGCAGCGGGGGCCGCGGGGCGAGCACACGAGCGCGCCGAGCTCCATCAGCGCCTGGTTGAAATTGCGCGGCGAGACGGTCGGACCGGGACCCTCCGCGTCCACGTCGGGAGGCACGAGCTCCGCGGCCAAGGACCAGATGCGTCGATCCCGCGCGGAGCCTGGCTCGAGGTCGATCGCGAACAGGCGCGAGAGCACGCGCACGACGTTGCCGTCGACGAGGGGCGCGGAGCGCTGAAACGCGATCGAGAGCAGCGCCCCCGCGGTGTAGGGGCCGACCCCGGGGAGTTCGAGCAGCTCCTCGCGCGTGCGCGGAAAACGGCCGCCGTGCTCGCGCACGATCGCCTGGGCCGCGAGCCGAAGAGCACGCGCGCGGCGGTAGTAGCCGAGACCGCTCCAGAGCGCCACGACCTCCTCCTCGGTGGCCGCGGCGAGGGCATCGACGTCGGGGAGGCGGTCGACGAAGCGGCGATAGCGCTCGAGGACCGCCTCGACCCGCGTCTGTTGCAGCATCGCCTCGCTGATCCAGATCGCGTACGGGTCGCGAGTCCGACGCCACGGCAGATCCCGCCGCGCCGCCTGGAACCAGGTGCAGAGGGATCGAACGAGGTCGGAGTGTGGGCGCGCGGCAGGGGTCACGGCGAGGGCGAGGAGTCTACACCGAGGCGCGCTCGAGCCCGCGCGCCCTGCGGTTCCAGAGGTCGGGAGCGAGGCACGGGGGCGCCCCTCGGTGTAGGCTACCGCTCCCGATGCCCTCCTTCGTTCGATCCCTTCTCTATGGGCTCCTCGCGGGAGCCTTCCTGGCCGTGGTGCGAGCCCCCGCCGGCCTCGACTGGACGCAGTTCCACGCGGTCGAGGGGAGCACCGCCGCCCTCTTCCGCGCCGCCGCCCTCGCCGCCGTCTCGATCTTCCTCGGGGCGGGGCGCAGCGCGTTCCGCTCCCCGCGCTGGGCCCCCGGGCTCCTGCTCGGACTCGCGGTGGGCTTCGCCGGAGCGGGGCTCGCGCTCAGTCCCCCGATCGACCTCTCCGCCCCCCTCGCCGGACGGACCGGGTTCGGCCTCGCCCTCCTCGTCGCACTCCCGCTCCTGCGCTGGATCGCCGGGCCCGTGCCCGCGCCCGACGGTGCGATCGAGGGCGAACCGGCCGCTCCCCGCGAACGCATCGGCCTCGCCACGGCGGGCGCCGGCCTCGCCCTCGCGCTCGAGAACCTCGCCGCGCACCTGCGCCCGTTCGGCGGCGGGCTCGCGCTCGACGACACGCTCTTCGCGACGAGCTTCCTCCTCGCCGCGCTGATCGGCGCCGCGGCGTTCGGCGCGCTGGTCGCTCGCCCCGCCCTCGCGCGGCTCGGCCTCTCGGTCGGAGCCACCCTCGCCGCGGCGAGCGCGAGCTGGGGCCTCGGCTACCTGATGGGCCTCGACACGAACGCACTCTGGCTCAGGCTCCAGCGCTTCGGCCTCGACCTCTCGCGGATCGGGAGTCCCGGGGCGGATCTGCTCCTCGGCGCGACCGTGCTCGTCGTCCCCGGCTTTCTCCTCGGCGCCGGAATCGTCGCGGCGCGCAGTCCGACGCGGCTTCGCTCCCTCTTGCTCGGCGGTGCGGTGGGGTTGCTCCTCTACGGCCCCCTTCTCGCCGCGCTCTCGCCCGAGTCCCATGAACCGAGCGCGGCGCTCGAGCAGATGCGGCACGTCGCGATCGCGTCCACGCTCCTCGCCGCGCTCGCGACGCTCGCGATCCTGTTGCGCCCGAAGGGACTCGCGGGCTGGATCGGGGTGCTGCTCGCCATCGCCGCCCCGCTCGCGTCCAGCCGGGTCTCGATGGAGCACTACCACGGGGCACCCTGGTACGACGTCGAGCTCGAGCCCCTGGCGGTGGTCCCCGCCGGGGCGGGGACGGTGGAGCTCCTGCGTCTTCCGTCCGGCGCTCCGGTCGTGATGCTCGACGGACGCAGGCTCACGCCGACGCCGGACGAGGAAGAGTTCGACGACCGCCGCCTGTTGACCGCGTGGGGTCTTCTGCCCGAGGCGGTGCGGAACGGCGAGGGGCCGAGGGTCCTCTTCGTCGGGGTGATGACCGCGCGGCGGGCGGATCTCTTGCGACGACTCACGAAGCGGCCGATCGACCAGACCGCGCCGTGGTTCGAGGCCCAGCGGGCGCTCGACGAGCTGCTGCTCTCCGACGAGGCTCGCGCGCGGATCACGCTCATCGCCCCCGCCGAGGCGCGGCGCCGCATCGCGTCGGGAAGCTACGACCTGGTGCTCGTCCCCGAGGTGGTCGGGCCGATCCAGAGCACGCAAGCGGCCAATCGCATCCGCTGGGGGGTGACCGAAGCCCCGCTCCTCGGTTCCCTCGACTTGCCGGAGGGAACGGTCGGCGTGGCCTGGGTCCGGGCGGATTCGACGCTCGCCAGACGTCGGCTCGACGGCCCGCTGCTCCTGACGCTCGATCGGCTCGCGACCCTGGTGGTCGGCGTCGTCCGGGGTGGGCCGCTCGCGGACCGCTCGGACGTCGGTGTGGACGAGGAGCCGCCACTTCTCTTCGCTGGGGACGAGGAACCGAGCCGGGGCGACACGCGCGCACTCCTCGAAACGATCCCTTGGTTCCGGGGCTTCCGACTGCAGGCGGAAACGGCGAAGCGCATCGCCCGGGGAACGGAAGCCGAGAGTCCTGATTCCCGTGCCGCGCACACCGCGCGCGGGATCGCGCTGCACCTCGCCGCCCAGGGGCCGAGCTCTCCGTTCGACACGATCGAGGAGACGGTCGAAATCGAAGAGGATGCGCTGCGCGAGTGGACCGCGGGACTCCGCAAGGAGCCTGGCATGGACCCGCTCACACGGAGCCTCTGGGTCGATCTCGCGCACGTCCTCACGAAGCAGCGGACCCCGGATCTCGTTCTCGCATTCGTCGAGCCGGTGGCGGACGCATACGGTCCGTGGCCGGCGCTCGACGCCGCGGCGGCGCGCGCGCATCGTGAACTCCTGGATCCGGATGCGGCCATGGAACGCTACGAACGGGCGCTCCCAGGGGCGTGGAGCAACCTCTCACTCGTGCTCGAGGCTGCCGAGACCGCCCGCGAGCTCGGTCGCCCCGAGCGCGCGGTAGAGATCTGCCGCATGGCGCTCGAAAAGCAGGGAGCCCGAACGGAACTCCTGCGCGCCCTCGCGATTTCTCTCCACGCCTCCGGGGACCCCGAGGCGGACGGGATGCTGAGGCAGCTCCTCGAGCACGACCCCGAGGACGAGGAGGTCCGCGCCCTGCTCGAGGTCGGCCCCGTCGGCCCCGAGTCCCCCACCGGATCGGACTGAGTCCCCCGCGACCCGATTCCCCGCCCCGTACGCAGTTTCCCTGAACCGGGCGGAACGGATCGGGGGACGCGGCATTTAAGGGGGGTCCGCGGCGGTCTCCTCCGCCCTCGTACGCCCCCCGAGGCCCGGGCGACCCCGGCCCCCACGATCCCCCCTTCCTTCTCCCATGAAAAAGCTCCTATCCCTCGCCCTGGCGACGGCCCTGCTGGGCATCGCGGCCCATGACGGCCAGGCGCAGATCAAGAAGTACACCCTCCCCGAGATCGTCACCGAGGCCGACGGCGCCGTCTTCGGCCAGATCGTCGCCAAGCGCGTCTTCCGCGTCGACGACCCGGTCGACGGGCCCGAACTCTACTTCACCACCATCACCGTCCAGGGACGTCTCCTCGACGACGAGACCACCGTCAGCATGGACCTGACCTACAACGGCGGCTTCATCGACGACGAGCACGGCGTCTGGAACTCCGAGGCGCCCAGCGCCGCCGACACCAAGATCGGCAACCAGATCATCGCCTTCTTCAAGTGGCAGGACAACATCGGCGGTGGCGTCTCCGCCAACGCGATCGTCGCGATGCACGGCGGTCTGTACCGCACCGCCTCCGGCGGCAGCCGCCCCGTGGTCCTCGGCCGCGGCGCCGGCTACGCGATCGAGCGCAATGTCTCGGTCTCGAACCTCGAGAAGTCCATCCGCCAGGTCCGCGGGACCAAGAAGCGCTGAGCCGCAAGGAACTCTGAACCATGAAAGCCAAGCAACTCATCCTTCCGGCCATCGCCCTCGGCGCGGCCTCCCTGCTCGTCGTCCCCGGTGGAGACTCCTTCGCGTTCAGCGTGACCGGCGACAACCTGCCGACCGGCCAGCGCGACGTGCGCGTCTACAACAACTTCGCCGATCCCGCGTCGAACAACAACACCACGATGGATCCGATGCTGCCCGGCTACGACGGCGCGGAGCTCGCGATCTGGAAGGCCGGTGTCGAATGGGGCAGCCTCGCCCACGGCGACGG
>DRLC01000144.1 GCA_011053145.1 Planctomycetota bacterium | reverse complement strand
GGTCCCGGGCGAGAGGTTCTGGGGCCCCGAGAACGCGGATCCGTCGAGTTCGAGGCGAACACCGGACCCGCCTGTCGTCGTGAAGTCGTAGCTCCCCTGGGTCGTGACGAGCAAGACGGCGGAGAGCTGGACCATCGTGTTCTGCACGAGCGTGGACGATCCCACCGTGTTGCCGATCCCGACGTAGGTCGTCGAGAGGATTTCGCCGAAGTCGGGAGAGGACGGAACGGCATCCAGGAGACTCGACGCGCCGGAACCGCCGGCGTCGTAGTAGCGGGCGAGGACACCGGGAACCTCCCCGGGGCCGATCACGTCGAGATCTTGTTGCTCCTCGAGGGTGTGCGACGGAATGTTGTCGTCGAAGATCTTGAGCTCGATCTGGTGGCTACCGCTGGCGAAGGTCTGGGTCGTGATCGCGGAGGTCGAGAACACGCTTCCTCCCTCGGACCACTCGTAGGCGATGATCGTACGGCCCGGTTCGTGCGTGTGGGACGAGCTCCCATCCAAGGTCACCGTTTCTTGCCCGTCCCCGTCATAGTCGACGAGGAAGCTCGGGGCGTTGATCACGACGTGCAGGTAGGGATCTCCCTCGTGTCCCCCGAGGCCGGTCATCGTGACATCGAGGACATCGATGTTGGAGCCGCCGTCGAAGTTGCCCGTGAAGCGCAGGACCAGCGCGTCGTACTGCTCGGCGTTCGGGGTGAACGTGACGGTCACCGGAACGGATTCCCCCGGAAGCAGTTGCCGGGTGATGCCCACGGCCGTGTTGAGCGTGCCGCCTTGGAGAACCGTTCCCTCGAGATCCGCCTGCCAGGCGGTCCCGTTCCCCGCTCCGTCGAGACGCAGTTGCATCCCCCGGATCAGTCCGCCGGTCTTGCCGGTGTTGGTCAGGGTCAGGGAGAGCTGCTTGCTCGCGCCCTGGGCCACCGCGCCGAAGTCGAGGCTCGGCTGGTCCGAGATCACGTTCGGCGTGAGGGTGATCGAGGCATTCCCGGGGGAACGACCGGGTCCCACCTGTCCCGGGCGCTGGGCGAGGGACGGGGCGGCCAGGGCGAGGAGGGAGAGAACCGAAGAGTAGAGCAGGGGCAGTCGGACCTTCATCGGGTGGCGAGAAAGGGCGGGGACGGAGCGCGTGACGAGCTTTGAGACGCTGGAGAAGGGGCCCCGGTTCCATCGACCCAGCGGGGTGGTCGACTCCACCGAGGGCGGGGAATCGCCCGCGAAAGTGGAGTCCCAAGGCCTTCCGCGCTGAAGTTTAGCAACGAGAATCATGCCATGGGGGAGCGATCCGGGGGCTCTTTTGGTTGTCTTCTGGCCCCACGGAGTCCGATAACCGCCGCTCCGAGGAGTGGATTCCTTCCGCACGGGGGTCGCCCCCTCGAATGCGCCGTCTCCGCCCTCGCTCCCCGACCGACACCTTGACCACGGCCGACCCCAAAGCCCCCGCTTCCGTCGCTCCTTGGGTAGGCCCCGCGGTCGTACTCGGGGCGCTCATCCTGCGCGTTGCAGCCGGCCTGCACGGAAGTTTCTTCCTGGACGACTTCCATAGCTTGCACCACGCCCGCGTGCAGGGGCTCGGCGGCTTCCTCGTGGAACTGACGCGGGACAACCACCCTCCCCTTTCGTTCCTTCTCCTTCGCGCCGTGCGAGCGTGCTTCGGAGAAGGGGAATTCGCCCTGCGCCTGCCGAATATTGCGCTGGGAACGTGGGCCGTCGCGATCGCCTGGCGCCTCGGCCGGAGGCTCCCCGGGCGAGCTTCGCGCGTCGTCGGCGTTTCGTTCTTCGCCCTCTCGTCCTTGCACCTGGACCTCTCGACGAACCTGCGCATGTACGCGCTCCTCGCGCTCGCGGTCCTCGGAATCCTCGACGCGGCGCTCGACCTCCTCGAGCCCCTGTCCTGGGAGGAGGAGCATCCCTGGGCCGGACTTCGGCTCGCCCTCTGGACCGCAGCGGCCCTCCTTGCGCAGTACCATGCCCTGCACGCGGTCGGAATCTTGGTGCTCATGCTCGCGTTCCTCCACCGGATCGGGGGGATCGAGCCCGGGCGCCTGCGCGCCGTCCTCGGCGCGTTGGCGGTCGGTGCGTTGATCGCGCTCCCGTGGTACGCATGGGGCTTCCCGCGCCAGCTCGCGAACGAACTCGCGCCCGGGGGATCGCGGATCTCCGCCGCGATCCTCGCGGAGTCCCTCGTGCATCTCATCCTCCTGCGCATCGACCTGCTCGGGCCGCTGCGCCCGATCGGTCTCGTAGCGGGGATCGCGAGTGTGGGCTTGGCGGGCGCCGGGGCCTTCTTGCTCGTGCTCCGAGCGAGGGCGCATCGGAGCGGACTCGTTCTTGCCTGGACCCTGCCGGCCTTCGGGTTCGCGCTTCCTCTCTGGGCGGCCGCGGTCGCCGCGGTCCTCCCCCGAGCCGGGTTCGAATGGCGGTACCTCGCCGCTTCGATCGCTCCGCTCGCGCTCCTCGCCGGCGCCTCCCTCGCGCCCGGCCCGTGGCTCGGTGCCCGCAGGTGCGTCGCCGGCATCTGCCTCGCAGCGGCCCTCGGGCTCGATGTCGCGACGATCGCGGACCCGGGACGAGAGGACTACCGGGGCGCGTCCGCGTATGTGGCCGAGCACCTGAGCCCCGGGGACGGAGTCCTGGCGATGGAGTGGCAGCCGCCCTTCTTCCCGCACGGTGGCGGATGGGCGTACTACGCAGCTTTGCTCGGGGGAACGCCGGACTACAGGGCCCTCGAGCACACCGGCGACTTCGAGCTCGTCGAGCCCGAGGCCCTGCGCGACATCCCCCGGGTCTTCTGCATCCTGCGCAGCATCCCGAACGGCGTTCCCGCACTCCGGACCCTGCGCGCTCGCTATCCGGTCGAGGAGAAGCTGCGCTTCGGCGAAGGGCTTTGGGTGCTGGTCTTCTCCGGTACCTGACGGGATCGCGAGGACCGCGCGCCGGCGCCGACCTTCGCGTGGGAAGGTCGGCGCGGGTGCGGTCGGGCGGGTCGGTCAGCGGGGCGTCGACAACCGCTCGGCGCGGTCCACCAGGTCGAGGAACTCGGCGCGGTATCCGAAGGGATCCGCGCCGAGGGAGCGCGCGGTCCAGGACATGACGTCCTCGAGCGTCGCACTGCCGGCGAAGCGGGACCCGCGCAGAAGCATCCCGAACGCGGCGACCGAGGCGGCGAATCGAAGGTCTTCCGATGCG
>DRLC01000143.1 GCA_011053145.1 Planctomycetota bacterium | reverse complement strand
GCCCCGCCCCTTCCTCCGGGTTGTCGAGGAAGCGTTCGATGCGGTCGCGCTGCCAGGCGGAGAGTTCGGATCGGTTCGAGATGCGCCCGAGCATCCGCCAGAGCTGGGAGCGCACGCGAGCGTCCGTCCGTTCGGAGCGGATGAGCGCCATCCAGCGATCGATCAGTCGGGTCTGGACCTCGAAGGCCACGCTGCCCTCCGCCGAGCCGTCGTCCGCGCCGAGGACCTGCTCCAGGGTTCGTTCGCAGACCTCGTCGAGCCCGAGGGCCCCCTCGACCCGGCCCTGGTCGACGAGGCGCGAGAGGCGTTCGGCGTCGAAGAGCAGTTCCAGGGTCAGCTCCGCGCCCGCGCGCGCCGGAGCGAGGGGATCGAAGAGGAACGAGCCGGGCTCGAAGCTCTCACGGTCGCGACGGTAGCCGGGCGGCGGAGGCGGGAGCCGGTCGAGTAGGGATTGTGGAAGCGAGAGGAACTCTGGGCGCAGCGATCGCAGCACGAGCTCGAGGGCCTTGCGCTGTTCGGCGGCCGGGACGGTCGAGGGGAGAGCGTCCTGCGGAAAGCTCGTCGGATCGGTTCCGGTGTGGCGGTAGCGTACCCCGCCGATGCTCCGCGCCGCGGCTTCGAGCTGATAGCGGTGGTGTAGGAACACGGGCACGAGGGTACGTTCGAGTTCGAACAGGGGGCGCCCCGGTTCCAGGGCTCGTTCGTCCAAGCGTTCCAGGGCGATGCGGCGCACGTCGTACTCGTGCTCCAGCGACCCGAGCGCATCGTCCCCATCGTCCCAGAGGTTCGCCTTCGGATGGGCGCGGGCCGAGCCGCGCGCATCCGCGTCGCTCAGGAATTCGAGTCCCGCGTCGCGCGCGTCGGCGAGGATGCGGGCGAGACCCTCGGCCTCCTCCTCGGGGGTTTCGTAGGGCGTGTAACCGTATCGGATCGCGAGGACGTCCCACGGGCCGCAGCCGTCACGGTAGGCATCGGAGACGTCGAGTTCGACCTCCCCGTCCGGCCCCGCGACCAGGTCGATGTGCGGAGCGGGGTAGTCCATGACCGAGGCGCGCCCGCTCGTGCTGGCTGCGAAGTTGTGGGCGAGCCCCAGGGTGTGTCCGATCTCGTGCGCCGCGAGTTGGCGGATGCGCGCGAGGGCAGCGGCGCGCACGCGCTCGTCACGCTCGCGTCCGGGCCCGTAGGGTGCGAGCAGTCCCTCGAAGAGCAGCACGTCCTGGCGCACGCGCAGGGCGCCGAGGCTCACGTGCCCCTTCAGGATCTCGCCGGAGCGCGGATCGACGATCGAGTCGCCGTAGCTCCAGCCGCGCGTCGAGCGGCTGACCCAGGTGACGATGTTGCGCGACACGTCGGAGAGGTCGGCGCCCGGGGGCAGGAGCGCCGCGCGGAACATCCCGCCGAGCCCGGCCTCTTCGAACGCGCGCTCCCAGTAGCGGGCGCCCTCGAGCAGCGCGGTGCGAACCGGTTCGGGGGCCGCCTGGTCGATGAAGTAGACGATCGGCTCGCCGTTTCGGAGCGCGTGCCGCGTGATGACCCTTCGCACGATCGGCCGGTCGATCGGCGAGGAGGGGTCCGACCAGGCGTGGGGGAAGTAGCCGCAACGCGGATCGAAGGCCCGCGGGCGGTACCCGCTCTCGGCGAGGGGTGCGAGGGCCACGAAGCTGTGGCGCACCCGCAGGGAGATCGACCCGGGAACGGCGGCGGTCGCGTGGACCTCGCTGCCAGCCCAGTCGGAGGTGAAGGTCAGGAGCGCCTCGACCTCGGTGTTCCCGGGGAAGTTGCGGGCGGACTCCGGTTCGAGCGCGGACCGCGAACGGTCGAGGGTGAAATCCCCCTGGCCTGCATCGGCGATCTTGCGTGCGATTCCATGGGCGTCCCGGAGGAAGAAGTCGGTGCCGTCCACGAGCAGACGCTCGCCATCGCGCGCCACGATCTCGAACCCGAACAACACGCTCGGCGCGAAGGATTCCTCGACGCCCCGGCGCACCTCCGCGGACTCCGAAGAGGAGCGCCACTTCAGGTTCGGAGCGATCATCAGCACGCGCGGTCCGGCGCGCCGGAAGCGAACGAGTCGGCGTTCGGAGATCTGACCCCGGTCGAGGCCGATGTCGTTCGAGCCCAGGCCCGCCGGAAGGGAGACGTAGTGCAGGACGTCCTGGGAAGGGGCCGGGACCTCGAGGAGCACCCTCCCATTCTCTTCGTCGAAATAGAGCGGCAGGAAGCCGTCCAGGGAGCGCATTCCCCGGGTCGCCTCCTCGATGGACGCCGAGGTGTCCGTGGTCCGGGGCGGACTCGAGCCTCGGGATGCGGGCGCGTTGCAGGCGCAGGGGAAGAGAAGAGCCGCGAACAGCGCGAGCTGCGTTCGCGACGTCATTCGGCGGAACCCGCGCGGCGCGCGTACTCGGCTTCGAGCTGTTCGATCACCCGATCGAGGTGCGAGGCTTCCTCTTCGGAAAGGTTGCCCCGGGTGCGATCGCGCAGCATCGCGACGTCGTCGATCACCCCGCGGGCCTGGTCGAGGCGTTCCTCGCGCTTGCCCGTCAATGGATTCTCCAGGACTCCCAACCCGAGCAGGGCCTGGTACGAGAGCTTCTGGATGAAGAGCTGGAAGTGGCCGCCGGGGAGCGGCATGTCCCCGGCTTCCCGGCGTTCCGGTGCTTCCATGGCGGTTGGGCTAGGCCGTCCGTTGGGAGGTTCGTGGGGAGGTCCCGGAACCCGATGCGTCCTCTTCGCCGCGCTCGGGGGCTTCGCGGTGGGCGAGTGCGGCGGCGACGAATCCGCGGAAGATCGGGTGCGGGGCGAGGGGAGAGCTCTTGAATTCCGGGTGGAACTGGACGCCGAGGAAGAACGGGTGCGAGGGGTCCTCGACGATCTCGACGAGATCGAGTTCGGGGTGGGTTCCGCTCGGAATGAGTCCCGCTTCCTCGAGTTGGTCACGGTAATCGTTGTTGAACTCGAACCGGTGGCGGTGGCGCTCGGAGATGCGGGTCGTTCCGTAGAGCCGCTGGGCCAGGGTTCCCTCGCGGAGCTGGCACTCGTAGGCGCCCAGTCGCATCGTGCCGCCCTTCTCGTCGATGCCCTCCTGGGAACTCATGAGGTGGATGACGGGGTGCGGCGTGTCCGGTGAGTGCTCGAGGGTGTGGGCTTCGGAGAGGCCCGCGACGTTGCGCGCGAATTCGATCACCGCGGTCTGCAGGCCCAGGCAGATCCCGAAGAACGGGACTCCGTTCT
>DRLC01000142.1 GCA_011053145.1 Planctomycetota bacterium | reverse complement strand
GCCGGGCTCCTGGAGACGCCGATCTCGCGCATCCTCCCCGGACGCTTCGTCTACTCGGTCGTGGCCGCCTTCGCGATCCTCGTCACCTGGCTGACGGATGTGTTCGAGATCATCAGCTACGCCTCGCGCGCCTTCGCGCTCTTCTACGCGTGCCAGTGCTTCGTCGCGCTCCTGACGGCACGCAGACGGTCCGCCGACCGAGAGCAGGAGGGGTCGGGAGGTCCTCGCGCACTCGGATTCGGCCTACTCGGCACCCTCGCCTTGGCCGTCGCGGTCTTCGGGATCCCGGCCGGGTGATCCGCCGCTTTCCTCTCCCCGCGGTACGGAGTCGGGGCCGCGGGCCTCTCCAGGCGACGGAAGAAGCTGCCGAAGAAAGCTCCATGAGCGAGTCCGCCCCGAACCGCCCGTCCCCTCGCATCCTCTTCTTCTCCCCCTATGCCGCCTGGCGCTACCACACAGCGCTGGAGGCCACCTGGGGGCACGCGCTCCGGATCGCCGGAGCCGACGTGCGCTTCGTGCTCTGCAACGCACTCTCGGGCGCGTGCGACGTCTATCGCGCGAACCTGAACCCACGGACCGAGACCTCGTGCCTCGAGTGCCAGGCGAAATGCGCGATGCAGTTCGCCGACCTCGCGATGCCGTATGAGTGGCTCGGGGGCTGGCTGGACCCGGACGATCGGCATCGGGCCGAGCAATGGGCGTCGGGACTCGAGTGCGACGAGCTGCTCTCGGCCACCTGGCGCGGACTCGCGGTCGGCTCCTTCGCCCACGCCTCGATCTGCACGCAGTGGCGCACCGAAAGCCCGGATCTCGGGAACCCGGAGGTCGATCGAACCGTGCGCGCGTTCCTCGCTGGGACCGCGACGATCGCCGCCGCGACGGCGCGACTGCTCGACGACTTGGAACCGGACACGATCGTGCTCCTCAACGGACGCTTCTTCGCGCACTGGACCGCAATCGAGCTCGCACGCCAACGCGGCATCCGCATCGTGACCCACGAGCGAGGACTGCGCGCCGACACGGTGCGCTTCGCCGAGGGGGCACGCCTGCACGAGCTCGCGTCGATGCGCTCGCTCTGGGAGGTGTGGGGCTCGGTTCCGCTGAACGGGATGGAGTTCAAGCACGCGACCTCGATCCTCGAGGAGCGGCGCCTGGGCAAGAACTTCTCGCGCCTCTCCTTCAGCCCTCCCGAAGAGGACCCCGGCGAGGTGCGCGCGCGCCTCGGGCTCGACGAGCGGCCGCTCGTCGCCGTGTTCAATTCGTCGGACGACGAGACCGCCGCCTTTCCCGAGCGACGCCGCGGCGCCTTCCCCGAACCCCGGGACTTCCTGCCCGCGGTCCTGGATCTCGCACAACGCCGGCCCGACCTGCAGTTCGTGATCCGACTGCACCCGAACATCGCGAAGGAGCGCGTGGGCACGAACCAGGGCGCCCTCGCGCACGGACTCGAGATCGAGCGCAACGCCCCGGAGAACCTTCTCGTGCTCCATCCGAACGACCCGACGAGCTCCTACACCGTCGCCGACCTCGCGCGGGTCGCGATGGTCTACGCCTCGACGATCGGGCTCGAGATCGCCGCCTCCGGCACACCGGTCCTGTGCATGGCCCAGGCAACCTACTCCCACACCGCGGTCGCGACCCCCGTGGATTCGCTCGCGTCGCTCGAAGCCGCCCTCGACGCCGCCCTCGCCGAGGATCCGGATGGTGAAACCGCCCGCCGGCGCGCGCGCACCGCGCTGCGCTGGGTCTATCGCTACTTCCAGCACTTCGCGATCCCGTTCGATCTCGTCCACGAGGAGCCGGGCGACAGCGCGAGCTTGACCTACAGCCACCTCGCCGCCCTCGCTCCGGGAAGGCACGCGACCCTCGACGCGATCCGCGACTACCTCTTCTGGAGACCGTCCGAAGCAAACCGCGCTGCGCCCCTCGGCCCGCTCCCCGCCCCGACCGAGGGCGAGCTCGCGCGCGGACCGGAGCAAGAGGACCTCGCCCTCTCGCGCTGGCTCAGCCGCCGGAGCGCAGCCGCGCTCCGAGGTCGAGGTCCAGCTCCGCGAGTTGCGTGAGCGAGTAGCCGGACCGGAAGGGTTCCGCGAAGCGACGCGCCTCAGCCGGTCCCAGGCGCGGATCGACGATGCAGTCCCGAGCGAGGAGATCGAAGCCTCGCTCTTCGAACGCGCGCTCGAAGTCGACCGCGCGCCAGCGGTTCTGGTGGTAGGCGCTGCGACCGAGCTCGCGCCACTCGTCTTCGGTGGAAACGAGGAAGCTCCAGGGCGTGAAGGGCGCCGCCGGATCGTTCGCGCGGTGATCGTGGATCCCGACCGCGAGGCATAGCGCGAGACCGCCCGGGCGGAGCACGCGCGCAAACGCGTCGATCGCTCCACCGGGATCGTCGACGTGTTCCATCACGCCGGTGTTCGCGACGAGGTCGAAGCTCGCATCGTCGAACGGGAGGTCCTCCGCACGCGTCGGGGTCGAGTGGATCTCGATGCGCTCGAGGATACGGCCCGGCTCCTCGTCGCGCGCCCGCCCGGGCGCCGCGCGCGCGAGGTCCGCGAGGAAGGAACGCCACTCGCCTTCGCGCCGTTCGAGCGCCCCGAGCTGCGCCTCCACATCCGTGACGACGACACGCGACACGCCTCGGTGCAAGAGCGTCAGCGCGAGGAAGAGCTGGCCGCCGAAGCCCACCTCGACCGCTTCCCGGCCCGTGAGGTCGAAGCGCTCCAGGAACGACAGGGTGCGCGGAAGGGAGTCGAGCACCTGGAGTCTCTTCCCCGAAGGAAACGGCAGCGCGAAGTCGCGTCCTTCTTCGAGTCCCGCCGCGCGCAGCCGGTCGCGGATCCCCTCGCTGTCGGAGAGCACCGCGACGAGCAGGAGGTCGAACTCGACCGCCCCCAGCTCCTCGACGGGCAGCACCTCACGCCCCGCGATCTCGGTGCCGTGCTTGGTGGGATTCGCATCGAGGAACGCAACCCCGCGATCCCCGAGCTCGCCCATCAGCCATGCCCCGAGCTCCCCCGCGCCCCACACCGCGACGCGGCGATCGCCGATCCCAGCGAGCAGATCTCTGGCCTCGGCGCGGATCTCGTCGAGCAGGCGTGCTTCCATGCCCCACGTATCGGGTGCGGGTCGGCCCGCCTGGAGTCCGGGGGGGGAGGGAATCGCCCTGGCTCCGTACCCCCTCAAGCAAACGAAACTTCTTCAGGGGACAAGGATTCCGGACGAAGAGGGGCCCATGGAAGGGTTCTCTCGAGACCGGGGCGCGACCCCGTCCTGGACCGCCTTCGTGCACGTACGCGAAGGAGAGCAGGACGAGCTCGAGCGCATTCTCGGCGAGGTCCGTTCGCAGAGTCTTCCACCCGCGCGGATCGTGATCGTCGACGCGACCCTCGACGGGCTCGCCGAGAAGGAGCGGGCCGGCGCCGCGGTCCTGCGCGAGCGCTCTCCGAGCCGCGGCCTCGCTTGGCGCCGGGCGGCATCGGCGAGCGACGCCGCCTGGGTCGCGCTCTTCGCTCCACGCTCGAGCTATCGGCTCGACCGGGTCGAGCGCCAACTCGCCACGCTCGCCGCGTCTCCGGGATCGCGGCTCGCCACGTCGGACCTCGAGGTGGCGCGGGACGCGGGTACCCCGTTCCGCATCGCCCAGGACCTGAATCCCGACCCCGCGGGTGCCTTCGAGGACAGCCTGGTCCTGCACCGTGAAGCCGCCCGGGCCATCGATCCGGCCTGCTTCGCCCCCGCCGAACTCGGCATCCTGCGAGCACAGCGCGCGAGCGGGTCGGCGGTCCACGTCCCCCTCGCACTGCATCGGGTGTGCGAACCCGAGTTCCGGCGCGCGGCCGAGCGCACGCGCGAGGACGGCGAACTGCTCGCCCTCGGACACCTCCCCCACGCGCGCGCGATCCAGAGCGATCCCGAGGTGACCGTCCTGATGGCGACCCACGAGCGCCGCGACGTGCTGCTCGAATGCCTCGAGGGCTTCTCGCGCCAACTCCTGCCCGCGGGGACCCTCGAAATCGTCGTCGTGGACGATGCATCGAACGACGGAACGGCCGAACTCGGCGCAGCCCTCGATCTTCCCGTTCGGCTGCACTTCGCGCATCGCTCGACGCCGGGCGGCGCGACCCAGGCGCGCATCCACGGACTCCCCCACGCGCGCGGGCGCCTCGTCCTGTTCGTGAACGACGACACGATCCCGTTCCCCGACACCGTTCGCCGCCACATCGAGGCGCACCGCGAACTGGCGGAGGACAAGGCGATCGTGCTCGGAACCTTCGAGCAACCCGAGGAGCATCGATCCCTCTCGCTGACGCGCCTCCTCGACGAGAGCTCCTACATCTTCGACTACGCGAGCTGGCAGGCCGGTGACATCGTCCCCGGCACCGCTTTCTTCACGTGCAACCTGAGCGTCGCCCGGAGCGCGGTCCTCGAAGTCGGCGGGTTCGATCCGCGCTTCACGATGTATGCCGAGGACACCGACCTCGGCATCCGGCTCGAGAAGGCCGGGTACAGGATGTATTACCGCCCGGAGTGTCGCTCGATCCACCGGCATCTCTTCGACTTCGAGATGCTTCGTCGGCGTCAACCCCTCGTCGCGAAGGCCCACGTCAAGCTCTTCGAGAAGCACCGCGAGCGTCTCAACGGGTCGAAATGGGTCGAGCTCGGGAGCCGCGGACTCGCGGGGGTCCTCGATTCGACCGCTGGAGTTCTCGGGACGATCGAAGAGGCCGCGCGGGGTCTCTCCACGATCCACCTCGACACCGTGGCCCGGGCCGGAGGATCCCTGTCCGCGCTCTCCGAACGCGTCTCCGTCCGCCTCGCCGAACTCGTGGCCCGCCTCAACACGGTGTGGTGGTACCAGGGCTTCCGGGAGGGATTCGTGGAGCACGGCGGCCTGGACTTCCCGAGCATCGCCACCGATTGGGGAAGCGACCCGCCCGAGGAGGGATCGACGGTCGACATCGTGCGCGCGAACGACGCCGCGTGGCCGGAGGAGGTGCAATCCTGGATCGAGAGCCAGCTCTCGCGCGGAGAAGACGATGCGCGTTCCCTCTTCCTGATCGCGGAAACGGCGAACCCGGACGAGATCGACACCGTGCGCGCACTCTTCGGCCGCATGCTGCGCCGCGCGCGGCGCAACGGCCTCGCCGCCCGGGTCTACCTCGGCGCCGCTGACGCAGCGAACGCCTCGCCCGTTCCGTCCGGCCCCAGCATCGCGGACCTGCGCCTGCTCGCCTGGCCCGACTGGAACGATGGGGACGGCCTCGCCCGGCTCGCCGCGTGCGTCGCTCCCCTGCTCGACCATCCCCACGCGCAGGTCCTCCTCCTACACCCCGAACCCGGGGGAGCCCATGCGCGCGCCGAACTCGCGGACTTCCGACGCGCCCTCGAATCCCACGGCCCGGGATCTCGCCTCCCGACCTGCACGCTCCTCGCCCCGCCGGCGGACCCGTCCGGGTGGATGGAACTGCGAGCCACACTCGACCTCGCGACCTTCGATCCTGCGCTCAACAGTCCGAACGATCTCGTCCTCAGGGAGCTCGAACTCCCCCACGTCCACACCGCCGCCGAGCTGGCCGCCGAGCTGCTCGACCGCGAAGGCACCTGCCTTCCCCCCATCTGCGGCGCAGCTCCCGAGGAACTCCTCCATGCGTAGCGTCATCGTCCTCGGATGCCGCGCCGCCGGTACGTCGATGGTCGCTCGCCTGCTCGCGCCGGCAGGCTACCGCGTCGATGACGGTGGCGCGCCCCCGAGCCTGGATGCACCGTTCGGACGATTCGAACTCGTCGAGATGCGCCGTCTCGAAGACGCGCTCCTGAACCCGAGGATCGAAGCTGGATCCACCTGTCGGGCTCCGGGAATACCTCGCTTCGCCCGCGATGGAAGGGAGAGGAAGCCGTGGCGTTTCGCTCCGCACCTCCGCGAGCACGCCCGCCGATTCCTCGAGGCGGGCCCCGTCGTGTTGCGCGATGAACGTCTCGCGTTCACGCTCGACGCCTGGCGAGGGCTCGCGCCCGAGGCTCGCATCGTCTGCATCTTCCGCTCTCCCGAGCGCGTCGCCCGCTCGCTCGCCCGGAAGCTGGGCCTCTCGATCGACTCCGCCCTCTCCGAGTGGACCGCCACCTATCGCGCGGTCCTCGAGCTCGCGAATCGAGGCTGCGAAATCCTCTTCCTCGAGGCCGACCAACTGTTCGAACCCGAGACGCGCGCCCGGCTCGCCTCCGTTCTCGAAACGACGCTCGATGCGAACGCCCTCGACCCGGCGCTGCGGCCGGAGGGAGGGGTCGGGATCGACGTCGAGGTCCCCGAAGAGACCAGCGAGATCCACCGCGTGCTCCTCGACCGCGCGGACTTCGTGCCCCGGGAGCGCGCCCCGAACGCTCCCCGCGACGTCGCGGCCCTGATCCCGATCGTCGACCGCGATCTTGCGGCCTGTGGGCCCGCGGGGATCGGGGAGCTGCTCCTCGACCTCCGCCGCGATCTCGCGCTCTCCCGTGGTGCGCGCGTCCGGCCGGTCTGGATCGACGCGACGAGCGAAGGCCTGGATCGGTTCCCGCCGCGCGGCAGCGGTCACGGACTGC
>DRLC01000141.1 GCA_011053145.1 Planctomycetota bacterium | reverse complement strand
GTATCGATCGTGAGTTCGAACTGGTGCGCCTTCTTGCGAGGGCCCGTCCTGGAGATGATTCGCACCGGCTTGCCCGTTGTGAGCTGGCCGTACATCCCCGCGGCGGAGATGCCGATGCCCTGCTGCCCGCGGCTCTGGGAGAGCTTGTGGAACTTCGAGCCGTACAGGAGCTTCCCGAAGATCTTCCCGATCTGCTCGCGCACCACACCGGGGCCGTTGTCTTCGACCACCATCCGGTAGCGCCCCTCTTCGGTGGGCTCGATCGCCACCCAAATCTCGGGCAGGATCCCAGCCTCCTCACAGGCATCGAGCGAGTTGTCGACGGCTTCCTTGATCGCCGTCAGGAGGGCTTTCAGGGGGGAGTCGAAGCCGAGGAGGTGGCGGTTCTTCGTGAAGAACTCCGAGACGGAGATCTCGCGCTGGCGCTCCGCCATCGACTGCGCGGTGGAGCGCCTGCGTTTCGGTTCGGCGTCCGCGTCGGAGGCGCGGGGCTTCGTCGCCCGCTTCTTGGTCTTCTTCTTTTTCTTGGCCACGGATGCGGAGGGGGCCATGTCGTCGAACAGGGTGGGAGTCGGGGGGGGATCCAGAGCCATGGGCGGTGCCCCCGGAGAGGCGTGGAGGCCCCACGAGTCTTCGAATTCGCTCCTCTGCTTGCAACGACCGCGCGCCCGTTGTGGCTCAGATGGGCGGGATCGGGACCGGTGCCGGACGCGCGTCGGCGTCGCACAGGCCATGGATCGAGGCACGGTCACGGAACTCGAAGAGCGATGCTTGCATGTCGGGCCCAGGTCGGAACGTGCACTCGTCCCGCAGGTAGCGAAGCAGGAAGGCCTCGCGCGCCGGCTCGCCTGCAGCGGCCCCGTGCGCGAGGGCTTCGAGTGCGCCGGCCCCGGCCTCGGCGGCACGGCGGAATGCGTCGAGGTGCGGTTCGATCCGGACCCCGCTGCGCACGATCCAGGGGGCGAAGATGAAAGGGAGTTCCGTGGCCCTGCGCCAAGCGGCCGACGGGTTCCAGCGGGGTCGGTCGGGTTCGCGTTCGAGGTCCCGGAGCGCCGGGTCCCCGATGCGAAGCCAGGCGTCCGCGGAGGCGTCTCGCGGATCCTCCCCGGGCTCCAGTTCAAGGAACTGCGTCGAGGGATTCGGCCACAGCGTGCGGGTCAATGCCTGGGCGGTTCGGCTCGAGGGGTCGAGGGCCAATCGCTGGACCGAGTCGATGGGGCGCCGCAAGAAGACCTGCACGCTGGACACCTCGCTGTGTCCCGCGACCCCGAGACCGTCGAGGAAGCGGTATCCGGGGAACCGGAACAGCTCGATCGAGCTGACGAGCGCGACGTCGAGGGACCCGTCGCGCAGGCCCGCCACGAGCTTCGCGGGGACCTCGTGCACGAGGTCGATTCCCGCCTCGTCTCCGAGCCCGAGGTCCAGGGGCCGACCGACGAGATAGGGGACGCTGCCGACGTGAAGCATGGGGAGAGGGTAGCAGGGCTCGCTATAGTGCGCGCCATGGTGTCGCCTCTGGAGCCCGCGGTCTTTGTGCACCCCGCCTTTCCCGATCACGCGTTGCTCGACTCCGGGGGCGGGGAAAAGCTCGAGCGCTTCGGCCGGTTCACCCTGGTGCGCCCCGACCCCCAGGCGATCTGGTCACGCGCTCGGCCCGAGCTCTGGGAGCGCGCCGACCTGGTCTTCGAGCGAACCTCGGACCGCGGAGGTCGCTGGAAGGCACGCTCCGGAGCTCCGAAGAGCCTGCGCGGGGAGAATGCCGGCTGGAGGATCGAATACCGCGGCGCGGGGATCGAGATCCGTCCGACGCCCTTCAAGCACGTGGGCCTCTTCCCCGAGCAGGCAGCCAACTGGGAATGGATCCGCGAGCGGAGCGCGCGCTTGGAGCGGAGCGCGGGGCGTCCGCGCCTGCTCAACCTGTTCGGATATACCGGGGTCGCGAGCGTCCTCGCCGCTCGCTCCGGCCTCGAGGTGACCCATGTGGACGCCTCGCGGACCTCGCTCTCCTGGATGCGCGACAACATGACCGCGTCCGGGCTCGCACCGGACGCGATCCGGATCTTGCGCGAGGACGCGCTCGAGTTCGTGCGGCGGGAAGTCCGGCGGGGAGCGCGCTATGAGGCGGTTCTGCTGGACCCTCCGCACTATGGCCGCGGCCCGCGGGGAGAAAAGTGGGTCTTCGAGGAGCGCATCGCACAGCTTCTCGGTGCATGCGCCCGTCTGCTCACCGATCGCTCCCTGCTCGTGCTTTCGAGCTATGCGATCGGGACCTCGCCGCTCGCGATGGCGAATCTCCTCGGCGAACTGGGAGAAGGAGAGGTGGAAGCGGGGGAGTTGGCGCTCCCCGAGGAAGGGGGGACTCGCCTCCTTCCCTGCGGATTCACCGCGCGCTGGTCGCGGGGTTGAAGAGACCCTGCCGCTTCTCTGGGGCGGTCACTTCAGCCACTTCAGGAAGCGCCATTCGAGGCTGTCCGCCTCCGGGGCGCTGGAGCTCATCGGCACCCCGTAGACCTCCTGCACGACCTCGTACATCGGGGTTCCCACCTTTCGCGCCGCGTGCCTGCGGACGAGCTCGGCGAAGAGAGCTGCCGATTCCTCCTCGGTATCCGCACCGTGCAGCCGCAGCCACTCGAAGAACGCCGCCCGATAGGCGCGGAAGAAATCCTCGTAGTCATCGAGGTAGTCGTTCGGGGGCAGGGTCTTGTTCTCCGCGGCGGCTCCGAGGAACGGCGCGGTCACGTAGGTGTCGCCGACCGGGTCGAACGAGTGCAGCTCGAAGTGGGCGACCTTGTTCTTGCGGAGCGGATCGTCGTGGTTCTTGGCGGCCAGCTTGGCGCCGGCCTTCTGGCCCGCCTGCAACGCCTTGACGAAGAAGTCGACGCCGCCATCCACGCGATAGCGCGAGAGCTGCACGGCGCTGCCGACCCTGGGACCTGCGTGGGCCTTGCGAGCGGGGAGGACGCCGCCGGCGGGGTTGCCACCGGGTACGAAGCGCGTATAGGGCTCGGTACGCCCCCCGGCGGTGCGGTACTCGATCTTCCAGTCGCCTTGGCGCAGGTCGTTGCGACCGACCGCGGCGATCACGAGGTCGGCCCCGAGCGCCTCCTCGAAGAAGTGCGTGCCGTGCCGGAAGAAGAACTTGCGAAGCATGTGGACGGAGCAACGATCGGCGACGTGCTGCGCCAGCCCGGTGCGCTCGTCCTTCGAGAGCGACGTCTGGTTGAACGCGTTGCGGGTCTCGAACGGGTAGGCCGGGGCGACGAGGGAAACGATCTGCGTCCAACCGGTCCACGCAGCGGTCTGCTTGAGAACGGCTGGGGACCACAGGTTCGCTCGCGAGGAAGGATCGAGGAGGCCGGCGAGGGAGGCCATGCGGAGGAAGGACTCGCGTGTCGGCTCGAGGACGACCCGGTTGCGATCCCCGATCTTGGCGGCCGTTTCGGGCGGGGCCTTGGTCCATGCACGGATCCGCTCGAGGGCCTCGCGGGTCTTGCTCTTCACCTTCATCTGCTCGAGGAGCGGCGCGCCACCGGAGACCGACCCGAAGTCGGACACACTCCATC
>DRLC01000140.1 GCA_011053145.1 Planctomycetota bacterium | reverse complement strand
CCCCCCGACCCCAGCCCCCGTCCCCAGGATGAGCGACCCCAACGCCTGGATCGTCGACGCCGACGCCTCCAACTTCCAAAGCCTGGTGATCGAGCCCTCCCGCGAGCGCCCGAGCGTGGTCGTGGTGTGGGCGCGGTGGGATCCGGCGAGCGCGATGTGCGCCGAACTCCTCGAGGATCGGGCCCGACGCGGGGAGGGGCGCTTCCTGCTCGCCAAGCTCGAAGCGGACGGCAACCCCGAGCTCGTCCAGGCCCTCGGCGTACGGGCGCTGCCCGCCGCCTTCGTGGTGGTCCAGGGCCAGCTCATGCGCCTCTTCGAGGGGGCCGTTCCCGAGGAGGAGCTGGATCGTGTCCTCGAACGGGTCGCTCCTGGAGGACCGGACAAGGGAAGCGGCCCCCTGGAGGCGATCCGGGAAGCCGCCGAGGACGGCCGTGCGGAAGACGCGCTGGCCGCGCTCGACGCCCTGCTGGCGGGCGACGAGTCCCCATCGGAGGAGGCGCTCTTGCTGCGCATCGATCTCCTCCTCCAGCTCGGTCGGACGGAGGATGCGAAGCTGCGGCATGGAGAACTCCCGGAGGCGCTGCGCGCATCCGCGGAAGGGCGTGGGCTCCTCGCCCGGATCGAACACGCGGAAGGCGGCACGCGCATCGAGGACCTGCAGGAAGCCGTGCGGGCGCATCCCGAGGATTTCGACGCGCGCATGGCCCTCGGGAAGGCCCTGGTCGCGGAGAAGCGCTACGCGGAGGGATTCGAGGAGTGGCTGGAGGCACTGCGGCTCGACCCCGCGGGGCGCGGTTCCGAGGCCAAGGCCGCATTGCTCGAGGCCTTCGAGATGCTCGGCCTCGAGGATCCGGTGGCGAACGAATACCGGTTCCAGCTCTCGCTGGAACTGTTCGCGTGAGCGGACTCGGCCGGGTCGCCGCGCTCCTCGGCGCGAGGCTGCGAACGGGCCCCGACGGCGGCTCGCCGATCGCCGCGATGCTCCCGCTCGTCCTGGTCTCCGGGGTCTTCTGCGCGCTGATCGGCGGCGTTCTGGCCCCGTTCCCCTACGCGATCTCCGCCCTGACGCTGTGCGTCGCGTCCGTCGCGATCCCGCTCCTCGGCGAGCTCGGCTGGATCCTGCGGCGCGACGCCGCGCACGAATGGGTGGCGGCCCTGCCGGTGCGCTCGTTCGAGCTGCGCCTCGCGCGCACCGCACACCTGCTTGTCGTGCTCTTCGCATTGGCCCTCGCATCCTTGGTTCCCGCGGCCGTCTTCCTCCCGGACGGATCTCCGGGACACGCGTTCCTGACGCTGCCGCTTCTCGGGCTCGGGCTCGTGTCCCTCCTCGCCTCGTTCCTGCTCGCGATCCAAAACCTCCTCGGCGAGCGTGCGGAGGGGCTCTTGATCGGAGTCCAGACGGTGCTGGTCGGCGCGGTCGCCCTCGGGGTCATCCTCGGGGTTCGCTTCCTCCCGACCCTCGCCCACCTCGGCGAGGACGGCGGAGGACTCGGCGGACTGCTCCTGTTCCCGCCGACCTGGTTCGCGCTGCCGTTCGCCGACGGCGCGGGAACGAGGGCGACCTGGTGGCCCTCCCTCACCGCCGGCGCGGTCGGGCTTGCGGTGCTCCTCGCCCTCCCGCCCGCCGCGGCCCCACGCGCCGTGCGAACGCCCTGGCTCGCGATCCTGCTCACCCCCCTTCGCACCCTCGCCACGCGCTCTTGGGTCCGGCGCGAGGAGCGCGGGATCTTCGACCTGATCTTCGACGCGCTCCCGCGCGAGCGAGAGGTGGTGCTGCGCACCGTACCGATGATCGGGATCCCCCTCGCGATGCTCGCGTTCTCCTCGGACGAGGGGGGCGCCCGGAGTTCCGACCTCATGGCGCTCTTGCTCTTCACGGTCCCGATCTACCTCCCGATCCTGCTGACCCAGGTGGCGACCTCCGCCACGCCGCGCGCCTCATGGCTCCACCGCACGGCTCCGATCCGGCCGGAGGCTGTCGCGGAGGGGACCGTGAAGGCCCTGACCCTGCGCTTTCTCGTTCCCCTCTACGCGGTGCTCGCCACGGTCGCCTGGGCGCGGGCCGACCTGGCGACGAGCCTCCGCCTCGCCCCGCCGGCCTTTCTGCTCTCCGTCCTCGTCTTGCGGCGGCTCCACAGCGCCTGCGTCTTCGCCCCACCTCTGTCGGTCGCGCCGTCGGAGACCCGCTTCGACCAGGACTGGATCGGCCTCCTGGGGGGCCTCGCCCTGGGGCTGGCGGGAATTGCGCTCGCGGTGAGCCGGCTCGTCACGCTTCCCGGCTCCATCGGGCTGGCCGTCCTCCTGATCGCCATCGAGGGGATCACCGAGCGGCGTCGATGGGGCCCGAGCCACTCCCCCGCCTCCGAACCGCCGTCGCGGATGTGACCCCCCGTCCCCATCCTCCTAGAAGGCCGGGTACGCTCCGCCCCGCGAAGAGGAAAGCAATTCCCTCGCGTTCGCCCCCACCAAACCCCGACCTGTTCTGTACGCCGGGCCCCCGAAAACCCGGTATCCTGGACTGGGTTCCCCAGACTCAGGCAGCCCAGCACGCCCCGGATCCCTCCACACCATGCGTATCTCGAATCGCCTCCTCCCGTGCCTCCTCGCCACGGCCGCGCTCGCCGGCTCGCAGCCCCAGGCCCAGCAGAACACCCGCGTCGTCCTCCGCGAGGGTCAGCCCATCCTCGGAGCCGGCGGAGACATCAAGACCTTCAACAAGATCGCCGTCAGCGACACCGGGATCTTCTATGCCAACGTCCAGACCACGGGCGACAAATCGATGGATGATGTGGTCCTCCTGAACGGGTTCCTCTCGATCCTCGAGGGCTCCGTCGTCGCGGCTCCTTCGGGCGCCACGATCCGAAGCTTCACCGACATCGATGTGAACAGCCAGGGGTTCGTGGGCTGGCCCCTGTCGCTGAGCACCGGGAGCAACACCAACGACACGGGCATCTACTGGAACACGTTGCTTCTCGCGCTGGAGAACAATGATGTCGTCGCCACCGACGTCTACGGCGTGCCTTTCAACGGCAGGACCGTCTACAACAAGTTCTCGACAGCAAAGATCAACGATCGCAGTTCGATCCTCTGGGCCGGAAACCTGGACGACAAAGGGACTTCGGGCACGGAGGGCGCACTGATCCTCGAACGGACGGACGGCCAGGGGACCCTCATCGGAGAAGACATCCTGGCGATGAAGGGTTTCGCCTTCCCCGGCCAAACCGAAACCGTCAAGGCCGTCGGCATCAACGTCAACAACATCGCGTTGAACAACAACGACGACTGGATCGCGATGATCAAGATGAACAGCTCGAGCCTGACGGACTCGACCGTGACCCTGAACGGTCAGATCCTGGCTCGCGAGGGAGAAGAGTCGCCCATCCCGGGCCGGTTCTTCACCGACTTCGGGGGCTCGAAGATCGACCTCAACGACTTCAAGGACTACGTCTTCACCGCGTTCGTCGACGGCGACACGTCGAGCAACGCGATGCTGATCGTCAATGGGCAGATCTACGCACAGGAGGGCCAGACCTATCCCGCCTTCGAACCGCAGATCCTGGACCGCTTCGATTCCGTTCCGATGTTCATCGCGAACAGCGGCGACGTGTTCTGGTACGCGAAGACGCTGGAAGGTGCTTCCACCGACCAATACCTCCTCCGAAACCAGGAGGTCATCGTCCAGGAGAACGTGACCGCGGTCGGCAACGAGACGGTCACCAAGATCCAGTCCACCACCTACGCCTACCACGTCAGCAAGAGCGGTCGCTTCTGGATCGCCGAGGTCGAGAACGGGAACGGCGATTCGATGCTGATCCTTGCGGACTTCGGGACGAGCTACCCGCTTCCCGGCTGCACCGGCAACCCCGGCACCCTGACCAAGGTCACCGGAGAAACCCGCGCCGGCGAGACCCTGCTCCTCGAGATGGATGGCGCCCAGGGAATCGGCGCAATCCCGATGGTGTTCTGGTCCGCGAACAACGCCGCCGGCACGGCCGCGACCTCGGCTGTGCAGTGCGGTCTCGTGAAGCCGGTGGGCGAGATCATGATCAGCCTCGCGCGCTCCGACCTGTTCGTGAAACAGATCGCCGCGCCCTACACCGGCGTCCCGATCTCCCTGCGAATCGACATCCCGAACGACCCGTCCCTGATCAACATGAAGGTCTACGGCCAGGGCGTGTTCTGGGATGCGGCCGGGACGAGCGGTGGACCGACCTTCCAGCTCACCAACGGCTACTACCTCGAGATCGGCGCTCCCTGAGCGACCGGCTCAGCCGCCTCCACTGCCGAGGAGGCCCTGCAGGTCCCCGGGCAGGGGAGCGACCGCCTCGCGCATCGCTCCCGTTCCCGGGGACCTCCATGTCAGCCGGTGCGCGTGCAGTGCGTGTCGGTCGAGCACGAGGGAGCGGCGATCCTCCTCGGTCAGCGTCCCGTTCGCTGCCCGCAGGAACAGCCCCTCGTCCTCCCCGTAGAGCTTGTCGCCGATGATCGGGTGGCCGATCGCCGCGAGATGCACGCGGATCTGGTGCTGACGGCCCGTGCGGGGTCGACAGCGAACCAGGGTGCAAGGGGGCCGCGCCTCGGGATGGCGCTCCAGGACGGTCCACTCGGTGGCGGAGGGAAGGCCATCCTCGGCGACGCGCATCTTGAGGCGCACGGCGCTCGCTCGGGCGGGACCGAGAGGATGCTCGACCACCCCCGAATCCGCGGCGACGACGCCGTGAACCACGGCGAGATACTCCTTCTCCACCTCCCGGTCCTCGAATTGGCTCGCGATGCAGCGGTGCACCGCATCCCCCTTCGCGATCAGAATCACGCCACTGGTCTCGCGATCGAGTCGGTGGCAGAGCCGCAGGCTGATCCGCCGCTTCCCGTCTTCCGCCTCGGTCGCGTAGCGGGCATGGACGCGCTGGATGAGGGTGTCGACGAGATGACGGCCGCTGGGATGGACCGCGAGCCCGGCTTCCTTGTTCACGACCAAGACCTCGTCGTCCTCGGCGAGCACCTGGAGGTCCGCCCCATCGGATCGCGGCGGCGGGAGGCGGTGCTCCTCGGGGATCCGCACGACGACGAGGGAGCCGTCGAACAGCGTGCGGCCGGGGCGCGTTTCGCCGCGCATCTCGCCGTGCGCGCCGTCCGGGCCGACCTGGCGCACCGAGACGTAGCCGTCCCGAATCAGGCGCTGGATGGAAGTCCGCGAGCGCCAGGCGAGGTGGTGGTGGAGAAAGACGTCCAGCCGAATGGCGAGCTCCTTCGCTCGCAACTGGAAGTCGCTCGCCCGGACCGCGATCTCCACATGGTCCGGCGCGGATGCCAGGTCGCGGTCCTTCGGGAAGAGGCCCATCGGTTCTGAGGCCCGGGACAGCGAGAACGGCGCGCCACTCTCCCCTTAGCGGGGACACTTTCGCACGAGCCCCGCGGTTCTCCGTGCGAGGGATCCGGCGGGAGTCGAGCGCTCGCTACAGCGCTCAGCTACGGCGCAGGCGCATGCGGGCCCGACGGGCCGCTTTTTGGATCGTCCGGATGCGCTCCCTGCGCTCACGCCGGCGGCGGTCGGAGCGCTTCTCGTGCCAGGTGTTCGCCTTGGCGAGACGGAAGATGCCCCCGTAGTTGCACTGGCGCTTGAAGCGCCGGAGGGCGGCTTCCAGGGATTCGTTGGACTTGACCTCGACCTTGATCGACATGCGTGGACTCGTGGTTCTCCTGCGGGCAGAAAATCGGGGCGACCAGTATCGGTGCTCGGGGCCTGGAGACAAGCTTTATCTGGATTTCGACGCCCCCGACTGGGATCCTGGCCCAGTGCGGGGCACGAGCGAAGAGGGTGGGAGTGGGGCATGGACGGGCCGGGGGTCGAGCCCACCGGGGGCCGCGGATCCTCCCTCCTTCGTGCAGGGAGTGATCGAACGGGTCACCTACCGCCATCCCGAGACGGGCTACTGCGTCCTGCGCATCACCCCCGAGCGGGGCCACGGGGATCCCGAGTCGATGTACGTCGGCGAACGCCTGACCGCCGTGGGGACCTCTCCCGAGGGGGCGGAGGGGCAGCGCGTGCGGCTGGGGGGCAGCTGGCAGACCCACCCCCAGCACGGCCGCCAGTTCCGCTTCCAGGCCCTCTCGATCCTTCCTCCGCTCTCGCGCGACGGGCTCGTGCGCTACCTCTCCTCGAGCGCTTTCCACGGGATCGGGCCGAAGCTCGCCGAGCGCATCGTCGACACCCTGGGCGGGAACGCGCTGGCCCGGATCCGGGACGAACCCGAGAGGCTGGAGGGGGTCAAGGGGCTCGGACCCAAGGCGCGGGCGGAGCTCGCCGCCGCGGTCCGGCGCGAGTTCGGGGCGCAGGAGACCCTGGCGTTCCTCTACGGGGTCGGCCTGGGGCCGGGCCAGGCCGGACTCGTCCTCCGAGCGCTCGGAGAGGACGCCGAGGCGAAGCTCCGGGCGAACCCCTACCTGCTCGCGCGCGGGATCTCGGGCATCGGCTTTCGGATCGCGGACCGTGTCGCGAAGGAGATGGGGGTCACCGCGGACGCGCCCGAGCGTCTCCAGGCCGCGCTGCTCCACGCGCTGCGCGAAGCGGTCGGACACGGCCACACCTGCCTTCCCCTGGACGCCCTCGCGCGCGAAGCAGCGGCGCTGACCGACACCGTCGAGCCTGCGACTCCGTGGGAGGAACACCTCGAGGCCCTCGCCGCCGAGGGCGTGATCGTGCTCGACCGCGAAGTCCGCCCCGGGGTCCCCCTCGCCTACCTACCGGCCTACCACACCTCCGAGGCGCTCCTCGCCGAGAACCTCGCCCACCTCGCACGCATGCCGGTCGGCTCCCAGGGCATCCAGCCCCTCGCGAACGCCGCGCGTCTCGCCGAGGTCGAGGAGGCGCTCGACATCTCGCTGCATGCCGATCAACGCGCCGCGGTCCTCGGCCTGCTCGCCTCACCGGTCGCGCTGCTCACCGGCGGGCCGGGGGTCGGCAAGACGACGATCATCGAGACGATCGTGCGCCTCGCCGAACGCGCCTCCTCGCGCGTCGTCCTCGCATCGCCGACCGGACGCGCCGCCAAGCGCCTCGCCGAGGCGACGGGTCGCGACGCCTCGACGATCCACCGCCTGCTCGGCTTCGAGCCGGGGACGTCGCGCTTCCAGCACGACGCCAACTCCCCGATCGAGGCCGACCTCGTCGTGATCGACGAGATTTCGATGCTCGACATCATCCTCGCCCACCACCTGATCAAGGCGATCCAGCCCCCGACCCGCCTGCTCCTCGTCGGCGACCCCGACCAACTCCCCTCCGTTTCCGCGGGCAACGTCCTCGCCGACCTGCTCGCATCGGGCCGCATCCCCGCCTTCCGCCTCACGCACATCTACCGCCAGGGCGAGGGCAGCCGCATCGTCGCGAACGCTCACCGCATCCTCGCGGGGGAGCTGCCCGAACTTCCGCCGCGCGGCGATACCTCTTCCGACTTCT
>DRLC01000139.1 GCA_011053145.1 Planctomycetota bacterium | reverse complement strand
GGCTCGTCTGGCGGTAGCCGAGTTCGGCGATGTTGTCCGCGAGGGAGAGCTCGAAGAACGTCGGGTAGTCCGCCACCGGCTCGGGCATGTGGTGGGGAGCGGTCTCGAAACGCGGGGTCCCGCGATCCTCCTGGGAGATGCGAGGCGGCGAATCGAGGACCCAGCGCGACGGCGTGGCGAGCGGGTCGCTTCCCCAGGCGCAGACGGGCAGGGAGAGGAGGCCGAGGAGGGGCAGGGCGCGAAGGGGGAACGGTTGCATGGATGCGGAGGATCCTCGTGGGACCCGAATCGTGAGCGGAATGGGGAACGCGGGGAAGGATGATAGCCCCTCGGCGTTGTGGTACGGAGGTCCTCCTCCCCGTGCCACAATGGAATCCATGTTCCCCCCGATCGCCCTCGCCCTGTTTGTCGCCACGCCCGCTCCAGCACAGGAGGGGCGCCTTCCGCGCCTGGTCCACGATCCACGGTTCGAGGTCCGCGCGATCGCCCTCGCGCCGCGGGTGGTGCGGCCGGTAGCCGTGGACTGGGATGCGTCGGGGAGGGCTTTCGTGTTGCAGGGCGACGGAACCCTGCTCGTGCTGGGCGATCCCGACCGTGTGTTCTGCACCGGAATCGACGATCCGAGCGGCCTCCTGCTCCATCGAGGCGGTGCGCTCGTCGCCTGCGCGGGGGGAGTGGAGTTCTTCCCGGACCCCGACGGCGACCTGGAGGCGGAGGAACGGGCGCGGGTCGTCGAACTCCCGGATGGGAGCCGCATCGAGAGTTTGACCCTCGGCCCCGATGGGCTCGTCTACGGGGTACTCCGGGGCGAAGGGGGGGGAGTCGCACGCTTCGACCCGGACGCGCGCGATGCTCTCCCCGAACTCGTCAGCCGGATTCCCGACGCGCGCAGTGTCGTCGTCCGCAGGGACGGCGAGCTCCTCGTCGCCACGGACTCGGCCCACTTCGTTCACGTCGTCCTCCCCGACGCTGCGTTCTCCGCCGGACACGTCGGCGACGCACCGGGTCACCTCGACACGGCGGACCACTCCTTCGTTGCGCGCAGCGGGGATCGGCGTGTGTCCGGAGCGGCTTCCTTCGGCCGAGCGGGGGGATCCGTGCTGCTCGCGGGCTCGGTCTGGGGAGAGGAGTTCGCCGGCGATCGCCTGGTCTGCGAGCCCCTGGGTGGGCTCGTGCACCGAGACCGTGTGGAGCTCGCGGGTGTCCTCCTTCGGGGTCGGCGCGCCGACGAGAGCGAGTTCCTCTCTTCCCCCGACCGGGACTTCCGTCCGACGGACGTGGCGCTCGCACCGGGCGGCGCCCTGTGGATCCTCGACGCGGGGGCAGGGGGAGCGGGGGATGGGCGCATCCTGGCATTCGGACCGGCCGCGGCCCTGGACGCCCCTGTGCTCCATCCGCCCCTCGGCGAACGGCCCACCGCGGAGCTTCTCGGGATGCTGGACTCGCCCGAGCCCTACCGGGCGCGTACGGCCGCGCGACTCCTCAGGGAGCGCGGTCTCTCCCCGGAAGCACGTGGAGTGCTCGAGCAGCGCGCGCTGGACGAGACCGATCCCGCGCTCCGCATCCCGGCCCTGTGGTTCGGGACGAGCGGTGCGCTGCTTCGCCGCGCGCTCGCCGCCTTCGAGCCGGCCGTGCGGCGCGTCGCGCTGCGCGCCGCGCTGGGCTCGGAATCGCTCCTCGCACGCCTTCCCGCGGAGGACGTCCGCCGGCGCGCACTCGACGCGGACGGCCGCGTCCGCCTCTTGGCGCTCCAGGCGTGGTCCCGCCGTCCCTCCGGGACCGCCCTCCGGGACGTCGTCGGCCTCTATCCGAACCTCGGGGACGACTGGTCGCGTTCGGTCGCCCTTGCGGTGGCGGCCACTCGGCCGGCGCAGACGCTCGCGATCCTCGTTCGCGCGGGGCGGGAGGCGGACTTCCTTTCCTTCGCCGAACTCCTCGCCGCCGACGTCGTGCGGCGCGGCGATCGATCCGCCGCGGTCGAGATGGTCCTCGAGCTGCGCGGCGCCGAGTCGGTTCCGACCATCGCCACCTTGGTCCTGCGTCGCCTCAGCCGTGATCTCGCCGCCGAGCCGCCCTGGCAGTCGCCGCGCCTCGCGGTCGTGCTGCGCCACCTCGCTTCCTCCGAGAACCTCGGGATCGCGTCCGCGGCCCTCCCGCTGACGGTGCGATGGCTCGCGGATCGTCTGGCTCCCCGCGAGGTGGACGCGTGGTGCACGCGCCTCGCATCCGTGGTCGAGGACGATTCGCGCAGCCTCGAACTGCGCCTCGACTGCCTCGCCTCGCTCCTGCGCGTCCCGCGTGCGCGCGACCGTGCCCTTGCACTCGCTTCCCCGCATCGCGGTGAGCCGGCCTGGGAACGCGTCCTCGCCGACGCGGTGCCGGGGGAGTAGACGCCGGGAGCGCGGTCGGGGACACTGCACGCCCAAGTCGGGCCCTTAGCTCAGTCGGTTAGAGCAGGCGACTCATAATCGCTCGGTCCCAGGTTCGAGTCCTGGAGGGCCCACCGGCCGCTCGTCCGTCCCCGATGCGGGACGGCCGGCGAAGTCTCAGGAGCTTGGATCGAAGGGATTCCCCGTGCCCGTGTAGGATCCGAACGCGCCCCCTCGTTCCGCGGTTTTCTACCAGCTTGCTTCTGAATGCCTCGCTTCCCCCGCCGGCGGTCCAGCCCTCGCCGTCCCGTCCGTGTCCCGCGCTTTCGCCGCGAACCCTTCCTCCCGATGTTCTCCACCCCGGCGGGGCCGGGGATCCAGCGCGTGCTCGGCGACCACACCCGAGCGCGGCTGCGCGCCTGGCTCGAGCCGGGGGAAATCCGGCTCGAGTTGGTTCCATTGGACGAGCCGGACAGGAAACCCAGCCTCCTTCGACTCAGGCCGAAGGGACGGCCCGAACTCGAATCGACCGGGATGCGCCCGGATCGCTGGGCGATGGCCGCGGGCCTTCCCTCGCGGGGTGCGGGTGACGTGTTCGTCGAGTTCTTCGAGAGCGTCGGATCGTCGGTCCTCTACGGCGACAATTTCCGCGGCGCGGGGGAGTTCGATCCCGAGGCCCCGTCCGAGTGGATGGGCGCGGCGCGGTCGGTCGTCGAGGACATGGCGATCCACGCGGTGGAGCTCTGCGAGGTCGAGCCGCTCCTCGCGGCGCGTCGCTTCCCGGTCTGCATGCGCTGGTGGCTCTACCGACTGGCTGTGCTCGATGGAACGGGGCGCATCGTGCAGCTCACCGAGAGTGCGCCCGGCGCGTTGCTGTTCGCGTTCGCGCTCTCGGAGTCCGAGGTGCATCGTCCACTTTCGAAGCGCTTGATCGAGGGAGTCGTGCGAGGCCGTCCGCTCAATGCGCTCCTCGGAGAGGTGCTCGACGGCTGGTTCGATGCGGCGGGAGCCTTTGCGGCGACGCGCGAAGGGCTCGGGCAGTTGCCCTGGCTGCGCCTCGCCGCCGCTTCTCCGCGTGAGCGGGAGCGCTTACTCGCCGACCAGCGCCTGCTCATCCGCCGCGCGTCTCCGGCGGTGCCGCCGACCCTGGTCCTGCTTCCTCCCCCGCTGGGGTTCGCGCCCGAGGACATCCCGCACGCGACGCGGGCGAACGCGCGCTGGTTCCGCGTGATGAAGGGCACGCTCGCGACTCTCGCGGTGGCGCCGGACACCGACCCGGCGATCCAGACATCCCTTTCGCGTTTCGCATCGCGCAACGCGGCACACCTTCTCCCGCCACGCTCCGCTCCTACCAACGCGCCGTTGCGGCGGCTCGTGGAATACTGCATCGCGGAGAGGCGGCTGCCGTCTCGCCGGACGAGCGTGGACCGCCTTCTCGCGGAGGAGCGGGGCTGGACCCGGCGCCGGTGGGAACAGGCGAGACTCGACCTCCTGCGGGAGGAGGAGATGTACCGCGAGAGTGTGCTCCCCGATGCCTCGGAACTCGACTGGACCACAGAGCGCGTGACGGTCCGGGCCCTGCGGACAGTCGGCGAGGTCCTGGACGAGGGAAAGCGCATGCACCACTGCGTCGGGAGCTACGCGAGCGATGCGCTCGCCGGCCGCAAGGTCTTCTGCCACGTGGAATGCGACGGCGATCCGTACACGATGGAGTTGCGGCGATCGGGAGAGGGCGAGCGTCTCGTGTTCCAGACCCTCCTCGGCCCCTGCAACGACCGCCCCGCCCGCGCCGTCTTGCGCGCACTCGAACCGTGGTTCGCCCGGAATCTGCGCTGGGGAGGAGGAGGGGGCTAGCCCGGCGGTCACGCGGGACAGATCCTCGTTCTCAGGCGAATCCGGGCTTGCCTGCGATGCGGCGCAGGAGGCCGAGCTGCCCCAGGTGGTAGGACTCGTGGAACTGGAAGAAGTAGAGGCCGCCGAGGACGCTCTTGGATCCGTCGGGAAACGTGTCCTTGCCCCAGTCCTCGTTGCAGCGTGCTTCGTCGAGGGCTGGGATGATCTCGAGGAGCCTGGCCGAGGTCGCCTCGAGGTCGGCGAGGAGTTCCGCGGGCCGTGGGTAGTGCTCGGTCGACACGGGCTTCGCGCCGATGTCGAACAGGTCTTCCCAGGTTTCTTTCGCGAGTTCGGCGCCGAGGTGACGCAGCACGTAGCGTCGCGCCATCGCCAGATGCCCGAGGATCCAGTGGGCGGTGTTGCCCCCGGAATCGGACGGCCTGCGCTCCCAGTCGGCGGTCTCGAACCCGTCGGTGATCTTGGCCGCGAACCCGGCTCCGAAGGCGAAGCGTCCGGCCAGTCGGCCCAGTTCCGTGTCCACGCTCGTCGTATGCTTCATCGCCGGACCGTACCGAGCGCGGCTCGGCTTGACCACCCGCACGGCTGTGCGGACCATTCCTGGGCTAGGATAGGGCGATGGGCGCATCGGATTCAGGGCGAGAGGGCGGTTCGAGAGGGCCTGGCATCCCGGAACCTCCGCCCTCGGTCTTGAGCTTCTTGGAGCACAAGACCGGCGATGCGCCGCGGGTTTCTCTGCGGCCCGAGGAATCCGCCGAGGCAGGGGACCCGGTGCTCGACGCGTCCACACCGGCGCGGAAGGCGCTCCCGCGGGGAAGCGGCAAGTACCAGCTGCTCGGAGAGGTCGCGCGCGGTGGGATGGGGGTCGTCCTGCGGGGCCACGACACCGATCTCGGGCGTGACGTCGCGGTCAAGGTGCTGCACGAGGGACTCGCCTCGGACGAGAACGTCCTGCAGCGCTTCGTCGAGGAAGCGCAGATCGGAGGCCAGCTCCAGCACCCCGGGATCGTGCCCGTCTACGACTTGGGTCTGATGGAGGACGAGCGGCCGTACTTCACGATGAAGCTCGTCAAGGGGAAGACCCTGTCGGCGCTCTTCGCCGCTCGCGTCACGCCCGAGGAGGACCGCGGCCATCTGCTCGACGTTTTCCTTTCCGTTTGCCAGACCGTGGCCTACGCGCACTCGCGCGGCGTGATCCACCGCGACCTCAAACCGTCGAACGTGATGGTCGGCGCATTCGGCGAGGTGCAGGTCGTCGACTGGGGGCTTGCCAAGGTCCTCTCCCGCGGCGGAACCGCGGATGAGAAGCGAGCGCGCGAGCGATCCGCCGAGCGGACCGTGCTCGAAACGGTTCGCAGCGGCGGCCCGGGGTCGGGGAGTTCCCATTCGGTCGTCGGTTCGGTCATGGGGACGCCGGCTTATATGCCGCCGGAGCAGGCGACGGGCAACGTCGAGAAGCTCGACGAGCGTTCCGACGTGTTTTCGCTCGGCGCGATCCTGTGCGAACTCCTGACCGGCGAGCCGCCCTATCCAGGCGACTTTTCCGACGCCGTGCTGAAGGCCGCGAACGCGGACCTCGAGGATGCCGACCGGCGCCTCGATGCATGCATCGGCGAACCCGAACTCGTCGAACTGGCTCGCCAGTGCCTGAGACCCGCCCAGCTCGCACGCCCCGCGAGCGCGGAGGTGCTCGCCGATCGAGTCCGCGAGTACATCCGATCCAAGGAAGAGCGCGTACGCCAGGCCGAGATCGAAGCCGCGGTCCAGCGCCGGGCGAAGTGGATCTGGACCGGCGTCGTGGCGGTGATCGTTCTGCTCCTGGGAAGTGGGGTCGTCTACCGCGAACGAGCAACCGCTGCGCGCCGGGAGCGGGCCCTCTCGATCCAGCGCGACGCGCGCGAGGCGCGACTCCAAGCGGAGTCCTTGGTTGCGCGAGCCCGCGAGTCGAAGAATCTCGAGCTCTGGCACGCCGCGCGGGCCGAGGCGGCGCGGGCCCGGACGATCGCCGAAACCGAGGGCCTCGCCAGCCTGCCCGAACTCGACCAGCTGATTCAGAACATCGAGGAGGAACGCGCCGAGTTCCTCGCGGCCCGGGATCGGGATCGGCGTCGCGAGTCCTTCCAGCGCAGACTCGCCGCGCTCTCGTTCGCGCCCCTCGACATCATGGGCGTGGACGCGCGCCTGCCCGAGATCCTCGCGGCCTACCGTGCGACCTTCCAGGAGCTGGGCGTCGATGTCGTGACCGCGAGCGCCGACGAAGTGGAGCGAACCCTGCGCGAGGCCCATCTGCTCGAAGGCGATGCGGATACGGATGCGGTCGGCGCGGCGCTCGAGTCCTGGATCCGGGTCGCGATGAGTTCCCGAAGCGGGCTTGGGGCCACCGACCACTTGATCGACATCGCCGACCGCGTCGATCCCGATCCCTTCCGCCGCAGACTGCGTGCCCTGGTCCGCTCGAACGATCCCGGGGAGCTCGCGCGCCTGGTCGATTCCCCCGAGGTCGATGAGGCTTCGCCGAGCAGCCTCTTGATGCTCGTGAAGCTCCTCGTCCGCGGTGGCAATCCGGAGCGCAGCGGCGCCCTGATCCTTTCCGGCCGCGAGCGTCATCCGGGCGACCTGGGCCTGACCCTCGTGGCCGGGCTCATCATGATCTACGGCGGGGAGGACTACTGGCGCGCGTTGCCCTACTTCGTCGCGGGCGAAGCGATCAAACCCGGGGCGCCGTCCCCACGCTTCTTCCGGGCG
>DRLC01000138.1 GCA_011053145.1 Planctomycetota bacterium | reverse complement strand
TCGCAGCCGGCGCAGCGGACGCGGTCGCGAAGATGGCTCGCTTCGGTACCTGGCCCGTGGGCCTCACCGAGGAGCAGCGGGCCCGGCTCGCCGCGGCCCTCTGAGCGCGCGTCAGCGCACGTAGCCGAGGGCGCGCAGTTTTTCACGCTGCTCGTCCGTCATCTCGATTTCGTCCTGCGACACGTCGGGCTCGCGCGTCGCATACTCCATCAGCCGTGCCCCGAGCTCGGCTTCGAGGGAAGGTTCGTCGGCCCGATGGTCCCCGAGGGTCCTCAGCTCTCGTCGCCGGGGGTCGGTTCCGACTTGGACGAGCTTGAACCCCGCGGACGCGAGGGCGAAGAGCGGGCGCTTGCGCTTGCCCGACGGCAGGAAGGTCTCGAGGAAGCGGTCGCGCGCCGGTGCCGAGCCGCTCGCGAGGGCGGGCAGGAGACTCGTGCCTTCGGCGCCGGGGAGGGGGCGGAGACCGAGCACATCCAACACGGTCGGGAGGATGTCCACGTGGCTCACCGGACCGGTCACGACCTTGCCTCCGCCGAGCCACGGGGCGCGCATCAGGAGCGGCACGCGCACGCAGGCGTCCCCGAGGGTCTCACCGTGGTCGAACCAGTAGCCCTGTTCCCCCAGGCTCTCGCCGTGGTCCGCGGTGACGAAGACCGCCGTTTCGTCGAGTCGATCGCCGAGACCGTCGAAGAGCTTGGCGAGCTGATGGTCGGTGTAGGCGACCTCCGCGTCGTACTGCGCGATCGGGTAGGCGACATCGCGGATGCCGTCGAGGTTCTGGTAGAAGACGAGCGGGATCCCCTCGAGCGACCGGTGCGACGGGTCGCGCGGGTCGCCGTGGTAGTACATCCCGTCGAAGGGCGGGGGGGGGTCGTAGGGGCCGTGGGGATCGAACACGTGGACCCACAGAAAGAAGGGGCCTTCGACCGAGCGTACCCAGCGGAGCGCGCTCTCGACCACGCGCTCGGCGCGCCTCTGTTCCTGGGCTTCACTGTCCTCGGCCCGCATCGTGTCGTCGTAGACGTCGAAACCCTGATCCAGCCCGTAGACGCGGTCGAGCACCGCCGTTCCGACGAACGCACCGGTGGAGTAGCCGTTGGCGCGCAGGAGTTCGGTGAGGGTCAGGGCCTCCGGAGGAAGGCGGTTCAGGCCGTTCCGGCGCACGCCGTGGCGATGGGGGTAGGTCCCGGTCAGGATCGAGCTGTGCGCCGGCAGCGTCGTCGGCGCCGTCGTGGTCGCGTCGTCGAAGAGAAAACCCTCGGCGGCGAGGGCGTCGAGGGCGGGAGTCGGGTGTTCGGCGCCGTACGCGCCCAGTCGATCCCGGCGCAGGGTGTCGATCGAAACGAGCAGCACGTTGCGGCGTTCCCGTTCGGGCGCGCAACCGGGGAGTGCACAGAGGGCCGCGAGGGCGCACGGAAGCGTCCTGAACAGGATTCGAACGGCGGAATGGGGGAGGCGGCGCATGGCTCGCGGGAAGCATAAGCAATCGGGGGGTAGAGTGGTCGGCACCGCGGGGCGCCTCCCGCACCTTCCCGCCCCTTGGTTGCCACGAAAGCCCGATGCCCAAACGAATCCTCGTCTCTTTCCTCCTCGGCTTCGCATCCCTCGCCGCGGCGCAAGGCTCTTCCGGGACTCCCACGTCCGGGCGTCCGATCCCGCCCGGCGAGGCGTGCTACGACGTCCTGCACTACGAACTCTCGGTGAGCGTGGATCCCGAGGAAAAGCGCATCGACGGCGAAGTGACGATGACGGCTCGGCTCCTCGAGCCGACGGACGAGATCGTGATGGACCTCGACGATCGCCTGCAGGTGGACCGCGTGAGCCTCGTGGATGCCGAGGACGCGGAGGCGGACCTTCGATACGAGCACACGAAGGGGGAGATTCGCATCGGGACGAAGGGCGCCTCCGCGATCGAGCCGGGGGGGACCTTCCGCATCCGTGTGCGCTATGGCGGCATCCCGCGCGAAGCCCCGAATCCGCCCTGGGATGGAGGCTTCCAGTGGGCGAAGACGCCCTCGGGCGCGCACTGGATCGCGACGACGAACCAGATGCAGGGAGCGGATCTCTGGTGGCCGTGCAAGGACCAGCCCGACGACGAGCCCGAGACGATGGACATCTTCGTGCGCGTCCCGGCGGGGCTCGTGGGCGTGAGCAACGGGCGCCCGGTCGGGATGGTGGAGGATGTGGACGACGGTTGGACGACTTGGGACTGGCACGTCTCGACCCCGATCAACATCTACGGCGTCGCGCTCGACATCGCTCCGTACCGCACGATCACCAGGAACTACGAGAGCACCGCGGGGGACACGTTTCCCGTCACCTACTGGGTGATCCCCGAGCACTACGAGAAAGGCAAGGAGCTGTTCGAGGACCTCCTGCGCCAGCTCCGTTGGTTCGAGGAGACCTTCGGTCCCTATCCCTTCCGGCGGGACAAGTACGGCGTCGTCGAGACCCCGCACCTCGGGATGGAGCAGCAGACGGTCACGGCCTACGGGAACAACTACCGCGGCAACCCCTGGGGCGCGGAGCGTGGCTTCGACTTCCTCCTGCACCACGAGATGGCGCACGAGTGGTGGGCGAACCTGGTGACCGCGCGCAACTGGAAGGACTTTTGGATCCACGAGGGTTTCGCGACCTATGCCCAGGCGCTCTACGCGGAGGCGCTCGGCGGCCCCGAGGCCTACCGGGGGGTGATCGCCGAGGATCGTGCCGGGATCAAGAACCGCGGGCCGGTCGCACCGCGCGAGCCCCAGTCGACTGCCGACGTCTACTTCGGTCCGGCGGGCAACGACATCTACTACAAGGGAGCGCTCGCGCTCCACACCCTGCGCTACCTCCTCGGAGACGAGACCTTCTTCCGGGCGCTCCGGCGCATGGCCTATCCGGATCCCGAGCTCGAGGGGCGCACCGATGGGAGCGCGTGCCGCTTCTCCGACACCGAGGAGATCCGCCGCATCGCCGAGGAGGAGTCGGGCCGCGACCTCGGCTGGTTCTTCGAGGTGTACCTGCGCCGGGCCGCCCTGCCGAGGCTCGAGGCCCAGCGGCGAGGGCGCGAGCTTCGCTTGCGTTGGCAAGCCCCCGACGATCTCCTCTTCCCCATGCCCGTGGAACTCGAGATCGACGGCGAACGGACGCGCGTCGCCGTCCCCGACGGTGGAGCGGCCGTGGACCTCGGCTCCGACGGCGCCGAACTCACGATCGATCCCGACCAGTGGATCCTGAAGGAGAACTCATGACGATCCAGGAACGCATCGAGGACTTCCTCTCCGAAGGCCCCTTCGCCGTCGTGGGGGCTTCGACGAACCGCGAGAAGTACGGCAACAAGGTGCTGCGCGCCTATCTCCAGAACCACAAGGAGCCGCTCTACGCGGTCCACCCGTCCGAGGAGAGCGTCGAGGGCGTGGCCGCCTACCCCGACCTCGCTTCGCTGCCCGAGGTGCCGCGTGCCATCTCGATCATCACTCCCCCGGCGGTCACCGAACGCGTCGTGGCGCAGGCGATCGAGATCGGCGTTCGGCACATCTGGATGCAACCCGGCGCGGAGTCCGAGGAGGCTGTGCGACTCGCCGAGGAGGCCGGGATCGACGTGATCGCGGGAGGACCGTGCGCCCTGGTGGCGCTGCACTACCGGGAGTAGCTCGCCGAGCCGACAACGGGGGGAGCCCCCCCGAGCCAGTTAGCCCGGATCACTCATGAGCCTGTACCCCAGACTTCGCAATCGACCGCCTTCGGCGGTCTCTCGTCTCCTGACGGCACTTAGCGATTCCTGCCGTCCTCGTCGACCCGTCAAGGGGGATCCCCTTTCCAGGGATCCACTGGATCCCTGGAATCCGCTTCGCGGACCGGGGCTTACCCTGCGGGGTCAGGAATCGCAAAGCACCATCAGGAAACGAGTTGCCGTGCCTGGTGCACAGGCTCATGAATAACCCGGGTTAGAGGTGGGTCGAGGTGACCTGCACGACCGGTGTGAGCCCCGGCGGGTCGACCACCAGCGCGTCGCCCCAGCCATCCACGGCGAACGGCGCCGTGTCCGGAAGGAAGCCCGTGGAGACGAGTTGCCCGAGGAGCGTTCCGTAGCTGGTCGAGAGCGGGGAGTCCGGGAGGTATAGGGCGTTGTACTGCGTGATGGCCTGGTTGACGGTGCGTAGCACGGTCAGGGTCTTCTCGCGGCGGATCGGGGTCACGTCCAGAGTGCGCGAGATGTCGGCGACCGTCCCGAAGGTCTTGTCCTCGCCGGCGCTCGTGATCTTGAATCCGGACGAACCGACCGCTGCGATCGCATAGGGGGTCGACCACGCATCCACCACCGACTCGGGATTCCCGCTGACGGGATCGACGGACTCGGCCTGGATGTAGGGGCCGGACCATCCGGTGACGCCGGGGGAGACCGAGAGCTCCCCGAGATCGCTTGGGAAGGCTCCCGTGTCGCGGAAGTACTCGGCGACCGCATCGGTGAGGACTTCGAGTTCGGAGCGCGTGGCGGAACGAGCCTTGGACTTCATCGCGGTGG
>DRLC01000137.1 GCA_011053145.1 Planctomycetota bacterium | reverse complement strand
GAGGAGGCGCTGCTCGTCGTCCACAAATAGGATTCGTTTCTTCATTCTCTCGGTCGCTGTCTGCCGGAATCGACTGGGGGGACGGACCATCCGCGGGGGAAGGAGGGTCGGTTGGGATGGCTGGATTGCCTCACGGGGCCGAAAGGACGTCGTCGCGGCGCTGCCTCCAAGCCTCGAGCGCCCCGAGGGCGCCGACCCTCGAAAGGTAGCGTTCGTCCAGCCGGGCTCCGCGCCGGGGCCGACTCTGGTCGGTTTCCGCCATGAGACCGCTCGCCACATGGATCGCGGTCAACACCTCGAAGGAGTCGTGCTCCACGCGCGCGGGATGGTGGTGGTAGGCAACCGCCTCGACGACGGGCAGGGGCAGGCCCCAGGTTCCGAGGAGGTAGGCGCCGATCTCCGCGTGGGTCGCTCCCAGAACCTCACGCTCGAGACTCAGCGTCAGACCGCTCTTTCCACTGCGCTCCTCCAGCTCGGCGAAGGCCTCGGGGAGGAGACACCCGATCACCACCCAGCCAAAGTCGTGCAGCATCCCCGCGAGGTAGGCGTGATCCTCCTGGGCCTTGTCCGGGCACAGGTCCCGCGCGAGGGCGGCTGCCCGGAAGCCGGACTTCTGGTGCTCCGAGAGGTCCGTCGGGCCGAAGACTCCCTTGCCCTCGAAGGGTCGAAAGGCCGCCTCGCTGAGTGCGATCGAGCGCACGAGCTTCAGGCCGAGGAAGGAGACCGCGTCCTGCAGATTCGTCACCGGCTGGGACAGACCGAAGAACGCGGAGTTCACGATCTGCAGGATCTTGGTGCACATCGCCATATCCCTCTCCAGGACATCCGCCGCATCCCTTGCGGAGGACTCCGGGTCCCGCAGCACTTCGGTCAACTCCAGGTACACCTTCGGACAGGACGGAATCGCCCCGGCGGCCGAGATGACCCCCCGCAAGGACTGGTTCGCGAAGAGCTGCCGCAGGAGAGCAGCGCGCTCGATCACGCGCTCGATCGCACCCCCGCCGCAGGGCTTCGCTAGGTACTGGTGCGCGAGCGGAACCGCGCGCAACGCCTCCTGCTCGTGGACCTGCCCGGAGAAGATGATCCGCATCGTGTCCGGGTGCACCTCCTTGGCCTTCTCGAGAACCGCACATCCGTCGACACCCGGCATGCGCAGGTCGGTGATGACCACATCGAACTCCCCGGACTCCAGGGCTTCACAACCTGCCTCGCCTCCTTCGGCGAAAACCAGGTGCCAAGCCTTCCTTCTGCTTCTGAGACTCCTGCGGATGCCGTCGAGAACGCGAGGTTCGTCGTCGACGAAGAGGACGCGGATCATGGTGGGAAAACCTTCATCTTGGGCGAGCCTGCACCCCGAGCGCCGGCCCCCAGGCGGGATCGGAGGCGTCGGGGTATCAGCCACGATGGGCTCCCCCTCCCATCGGACGACCCGCCCGGAAACTCGTCCTCGTCTCCCGATGGACCCTCCCGAGTCCCAGGAGTGGGCCTGCCAGCCCGAAGCCCCGGGAAGGCCTCTTCTTCCCCCTCCCGCCTCCGAAATCCCCCACCCGCCCCCGCCCTGGCTAGGATGCTGGGGCGCTGTCCCCCGAACCCCCGTTCCGAAGCCCATGAAACGGTCCCTCCTCGCCCTCCCCTTCCTGCTCCTCCTCGCCCTCGGCACGGCCCTGGGAGGAGGTGACGGCCGCAGCGACCGCTTCCGTCAGATGGAGGACCTCCTGCCCACGCCCGGCCCGTACCGCACCGCATCGGGCGCCCCCGGGCACGAGTACTGGCAGCAGCGGGTGGACTACTCGATCGAGGCCCGCCTCGATGAGGCGGAGCGCTCGATCGACGCCTCCGAGACGATCACCTACCACAACAACTCACCCGACCGACTCGCCTACCTCTGGGTCCAGATCGACCCGAACATCTTCTCGCCCGAATCCCACGCCGTGACGACCTCCCTCGCCCCGGACCTCGGCAACCCCACGTTCTCGTCCCTCCAAAGGGTCGTGGACCGGACCGCGTTCGACGGCAGTGCGGAGATCACGTCCGTCCGCACGCTCGACGGCGAGGAGATCCCCCACACGGTCGTCGGCACGATGATGCGGGTCGACCTCCCCGAGCCGTTGGAGGCCGGCTCCAGGACGACCTTCTCGATCGACTGGAACTACCGCATCAACGACCACGACCGGGTCGGCGGGCGCACGGGCTACGAGTACTTCGAAAAGGACGACAACGCGATCTTCGAGATCGCGCAGTGGTTCCCGCGTATGGCGGCGTACACCGATGTCACCGGTTGGCAGCACAAGCAGTTCCTCGGGCGCGGCGAGTTCACGCTCGAGTTCGGGGACTACCACGTCGAGCTGACCGTGCCCTCGGACCACATCGTCGCCGCGACCGGCGAACTCCAGAACCCCGCCGACGTCCTCACGCAGACCCAGCGCGATCGTCTCGAGGATGCGGCCGACGACACCCAGGTCTTCATCGTGACTCCCGAGGAAGCGCTCGCGAACCAGGACTCGCTGACCGAGGGGACCAAGACCTGGATCTTCGACGCGAAGAACGTGCGCGACTTCTCGTGGGCCTCCTCTCGCAAGTTCATCTGGGATGCCCGCCGCCACAGGATCGAGGGCGGCCGTGAAGTCCTCGCGATGTCGTACTACCCGATCGAGGGCGAACCGCTCTGGAGCAAGTACTCGACGTCCACGATCTGCCATACCCTCGACGTCTACTCCAAGTTCACGTTCCCCTACCCCTATCCGGTCGCGATCTCGGTGAACGGTCCCGTGGGTGGAATGGAGTACCCGATGATCTGCTTCAACGGCCCGCGTCCGGAGGAGGACGGCACGTATTCGGCCCGCACGAAGTACGGCCTGATCTCGGTCATCATCCACGAGGTCGGCCACAACTGGTTCCCGATGGTCGTGAACAGCGACGAGCGCCAGTGGACCTGGATGGACGAGGGCCTGAACTCGTTCGTGCAGTACCTCGCTGAACAGGAGTGGGAGGAGGACTATCCGAGTCGTAGCGGCGAACCCCGCAAGATCGTCGGGTACATGGCGAGCGCCGACCAGATGCCGATCATGACGAACTCCGAGTCGATCCTGCAGTTCGGCCGCAACGCCTACGCCAAGCCCGCCACCGCGCTC
>DRLC01000136.1 GCA_011053145.1 Planctomycetota bacterium | reverse complement strand
GGCGACGTCTGCCACTTCCTCGTGAATCGCTGACCCGCGGTCAGCCACCGAACACGACCGGATCGCTCGCGCCACCGGCGGGGGCGGGGTTGACCGCGCGCACGGGGAGCGCGGCATCCGGCAGGGTCAGTCCTTCCAGGTTCAGTCGCAGCGCGGGCGCGGGACCCGGGACGAACTCCGGCAGCACGCGGTGCTCGGTTCCGTCGGGGTAGCGCGTTTCGAGCCAGGTCGTCTCCGCGAGGTGTGCCCCTCGCACGACGAGCGCGGAACCCTCGAGCGAGATCGATTCGATGCGCGGGGCGGGCAGCGGCGGGCCGATCTCCCGCTCGAAGCTCACCCCGGCGCGCGGGGGGAAGCCCGCGTGGATCGGCGTGAAGCGCCACGTGCCGCGGGGGAGCGAGAGATCCGGCCGCAGGTGTTCGCCGGGCAGCACGCGGTCGAAGGTCCTGAGCGGGATCTGGAACGGGAGCAGGAGTTCCGCGAAGTGAAACGCGACCGGCGTGTCGGTGGGTGGTTTGGGCCGCTGCGCGAGGCGAGGCTCCGCGCGTTTCGCTGCGACGATCGTGAATCCGTTTCCCACCTTGGAGTCGACGTCCTCCACCTCCACCAGCTCCCAGTCCAGGAACTCCCGCGCGACGAGGTGCTCGATGAGCGTGACGAGTCCTCGCGTGTCCCAGGCGTGGTAGTGGCTCGTGGGGGCCATCGTGTCGGTGGCGACCTCGCGCCCCAGCGCGAAGTCGGCGAGGTGGTGTTCCACGGACGTGATGGGGCGGCCCGCGTCGAAGGTTCGCTCGAGGTGCGGCACGATCGCGAAGACCAGGCCGCCGGGGCGCACGACGCGGTCCCACTCGCGGAGGGTGCGGATCGTGTCGGGCATGTGCTCGAGGACGTGGCTCGAGAGGAGGAAGTCGAGCCTTCCCGAGGCGATCGGGAGGCGTTCCGCGGTCCCGTAGACATCGATCGCGAGGGCTTCGCCCGCGATCCGCTCCTGGGCCCGCTCGAACACGTCACTCCCGGGATGGTCGAGGTTGAACGCGCGAACGCCCTCGAAGCGATTGAAGGTCGAGCCCCCGATCTCGAGACCCAGGGGGAGGTGGGAGAGGAGGCGCCGAGCGAGTTCCATCGGGGCATCCTACCAGCCGAGTCGGGCTCCGCGGGGCTCTCCCGGGCCGTCCGAGAAAAGCAGCGAAAACCCCGGATGCTGGCGCTCCGTGCGAGTATCAGAAGGGTCACCGATTCCCCATTCGCAGGAGGCTGCCATGACCGAGCAAGCGCGTTCGACCGAAACACCCTTTTCCCCGCTCTCGGGCTGGCTCGTGCTCGGAGGGCTCCTCGTTTTCGAGGTGCTCTCGGTCGCCTCCCTCGTCGCGCGAAAGCCCCCGGAGGAACAGATCGCGATCCAGGTGATCGCTTCGATTCTCCTGCTGGTCCTCTTCCTCCCGGGCTTCTTCGTCGTGGGGCCGAACATGAGTCGGGCCCTGGTCCTGTTCGGCAACTACCGCGGCACCGTCCGCCGCCAAGGGTTCTTCTGGACGAATCCGTTCACTTCGAAGCGCACCGTCTCGCTCAAGGCGAACAACGTCGCCAGCGAGATCATCAAGGTGAACGACCAGGGGGGAAACCCGATCGAGATCGGCGCCGTGGTGGTCTGGCAGGTGGAGGACACCGCCCAGGCGCTCTTCGATGTGGAGGACTACGTGAAGTACGTGGACATCCAGATCGAGACCGCCGTTCGGCAGGTCGCGAGCACCCATCCCTACGACGGCAAGGAGGACGAGGAGGAGATCGTCTCCCTGCGTGGAGACGGGGCGGTCGTCGCGGGGGAACTCGAGGTGGAGCTCAAGAAGCGGCTGCACCGCGCCGGGATCGAGGTCCTCGAGGCGCGCCTCAGCCACCTCGCCTATGCACCGGAGATCGCATCGGCGATGCTTCAGCGCCAGCAGGCGGAGGCGATCATCGCCGCGCGCCAGAAGATCGTCGAGGGGGCGGTCAGCATGGTGGAGCAGGCCCTGGACGACCTCGGGCGGCGCAAGGTGGTGGAACTCGACGATGCCCACCGCGCGGCGCTGGTGGGGAATCTCCTCGTCGTCCTGTGTGGTCAGGCTTCACCGCAGCCGGTCGTGAATGCCGGAAGCGCGAGCCCCTGAGGCACCCGGTAGCGTCGGAGGGGCGCCTCCGACGCCAACTCGAGGGGCGGCCGGCGCGTAGAATGCGCGCCGGCCGTCCGTTCGTCTTGCCCGGCCTTTCTCCGGACTCCCTCGATGATCAGCATGAAGCGTTTCCTCCCCGCCCTCGCCCTCCTATGCATCGTCCCCTCGCTGGCCACCTCCCAGGGGGACGGGGGATCCTCCGACGCGAGCGCTCCCTACCGACCCGAGAAGGTCGAGTTCCGGGCCCCGGACCGCATCAAGATCGCGGCGGACCTGTACCGTTCCGATCTCGGCAAGGGTGCTCCGATCCTGCTCTATTTCCACGACTCCCACGCATCCCGAGAGGAGTACCGCCACATCGCGCGCCGTCTTCGTGCCGCGGGTTACAACGGTCTCGCCGTGGACCTGCGGGCAGGCAACACGGCGAACGGTCCGAAGAGCGTGACCGCGAAGAACGCGGCGACGCGGACCCGGGCGACTTCGATCCTGGATGCCGAGATGGACGTTGCCCGGTCGTTCGAATGGGCGCACAAGCGATTCCCAGGCAGCACCGTCGTCGGGATCGGGTGTTCCTCGTCGGCGGGCCTCGTGCTGCGCATCGCAGCGACCCGGCCCGAGCTGATCGACGCGGCGGTTCTCTTCTCGCCGGCCGAGGTCTTCGCCAGCGTCGGCGCGTCGAAGACCTTCCTGCGGGAGGCCGCCGAGAAGGTGAGCTGTCCGGTCTTTCTCAGCTCGGCACGGGCGGAGGAATCCGATTGGCGTGCGATCTTCGACGCGCTCCCCGAGGGAGTCGGGACGCTCTTTTTGCCGAAGTCCAACGGGGTGCACGGGGTGCGCGCGCTCGAGAACAGGCAGCCCGTATCGAAGGAAGTTTGGCCGGCACTCCTCGCTTTCCTCGATCGCGTTGCGCCGGTCGAGCCCGGGGGGAGCAAGGACGTTCCGGAGAGCGCGGGCGGAAGCGGGGACGCGGGCGACGAGGAGAGAAACGAATCGTCGGCCACCGTGGGGGTCGAGGAGGCTGTCTCCCGGCGGGAGACGCGGGAGAGATCGTCGACCGAATCGGGTCCTTCGGTACTCACTCGGGTCGTTTCGTTCGGAGCGAGCATGACGGATGGGATGGGCCTGCCGCTGCACCTCTCCGACGTTTTCTCCTGCATGATCCGCGTCGATCACGAACCGATCGTCAACCAGGGGTCGACCTTCTTCTTCATGGATCCCGGCAAGGCGGGGCCGGCGATGGTGGAAGCGGCCCTGGAGCGCTCCCCGACGCTCGTCGTCGCGATCGATTTTCTTTTCTGGTTCGGCTACGGATCAGCGAGTCTCGATGGAACGCCGATCGAAGGACCCGCCGATCGTGTTGCACTCCTCGAGCACGGACTCGAGCTCCTCGATCGTTTCGACTGCCCCATCTTCGTGGGGGACTTCCCCGACATGCGGGACGCGGTCGGCAAGATGCTCACGCCCGCGCAGATGCCGAGCCCGGAAGGGCTCGAGGCCCTCAACCAGCGGCTCTCGAAGTGGGTTGCGTCGCGGGATCGGGTCCTGCTCGTGCCCCTGAAGGTCTTCGCGAAGGAGATGCGCTCTGGGAAGAGCGTGACGATCGGCCGGGCGACCTTCCCGAAAGGCAGCACCTCGCGGCTGCTCCAGTGGGACGACCTTCACCCGACCCTCGAGGGGTTGTGCGCGATCGTCGATTGGATGGGGATCGCGCTCGTCGAGCGCGGCCTCGCAGGGGAGGACGAGCTCGTGCTGGACTACGAGGAACTCCTCGCCGCGGCGCGCGAACGCGCGAGCGCAACCGAAGACGAATCCCGCTGACGAATCGGGGACGGGGCTCTTTTCAGAGCGAGAGTTCGAGTCCGAGGTAGGGGCCCGACAGGGTCAGGCTAGCGTCGACATTGTCCGAGCCCGAGTCGTACTCCGCGTCGATGTCGAGCTGGCGCCAGCCGAGGATCAGCGAACCGCGCAGGCGACTCGTCCCGCCGAGCAGGCGCCAGCACCCGAAGGCGTCGATGTCGACGAGCGTTCCGGAGTTGCCTCCCGTTCCGATGCTCATGCCGGAGGCGACGGCGGCCAGCTCGAGGTCTCCGAACTGCAGCCCCGCGTTCGCGGCGACCACCGGAACCGGGATCGTCTCGTTCGTGTTGAGCAGCGTGTTCGTCCCGAGGTCGCGGAAACTCGCGTCCACATCGAGGATCGTTGCTCCGAACCCGATGCCGAGCTCGGCGTTGCTTCCGGGGATCAGGTCGAAGAGGAGCAATGCGGAGTAGACGCCGAGGTCCGCCTCTGAGCGCACCGCGGTTCCCGAAGTGATCGTGTTGCCACCGAGGGAGATCGTTGCATCCAGCGTGCCCGTTCCCGAGTAGCTGACCTGGTCGACCGAGAAGACGATGTGGGGTGCGCCCACCTTCGCGTCGACGCGCACGCCGGTCGCGGTCTCGCTGCTTCCGAGTCCGGCGCGCTCGAGGTCCGCCTGGGCCGAGACCGAGCCGCTGCTCGCGCCGAAATCTCCCGAGAGGCTCAGCGAGGAGACGCGCGGCGTCGCGTCGAGGCCGGGCAGGGCGCAGGCGCTCGAGAGGAGGAGGCCGGCGGCGAGAAGGATCGTGAGTCGAGCCCGCTGGGCCCGGGTGGAGGTCGGCTGCATCGTTCTGGTTCTCCTGTCTGAGAGTCAGCCCTCTATCGGCCATCTTGCAAGGGAGGATGAGCGGTCCACCCGACGGAAGCGAGCTTTCCCCGGGAACCTGCCTCCCGAGCTCGTGGAGGCCGATTAGGATGCCCGCTCGAGACCTCGCTTTCCGCCTTCGTCCCCCTTTGCGGCGCCGCGTGACGAAGTCCTGTCCCCTGGCCCGGAGACCCCAAGTTGAATCACCGCCCCCTCGTCCTGATCGTGCTCGACGGCTTCGGCTGTCGCGAAAGCGCCGAGCACAACGCCGTCAAGAAGGAGGCGCATCACTTCCACGAGTATCTGGCACGGTACCCGAGTGCGAAGCTGTCCGCGTCCGGCCGCGAGGTCGGGCTCCCACTCGGACTGATGGGGAACAGCGAGGTGGGGCACACGAACCTCGGCGCCGGTCGCGTCGTGTACCAGGACATCACGCGCATCGACAAGGCGATCGAGGACGGAGAGTTCGCGACCAACGGAGCGTTCGTGGAACTCTTCGATCGCCTGAAGCGGGAGGGCAAGGCGTTGCACCTCATCGGTCTCGTCGGCACCGGAGGAGTGCACGCGAGTGAAGCGCATCTTGCCAAGCTCCTCGAACTCGCCAAGGCGCAGGGGATGGCCCCCGACAAGGTGTTCGTGCACGCCCTGATGGACGGGCGCGACACCCCGCCGCGCTCGGGAGAGGCCTTCCTGGAGACCCTGGAACGGGACATCGCTTCGGCCGGAGTCGGACGCATCGCGTCGGTCGTCGGGCGTTACTGGGCGATGGACCGAGACAAGCGCTGGGAGCGAACCGAGCGTGCCTTCGACCTCCTGACCCGGGGCGTCGGGGAGCGCTACGATTCGGCCGCCGCCGCGATTCGGGCCAACTATGCGAACGACGTCGGTGACGAGTTCGTGGAACCGAGCGTGATCGGAGCTCCCGATCAGGGACGGATGGCCGACGGAGACGGCGTGTTGTGTTTCAACTTCCGCGCCGATCGCATGCGTCAGATCGTGTCCGCCCTGGGGCTCGAGGACTTCGACGGCTTCGAGCGCAGCGTGCGTCCGCGTCTCGAGATCGTGACGATGACCCAATACCGAGCGGACTTTCCGTTCGCGATCGCGTTTCCTCCCCAGGAGCTGCATGGAACCTTCGGGGAGGTCATCAGTGCCGCCGGCCTGCGTCAGGAGCGGATGGCGGAGACCGAGAAGTACGCGCACGTGACCTTCTTCTTTTCCGGGGGGCAGGAGGCGGAGCTCCCGGGGGAATCGCGCACCCTCGTCCCGAGCCCGAAGGTGGCCACCTACGACCTGCAGCCGGAGATGAGCGCCCCCGAGCTGACCGCGCGGATCGTCGCCTCTCTGAAGCGCGGCGAGACGGACGTCTACGTGATCAACTTCGCGAATGCCGACATGGTGGGGCACACCGGAATCGAGTCGGCCGCCGAGGCGGCGGTACGCACGATCGACACCTGCCTGTCCCAGATCGTGCCGTTGGTCACGAGCCGAGGCGGAGTCGTCGCGATCACTGCGGATCACGGGAATGCCGAGCAGATGTACGATCCGACCACGCACGGGCCGCACACCGCGCACACGACGAATCCCGTGCCGATCGTGTTCTGCGCGGAGGATCTGATCGGGGCCGACATCCGACCGATGGGGATTCTCGCCGACGTGGCGCCCACGCTCCTGACATTGGGTGGGATCGAGGTGCCGAGCGAGATGACGGGGCACCTTCTCCTGGGCTGAGCTGCGCTGACCCGGCGCCCCCCCCGAACCCCGCGGGCGGTGCTATCATGGCGAGCCGAGGCGGAGCCCTTTCGCGTGCCGTTCCACCGATCTCCGCTTCGTCCCCGAACCACGAACGGAGTCCCCCCATACAGATGACCTCTCCAGCACTGCGCGCCGTCCTCGCTTCTTCCCTCGCCCTCTCGGCCCTCTCGTTTCCCGCTTCCTCCCAGTGCGGTCCCGAGCCGCCCCTCGGGAACTCGACCGGAGCTGGGACGGTCGCCTGTCCGTGCTTCGCCGTCGGTGAATCCGCGGGAGCGGTGCTGACGGCGCCCGCAGCGGACTATCCGATCGAGATCACCAAGGTCCGGATCGGCTGGGGCTCGGTTTTCGGTGGTGCTCCCCAGTCGCTCGAGTCGTCGATCGACATCTATCCGGCAGGGCTCCCGAACCCTGGGACCCCACAGTTCTCCCTCGCGGCGCCGATCTTCAACGACGGGTTCATCAATGAGTTCGATCTGGACCTTTGGCCCGGAAACAAGGTCATCACCTCCGGGCCCTTCACGGTCGCGGTGAAGTTCGCGAACGCGAGCGCCGGCAACCTGACCGTTCCGAGCATCGTGCACGACGGTGCCGGGTGCCAGGTCGGAAAGAACGTGATCTTCGCGATCCCCGGTGGCTGGAACGATGCCTGCGCGTTGGGCGTGACCGGCAACTGGGTGATCGAAGTCGACTACCGCAAGGCGCCGTCGACCACGGTCGAGAACGGCTCGGGCGTGAACCCGACGACCCTGGCCGCGAGCGGTGGGCCCACCCTCGGCCAGCCGTGGAGCCTGACCCTCGACTGCACCGGGCACGCTCCGGATCTCGCCCTCCTGCTCGGCCACGCGCAGCTCGCCGCGAGCCCGGTCCTGCTGCCGTCCGGAGAGCTCCTCCTCGACCTCGCGAGTCCGCGACTCCTGAAGCGCTCCACGACCCACGGTGGAGCGCCCGTCGTCTTCAACTTCACCCTACCCAACGACGTGTCGTTCTGCGGGCTGACGCTCTACAGCCAGGGGGCCTGCTTCGGGGCTCCGTCCGCCCAGCTCTCGAACGCCCTCGCCTCGCGCGTCGGGAGCTGAGGACGAGGAGAGGGGAGGTGCGGCGAGGTCCTCGCCGCACCTTCGCACGCATTTCGAGCCGGAGCGGTGGTGGCCGCTGCGGCTCGGAGCGTTTTTTCGAGGGATCCCTCGAAGGATCGGCGTCCCCGGGGACACTCAGTCCCCATGATCGAAGCCAAGTCCCTCCGGAAGGCCTACGGCGAGCTCGTCGCGGTCGCCGACGTCTCGTTCGAAATCGCGAGGGGCGAGGCCTTCGCCCTGCTCGGCCCGAACGGAGCCGGCAAGACCACCACGATCCAAATGCTCGTCGGCGCCGTGTCGCCCGACGCCGGCGAGGTCCGCCTCGAAGGCGGGCAGGACCCGGTTCGCCCCGAGGTGCGGAGGCGGATCGGGGTCGCCCCCCAGGACCTCGCGATCTACGAGGAGCTGAGCGCCGAGGAGAACCTCGCGTTCTTCGGGCGCATGTACTCCCTTTCGGGGAGGAGGCTGCGCGAGCGCGTGGAGTGGGCCCTCGAGTTCGCCGGGCTGGCCGACCGGCGAAAGTCGCGGGCGGGGACCTTTTCCGGGGGCATGAAGCGTCGTCTCAACCTCGCCTGCGCGCTCGTGCACGGCCCCGAGATCCTCTTCTGCGATGAACCGACCGTCGGCGTCGATCCGCAGTCGCGGAACCACATCTTCGAGAGCATCGAAACCCTCAAGGCGGAAGGTACGACCCTGGTCTACACCACGCACTACATGGAAGAGGCGGAACGCCTCTGCGACCGTGTGGCGATCCTCGACCACGGTCGCATGCTCGCCCTCGACACGGTCCCGAATCTGCTCGCCGAGTACGGCGGCGTCTCACGGGTCGAGATCGAACTCGAGGAGCTTCCGCCCGCGGGCACCGAGCTTCCGGGAACCTTGACGGGCACGACCCTGTTGATCGAGACCGAGCGGCCCCTGGCTGCGATCGCCGAACTCGGTGGTCTGGGCCTCCAACTCGAGCACCTCGAGGTCGAGCGTCCGGACCTCGAGCGCGTCTTCCTCCACCTCACCGGCCGCACCCTGAGGGACGCATGAACGCTCTCCTGCATCTCGCGGCGAAGGACCTGCGCGTGCTCTCGCGCGATCGCTTTGCCCTGTTCTGGATCTTCGCGTTTCCGCTGATGTACGCGCTCTTCTTCGGCGCCATCTTCGGCGATTCGGGAGGGGGGAGCGGTAGGGCGCGCGTGAAGCTCGCACTCGTCGATGAGGCACGAAGCGATGCCTCCGCGCGCCTCGTGGCGGCACTCGCGGCGCACGAATCGCTGGAGGTCCCCCGTCTCGACGGGGAGGGGGAGGGCACCGAGCGGCCGGTGCGTCTCGATGCGCTCGAAGAGGCCCGCGCGGCCGTGAAGCGGGGTGAGGCCCTCGCCTACCTGCGCATTCCCGCGGGCTTCGAGATCTCGCCCTTCGCGCTGTTCGGTGGGGGTGGGGACGACGCGCCGCACCTCGAACTGGGCATCGATCCCTCGCGATCCGCCGAGGCTGGGATGCTCCAGGGAGTTCTCATGGAGACCGTCTTCGGGGGTCTCGGAGAGTCGTTCCAGGACAGGGATCGGATGAAGTCCGAGATCGCGAAGGCGCGGGAGGAGGTCGACGCGGCGGAAGATCTCAGCGGCGCCCAGAAACTCGTGCTCCAGACCTTCTTTTCGTCCCTCGAAAGGCTCACGGAGGAAGTGAGCCTCGGGGAGAGCCCCTCGCCTGGGGACGGGGAGGACGCGACCGCGGCCTCGGGTCTCCTGGATCTCGTGGAGACCGTCGACGTCACACGGGAGACGGGGCGCTCCCCGCGCTCCGCGTTCGAGATCACCTTCCCGTCCTCGATGATGTGGGGCGTGATGAGCGTCGCCCTCGGCTTCGCGATCACGCTCGTTCGCGAGCGCACGAACGGGACGCTCCTGCGGCTGCGCATCGCGCCGATCGGTCGCGCGGAGCTTCTCGGAGGCAAGGCCCTGGCGTGCTTCGCCGCGTGCTTCCTCGTGCTCCTCTTCCTGACCGGCTTCGGCGTCGTCGCGCTCGGCGTGCACGTCGAAAGTCCCGGCCTGCTACTCCTCGCGATGGCATCGAGCGCCTTCTGCTTCACGGGCCTGATGATGACCGTTTCGGTCCTGGGGAAGACCGAGCAGGCCGTGGCCGGGGCTTCCTGGGGACTGATGATGCCCTTCGCGATGATCGGCGGGGGAATGATCCCGCTCATCGCGATGCCGGCCTGGCTCGCGACCCTCAGCGACTTCAGCTTCTTCAAGTGGGGGATCCTCGCGCTCGAAGGGGCGATCTGGCGCGGGTTCACGCTCCCGGACATGCTCGGCCCCTGCGCGATCCTGATCGCGATCGGGCTGGCCTTCTTCGGGATCGGCCTGGCGGTGTTCCGCCGTTCGATGGGCTGAGTCGGGGCGCTCGCGGTTGTCGTTTCGCCCCCGGTCGGGGCACAATC
>DRLC01000135.1 GCA_011053145.1 Planctomycetota bacterium | reverse complement strand
GCGTCGGGGAAGCTCTTCGAGGAGAGCATGGAGGACCGCATCGAGCGCCTGCTCCTGGAGCCCGATGCGTTGGTCGCGCTGATGCCCGACACCCTCGGTCCCCTCGAGAAGCGGGGAGGCGGAGGCGGAACCGACCTGCACCGCAAGCCGATGCGAAGCCGTGCGACCAGCCTGTACGGAATGGCGAGCCTCTCCCTGACCGACTACGGGGATCCTGAGATCGCGCGCCAAGCCCTGACCCCGGCCCGTGAGCTGCAAGGCTTCGCGATGTACACGACCGGACGAGAGGACGCGGTCGGTTCGGCGCCGCTGGCGATCGAGGGGGGCGAGGGCGACTGGGTATGGATGAAGCAGGAGGCTCCGAGCCCCTCCGCGATCGGCATCTCCATCGCGCGCGGACGGTTCGTGATCGAGTACGCGGGTCCGTTCGTGCCGAAGCCCGAGCCCCTGGATCCGTCGGCGCCGGAGGAGTTCCGCAAGCAGATCGAAGAGATCCAAAAGAACCAGGGCGCCGGAGCCTTCGAGTCCATCGAGGCCCAGCGAGACGCTGTCCTCCAATCGATCGAGGCCATGGACCTCGATGCTTTCGACAACTGAGGAAGAACCATGAACCGCGTTGCATGCCTACCCATCGTTATGTCCGCGCTCTTTGCGGGTTGCCAGTCCACGAGCGAGTCCGCCGGTCGGAACGACCTCGCGGCCCACGTCGGGATCTATTCGCCGCCGCCCGCGGGCATCGACCGTCCCCGCGTGGGCGTTCCACCGATGCAGGTCGGCAGCAGCGCATCCGCGGGCATGGAAGAACTGGCGGCCGATCAGCTCGCGACTCTGCTCGTGGCGACCGACCGCTTCGAGGTCATCGAGCGCAGCCAACTGGCGAAGCTCCTCGACGAGCAGGACCTCGAGGGAATCGTGGAGCAGGGGCAGCTCGCGCGCACCGCCGCGGTCCGGGGCGTCGACTATCTGCTCATCGGCAGGATCACGAACCTTCGGACCAAGGCGACGAAGACGGGGTCGAAGTCCGGCTTCGGCAAGATCCTGAGCATCACGACCGAGCGCTTTTCCGGGGGCGTCGGCGGTGTGGACATCGATTCGAAGAAGGTCGAGATGAAGGTCGAGTGCGGCGTGGACCTGCGGCTCGTGGATCCGAGCACCGGGACGGTCCTGGACGCTGCGTTCTCCGAGTACACGCGTACGGACAAGGCCAGCTCCTTCGGCATCCAGGTCCTCGGCGTCGGTTCGGACGCGAACGCCGAGATCGAGATGAGCGACGACGACCGCGGCCTGATCTTGCGGCTCGCCTGTGATGAGGCGGTGCGCAAGATGCTTCCGAGCCTCGACCGCAAGCTCCGGGCGCGCACTCGCGCACTGGCCGAGGAAGCGGCGGCCTCGAGTGGGGAGACGGCGGGCGCCGCGGTGCAGGCCACCGAAGAAGATGGGAACTCGGAAGCGGCCGCCGCGCTCTTCTGCTCGAAGTGCGGCGCGAAGGCCAAACCCGGAGCGGCGTTCTGCGCGAGCTGTGGCGCGAAGCTCGGAGCCTGAGCCGTGAAGTCCCTCGGCTCCTTCGCCACCGTTCTCGGGATCGCCGGCATCCTGTGGTTGCCCGTCCCCGATCTCCAGGACGGGGCCGACCCCGCCCCGCCGTCCCAGGCGGAAGAGTTTCTGCGCGAAGCGCAGACGACCCTACGCACCCTGAACCGCCTCAGCGCGCTCCTCCCCCGGGAGCCCCTCGAGCCGGAGGATCTCGTCGATCGCGTCCTCGGGAAGACCGCCGACGATGTGGACGCCCTGACGGAATGGGTATCCCGCTCCGTGTGCTGGCTGCCGTACCACGGCGCCCTGCGGGGGCCCCGGGGTGTCCTGATCGAGCGGCGCGGCAACAGCCTCGACCAGAGCCTTCTCCTCGCGGCGTCGATCGCGGCGACGGGACGCGAGGTGCGACTCGCGCACCGCGAACTCCCGACCGAACTCGCCGAGGAGCTGCGGGGACGGCTCCGTATCGATCCCGCACTCCAGTGCCTCCCCCGCCCTCCCCTCGCCGGGGAAGAAGGCGCGGCGGACGACGCGCGCGGCAAGGCGGTGGCGGAGGTCGCGGAAGCCCTCGGCATGGATCCCGCGGTGATCGAGGGGCGTGACGAGGAGCTGGACATCCAGGGCCAGGAGTACCTGGAGCGGGTCCTTCCGATGGCGATGGGCCAGGCGCGGGATCTTCGCGGACTCCTCGCCGAGGCAGGGGTCCATCCCCCCGACGCGCCCGATGCCCCCGACGAAGAAGCAGCGGTCGAGCTCGATGCGCTGCGCGACCACTGGTGGGTCCAGAGCAGCGAGGACGGGGAGACGTGGACGGACCGCGACCCGCTCGCGCGTCGCTGCAACCTCGAGCTGGCCGAGTCGCCCTCCCTGATCTCTGCCCCCGACGAGCTCCCCGAGGAGCTCCTGCACCGTTTGACGCTACGCATCGTCGCGGAGAAGACGGGGCCCGAGGGGAGCTCCACCGAGGTGGCCCTGTCCGTGACGAAGCCGGCACCGGCCCTCTCGGGATCGCACTTCGTCGTGACGTTTCAGCCGCTGAATCCGGACAGGTCCCCGCCGGCCGCCGAGGGAGAGGCCGAGTCGGGTGCGTACACGTTGCGCGTCGTCGCGGAGGAGACCGAGTGGATGCCGGTGGTGAGTCTCGTCGACTACCTCGGACAGGCGGACTCCGTCCACGAGGCATCGATCCGGACCGATGGGACGATCAATCGATCGCCGAATCTCGACGCAAAGGTGCGCAAGGTGAACAGCGCCGCGCTGGCCCTCGGAGGGGCGAGTGACTCTTCGGACACGAGTCTGACCGCGGTCTGGATCGAGTACGAGATCCTCCAGCCGGAAGGACCGCCCCGCATCGTGCGCCGTCAGGTCTTCGACCTCCTCGGGGCGGGCCGACGAGAGCTCGGAGCCCAGGCTCTTGGCTTCGAGCCGAGCGAAGTGGATCGCGAGAACCGAGGCCTCGCGCTTTCCGGTGTGACCCAGGTCCTCCCGGTGACCTGCAATCTGGGGCAAGACTTCGGGGCGAGACTGCTGCTCGCGACCCAGATCAAGAATCAGCGCATCGCGCTGGAACTGGCCCAAGCGATGGCGCGAGGGGAGGACGTCGGGTTCGCGGACATGGCGCCGCGACTCTCGCTTCCGCCGCTCGAGCTCTTCCTGCTCGCCCGGATGCGTTTCTCCGTCGGACCTCACGTGGATCGCGTGTTCCTCGATCGGGTCAACGTCCTTGCGAACCACGTGCAGCCCATGAGGAGGGAGAACGGGGAGGGAGGCGCGGGTGGGGACCGGTCGGTTCTCGTGTACGGGCGCGCGATCGACATCGTCAGCAACCCGGTCGGGGTACTCGCCGGTCCCGAGGGGGGTGCATCCGCGTGGATCGTTCGCTTCGATCAGGGGGTCCTCGACTCCGTGCTCGAGAACCTGTCCCTGATGGGGTTGAGCGATGCGGAGTTGGACGCGACGGCGAGCGAGTCGGACCGTCGGGTGCTCGCCGACAGCGCCGCTCTCTGGTTGGAACAGAGCCCGATCGAGCAATGGAAGGCGATCGCGCCGGGCACGAACACAGAAGGAAGCGGGGGTGACTTTCGGGCACGAATCGCGACCGCGCTCGCCGATGGCCGTGCGGTCGTCGCGCCCCGGGCAGCCCTTCGGAACGACGAAGGAGCAAAGTGGACACCCGGCTGCTGGTGGCGCGTGGATCCGGAGACCGGGGAAGCGCTCGCGATCGGACCGAAGGGGTGGGGCCAGGAGTTCATCGAGGACCTGGACACGCGGGTCACCACGACCGCGCGTTGGGCCGATCCGATGCGGAACCTGACCGCGAACGTGTTCTGCTTCATGGCGGCTGCGGCAGCGCGCATCGCTGTCGGAACGGCGATCAGCACCCTGGGAAGCGGCGCCGGGGCTTCGGAGCTCGTCCGGACGATCATGGCCTTCGTTTCCCAGGCGGGGATCCCGTCGGTCATGTACAAGCTGGTCGAGCTCCGCTGCAAGCTGGTCGTGTATGCGGTGACGTAGGTCGTGGCGTGGCCTCTTGTCCTCGGTTGGTTGGCGGGGGGGGCGACCCTCTGTCTAGGGGTCTCGGGAGTCGCTCAGCCTCCTGACACCCAGACGGCCGTCGTCCTGGTGACGGCTGACCGCGCGGGCGTCCTGCAGCCCTGTGCCCAGTGCCCCCGCGAAGCCGCCCTCGGCGGCATCGCGAGGGCGGCGGCCCTCGTGCGCGCCGAACGCGGGAAGGGACCCGCGCTGTTGCTCGATGCGGGCAACGCATTCTTCGGTTCCGCGGGAGTCGGAGGTGAGCCGGGGGTCACCGTTCGCGACGCCTACGACGCGATGGGCTACGACGCGGTCAACATCGGCTACCGAGACTTTCGCTTCGGCCGTGACACGACCCTTGAGCTCCTCGCGGAGGCCGCGTTCGCTCCGGTCTCGGCCAACCTGAAGGATGCTTCCGGCGGACTCCTCTTCGAGCCGTTCGTCGTGCGGGAATCGGGAGGGAAGCGGGTGGCGGTCCTCGGCCTCACCGCACGCCCACCCGGGCTGGACGCCCTGCCGCACTTGCGGCGCCAGTTGGCGGGGGTCGAGATCGCCGATCCGGTCGCATGCCTCGGACGAACCCTGCCGCTCGCGAAGAAGGATGCCGATGCGGTGGTGTTGCTCTTCTATGGGGATCGCGTGGAGCTCACCCGGATCCTGGCCGCCTTCGAGCCCGAACTCGATGCGGTCCTGGTGGGAGGGATGAGGCCGGGACAGGTCCCCGAGTCCGCGGCCCTGCCCCTGGGCGCGTGCGAGGGCAAGGGGCGAGAGGTCACACGTCTCGAGCTCGCGCCGGACGCGGTCCCGGAGTTCCTTGCAATCGGTCCCGACCTGACGCCGGAGCCCGAGGTGCGTGCTCTCTTGCAACGAGCATCCTCTTTCACCGAGCCGAAGCCCGTCGGACTGGGGCAGCCTCTGCTCGCGGACGAACCCTTGGAGATCGGCGCGACGAAGAGGGTGAGCTTGACGAGTTCGGAGCCGGGCTTCGGCAAGGGACTCGTGCTGCACGTCTTCTCGCTGGCGCGGCGAGATGTCTGGCAGGGCCTCGAGCCCCCGAGCGGCACGAGCTGGCTCGTCCTCGACCTCGCCGTGGAGAACGACATTCCCGGATCCCTCGCTTACGGAGGCGGGCGTGACGCGCGGGAAAAGCTGCTCGTCGCACTGAAGCAGCGGCTGCTGCTCCTCTGCGGTGAGGAAGCGTGGACCGTGGTGCGTGCCGCGATGATTCGCAAACCGACCGACGAGAGGGCGCTCTTGCCGCGATCGTTCGTCCTCGACTTCATCGGGGACAGCCGGCGAGGAGAGGCGGCCTTCGCGGTCGACGACGCCGCGTTCGATGGGGGGCCGCTCGAACTGCGCCTGTACCATCCCGAGGTCCAGGCCGCCCACTTGACCCTTCGCGGCGGGCTCGGTCCCGACGAAGTCCAGGCCGCACAGGGGAACGGCTACCTCGAGTTCGCGCTCCCGACGGTGCGCTTTCCGGAGACCGTGGAGGGGCGGGTGGCGCCGCCGGGGACGCGCTGGATCAGCGTCCGCCTCGTGGGCCGCAGCGTGCGACGGCTCCCGGTCGAGGGGCATGGGGAGTCCGCGGCCCAGCCGATGCCGACCCCGTACCTGAAGTCGGACTCCCACCTCGAGGTCCTCGTCGACGGGCTCTGGGCGAGACGCGCGGAGCCCGGCCTGGGCTCGTTCGGAACCGAACCGATGTTCCTGCCGGACCGTTTCACCGGGGGTACCGCCGTGTTCTCCGCACCGCTCGAAGCGCATTCGATCGAGGTCTCCTTGGCGTTTCCCACCTTTGCCCTGGAGGACAGCGAGCAGGTCGAGCCGGAGACGATCCTCTTTCTGATCGAGGAGGACGGAGCACGAGGCGAGGACCCCGAGCCGCTCCTTTCCATCGCTGACGGCCCCCTAGGGATCGAGTTCCTCGACGTGACGCGGAGCGAGTCGGTGGGAGCGTTCCGCGCGGGCGACGGGCGGATGCTCCTGCGTCTCGACGGGATCGTCGAGGGACGCGAAGAGGGGGGGCTCTTCGAAGTCGGCAGCCGGTTCTCCGTGCCCGGCGCGAAGTTCCTCGGGACGCTCGGGCGCGACGAGCGCAGGCTCGAGGAACCCTTCCTCGTCCCACGCGGTGGCCGCCGTGCGTTTCGCGTGTTGTTCGACGTTCCGAACGGCGGTGCAGGTCCGATGCAGGTGTCCTACAACGGGGTGGTCGGGCGGCGGAGCTTCACGATCGCAGAGCCCGGGCCTGTGGCCGTACGGGATGAGCCGCGACCGCGGACGGCGTCGCGGTCCGAAGAGGTGGAGGGCGCTGACGCGCGACCGGAGGATCCCGCCTCCCTCTGGACGACCCACAGGGTCCGCGCGCGGGAGCCGGACCGCCTCGAAGCCATCGGCCCGCTCGCGGTGGCTCCCACGACCGTCGAGGGGGACGGCCTGTCCCTCACGTTGAAGGGGGCGTCCTTCTCCGATTCGTTCGGGGGAAGGGAGGCGGGAGGGAACGAGGTCTGGTTGGAGGCGGAAGTCGAGCTTGCCGTCGATGGCGATGCGGAACCGCTCCACGTCACCGCACTCTCCAACGCGCTCTTCGGGGTGGCGGACGACCGTAAGGCCTTCGCGCCCTACCGAATGAGAGGGAAGGAGGGATACCTGGACGAGGTCCTTGCCCTCGAGCCGGGCGGGACGATCTCAGGCCGCGTCGGGTTCGCGCTCCCGCGCCAAGAGCTCGCGTCCTTCTCGATCGAGTTCGCGCCCGAGGGACGCGAGGTCCTCGACCTTCCCGTCATCGCGGCTTCGATCCCCGCCCCCTCTCCCTTTGCCACGCGCACCAACCGCGTCGCGGAACTCGAGCTCCTGGGCTTCGAAGCTTCCGCCGTCATCGACGGTGTTTCGGCCGGCCGCGACAGAGTCTTCGTCGTCGCGGACGTGCGCGCCACGGGGCGATTCGACGGGGCCGACTTCCCTTCGCGAGTCGTCCCTTGGCACCGTTTTCCCGAGCGGGTGCAGCTCGTGATCGACGGCCTGGATTCCTTCGTGCCGCGAAGCGGCAAGCCGACCGATGTCGCGAAGGATCCGGTCCTGTTTCCCGGCCCGGGGATCGGCGGACGGTTGGCGTTCGATGTTCCTCGAGACGTGCTCTCTGCCGCGAACTCGGTGGAGCTTCTCTTCGGGTTCGAGGAGACCGAGGTTCCGGGGGGAGGACGGATCCAGCCGGAGCCGCTGCGGTTCCAGCTCGCCGGGGAGCAGCAGGATGTGGCCCCTCCGAACGGGCTCCGAAGAATCGAAGACGTGGACTGCACGGTTCTCGTGGGCGACCTAGAGAGCCGCGAGCGCTTCCGACAGCAGTTCGCTGGAAGGGGCGAGAGGTGGATCGTCACGGAACTCTGGATGCTCGCGGCGCCCGGAGCGGGCGTGACCATCGATCCGCGTCGGCGGTTCCGCCTCGTCGATGGGCACGGCGCGGGACACGAGTTCGACCCCCAGTCCCTTCCCTCGAACTCCCCAACCCGTTTCCGAGATCCCCTCTGGATCCCACCGGGAGGAGTTCGGCACATGACGGCGGCTTTCCGTGTCCCCGAGGGGGCCGTGGGAGGCGCGAGACTTTTCTACCGGGGTCTACTCACGACCGGGATGCTGCCCGCGACCGGTGGGCAGGGTCCTCTCCCGATCGCGGATCTTCCGAACCGATCTCCGCGCGGCCTCGCCGGCGTCGGCTTGCGCCCCGGGGACGTTCAGCGGGCCATCGACCGGGGCCGGGAGTTCCTCTGGAAGCAGATGCAGGCCAGGATGCGGGGCGGACACCTCGAGGGGGCACCCCAGGACGGCCTCGCGCTCCTCGCTCTGCTGCACTGCGATGAGACGGAGTTCGATCCCGGGTTCGACCGAGCCGTGCACGGGTTCCTCGGGCAGGTGACTCCCGAAACGCTCGGGACGTATGAACTCGGCGTCACGGCGATGATCGTCGAGGAGCTCGCCGATCCCGCCTACGACGACCTCCACGGTCGCCTTCTCGCATCCCTCGTGGAGGGCCAGGGACTCGATGGTTCGTGGGGATACGTCCCCGAAGTCCCGGCCCGCACGTTTCAAGGCGAGACCGAATCCGGCATCCAAGGGTTCGTCCCGGGAAGGAAGGGCGTCGTGCGCACGCAGTCGTGGTTCGCGAATCGCGGTGGCGACAACTCGGTCTCCCAGTTCGCGGTCCTGGCCCTTGCCGGTGCCCGGGAGCGCGGACTTCTCGTCGATTCGGCCACTTGGCGCAGGTCCCTGTTGTCGTATTCGAGCAGGCAGAACCTCGGCTCCAAAGGCGAGGTGGATGGCGGGTGGGGCTATACGACGGGGAACTCCTACGGGAGCATGACGTGCGCGGGCATCGTCTCGCTCGCGATCGCCATGCGGCGGATCGATCCAACCCTTGAACCGTTGAAGGACCTGCGCGTCCGCGACGGGCTCGAGTGGCTCGAGCGCAACTGGACGTTGGCAAGAAACCCGGAGTACCGCACCTGGCATTACTACTACCTGTATGGACTCGAGCGCGTAGGGGAGATCCTCGGCACGGAGTTCCTCGGGACGCATGAGTGGTATCCCGAAGGCGCTCGCTTCCTCGTGGATGCGCAGGCCCCGGATGGTTCCTGGAGAGCGGGCGGCAAGGAGTCCGACGTGCGCCTTCCGACGAGCTTCGCGCTGCTCTTTCTGACCCGCGCGACGCGCGGTCTGGTCGCGGAGCCCGAGCCGACCCCGTCCTCCGCGCAGGATGCGATCGCAGGGGCGGAGGAGGATTCCCAGGACGGCCCGGGAACGCTCCAGACGAAGATCAACCTCCCGCGCGGGACTCCGAACGTCTACGTCATCCTGGACGCGTCGGGTTCGATGCTGAGCGCGCTGGGGGGCCGACGCAAGTTCGACATCGCGCGTGACGCGCTGGGGAGTTTGATCGCGAGCCTTCCCGACGACACGTCCTTCGCCCTGCGCGCATACGGCCATCGCAAGCGCGCCATCGAGGAGGGAGCGTCGGAGGACACCGAGCTCCTCGTCCCCTTCGCCCCGCTGGAGCGCGACTCCCTGCGGTCGCTCCTCGATCGCCTCCGCCCGCGTGGCAAGACCCCGCTGACCCTGAGTCTCGAGGAGGCACGCCGCGACCTAGACGATGCTCCCGAGAACCACGACACCCTCGTGCTCCTGCTCACCGACGGCGGCGAGGACACCCGCGCCGACCCGATCCCCGCCGCGGAGCGCTGGGCCAAGCTCTCCTCCATCCAATTCTGGGTGATCGGCTTCGACATCGGCCGTCCGGAATGGACTCGTCAACTGCAGTCGATCGCCGAAGCCGCCCACGGCCACTACACCAGCGTGGACCGAGCGGACGAACTCGCATCCCGAGTGGAATCGGTCACCCTCCCCAACGCCCCCGCGTTCGAGCTCCTGAACCTTTCCGGCGAGGTCATCGCCGATGGCACCTTCGGCGACACCCTCGAACTCCCTCCCGGCTCTTTCACCCTCCGTTACGAACTCCACGGGCAAGTCCTCACCACTCCCGTCACCATCCTGTCGGGCCGCACGGCGACCATCGAAATCGAATAGGCGCAGCACGGCACACGCGCCTCCCCCACGCGGCCCGGCTGCGCCTCAGGACTCGACCCGAATCGTCAGCCCATCCGACGCGCGCAGCTCCACGCGGTAGGTCTTACCCGGGCGCGCGTCGATGAACGGGGCTTCGCCGTGGACGGCGCGCAGGCCCATCGCGGAGGCGGCGTCGGGGTCGTTCGCGAGGTCCCAGAAGCGGCGCCAGATGTCCTGGTGGAGGGGGTCGGGGGCGCGCTCGCCGGCGTAGACGAGAGGTTGCTCGCCGACGGGGTCGAGCTCGGTGCCGTCGGTGGGCTTGTCGTCCTCCCCGAAGACGCGGCGGAAGAGGCAGATCGAGGTGCCGCGGAGGGGATCGCCCTCCTCGACGAAGGCGTCGTCGAACTTCACGACCCAGGTTTCGAGGTAGACCTTGCTGCCGTGCACCGTGATCGTGCGCGTGTTGCCGATCGGGTCGCCGTCGGGGCCGAGTTCGGTGAACTCGATGCGTGTGAGCGTGCCTTCGGGGGTGTCCTCCTGGGAGAGGACGCGGAAGCGAGCGATGCGGCGTGAGACCTTGAGGAGATCGAGCGCGACGCCGAGGGTTTGGATCTCCTCGTCCTTGGCCTTCACCGTTTCGCGTAGGTCCCCGATCTCGGCGTCCTTCTTCGCGATCGCCGTGCCGAGTTCGGCAATGCGCTCGTCCTTCCGCTCGACGGTCGCGGCGAGCTGGGCCGCTTCGTCGCGTGCCTGGGCGAGCTCGGCCGAGCGATCGGAGAGCTTCTCGCGCGTCCACAGCGTCCACCAACCCGCGATCGAAACGAAAGCGAGCAAGAGCAGCGTGCGGAGCAAGGCGTGGAGGTTGTGGAACATGGGCGCGGAGCGGGGCCGCACCGTTTGTAGCAGGGGAAGCGGGGCGGGGCTAAGCTCTTTCCCCCATGGGACCCGCCCTGGTGACGATCGTGGCGGTGGGGGTGTACGCCCTCGCCTACCGCTTCTACTCGGGCTTCCTCGCCCGGCGACTGTTCGAGCTCGATCCCGACGCGGTGACCCCCGCCCACGCGCAGGCGGACGGGGTCGACTATGTCGCCACGCGGCCGGCGATCCTGTTCGGCCACCACTTCGCGTCGATCACGGGGCTCGCGCCGATGCTCGGACCGGCGATCGCGGTGATCTGGGGCTGGCTGCCGGCGGTGCTGTGGGTCGTTCTCGGCGCCTGCCTGGTGGGCTGCGTGCACGACTTCTCGGCGCTCGTTCTATCCGCGCGCAACCGCGGCATGAGCGTGGGGCAGGTGGCCGAGAGTCTGCTCGGGGCCCGCGGCCGCACGCTCTTCCACTTCATCATCTTTTTCGGTGTCGCCCTCGCGATGGGGGTGTTCGTGCTCGTGATCTCGATGCTCTTCGAGCGCGTGCCCGACCCGGCGAGCGGGACGCCGGGATACTCGACCGCGGTCCTTCCCTCGGGCCTGCTCATGGTCGTCGCCTTGATCGCCGGGCACTTGCTCTACCGGCGCAAGTTCGCGCTCGCGCCGGTGATCGCGGTCGGGTTTCTGATCGAACTCGCGAGCATCTGGCTCGGCGTGCGCTTCCCGACGATCGGCCTCGACGCCGCAGCGTGGCCGAGCGCTCCCACCTGGACCTGGGTGCTGCTCGCCTACGCGTTCCTCGCCTCGGTCATGCCGGTCTGGGCGCTCCTGCAAAGCCGCGATTTCCTGAACTCACTCCTGCTCTACCTCGGGCTCGGGATGGCCTACGTCGGTTTCTTCGTCCTGCGCCCGAGCTTTGCCGCTCCGGCGATTGCGCACGACCCCACCGGCGCGCCACCGCTCCTGCCGTTCGTCTTCATCACGATCGCTTGCGGCGCCGCGAGTGGATTCCACGGCCTGGTGAGTTCCGGCACGACCGCCAAGCAGCTCGATCGCGAGCCCCATGCCCGGCCGATCGGATACGGCGCGATGATCGGCGAGAGCCTGCTCGGTTTGCTCGCGGTGCTCGCGTGCACCGCCGGATTCGCTTCGCCCGAGCTCTGGCACGAGCACTATGCGAGCTGGGACAGTGCGAAGGGTCTTTTCGACAAGATCGGTGCCTTCATCGACGGCACGACGGTGTTCGTCTCCCACCTCGGCATGGACGCCGACCTCGCGCGTGCGCTGATCGCGATGGTGGTCGTCTCCTTCGCGCTCACGACCCTGGATTCGGCGACGCGTCTCCTGCGTTTCAACATCGAGGAGATCGGCGCGTCCTTCCGCGTCCCGTTCTCGAACAACCGCTACGTCTCTTCGCTCCTCGCCTGCGCCGCGATCGCGTTCTTCGCGTTCTACAAGGTGGACGGCAAGTCCGCGGGACTCGCGCTCTGGGCGCTCTTCGGCACGACGAACCAGCTCCTCGCGGGCCTCACGCTGACGCTGGTGACCCTGTGGCTGCGCCAGCGGAACAAACCGACCTGGCCGACCGCGATCCCGGCCGTGTTCATGATGGGGAGCACGCTCATCGCGATGGTCGTGAACCTCGGGAGCTTCCGCGGCACGCCGGTCCTGTTCGGGGTCGGCGCGGTGCTCCTGCTCCTCGCCGTCTGGCTCCTCGTCGAGTCGCTCCTCGCCCTGCGCCGCTCGTGAGTCCGCCCGCACGGCTCGACACCTCCGGCATCGAGGTCCTTTCCTTCGACTGCTACGGCACGATCATCGACTGGGATGGCGGCATCGCCGCCGCCTTCGCCGCGGTGCCGGCCTTCCGCGACCAGGACCTTCCCGCTCTCGTCGCCGAGCGCGAGGAGATCGAGAAGCACTTCCTCGCCGAGCCCTACCGACCCTACCGCGACATCCTGCGCGCCAGCCTCCAGGAGACCGCCGCGCGCCACGGCCTCTCGCTTTCCCGAGACGATCTCGACGCCTTCGCCGCGTCGATGCCCACCTGGCCGCCGTTCCCCGACAGCACCTCCGCGCTGCTCCAGCTCCAGCGGCACGGGTCGCTCGCGATCCTCTCGAACGTCGAGCGCGAGGTCCTCGACGCCAGCCTCGCACCCCTCGAACGCGCCGGCGTGCGCTTCTCCGCGAAGATCACCGCGGACCGCGTCCATTCCTACAAGCCGGCTCGCGCCCACTTCGATGCCGCGCTCGCGGAGCTGGAACTGTCCGCATCATCGATCCTGCACGTGGCCGGTTCGCGCTACCACGACATCGACCCCGCCGCGCAACTCGGTTGGCGCGCCGTCTTCGTGGACCGCAGGGGCGACGGGGGCGGCGCCGGAACGCCCACCGTTCGATCCCTCGCCGAACTCGCTCGCTCGCTCGGATCCTGAAGACGTCGCGCGCCGACGCCCTCTACCCCTCGCGCTTCTTCGTGATGTGGTCCACCAGGTCCATCTTCGTGAGGATGCCGACGAGGCGCATGTCGTCGTCGACGATCAGGGCGACGTAGCCCTTGGGGAAGAGGTCGGTGAGGGTGGAGGCGTCCTCGTTGACGTGGACGGTGACGATGTTGCGGAACATCACCTCGGCGACGGCGGAGGAGAGGGAGGCGCGGCCCTCCGCCATCTTGGAGAGCAGGTCGGACTCGGTGACGATGCCGACGAGGCGGTCGTCGTCGATCACGGGGAGCTGCGAGACACCGTGCTCCTTCATCGCCATGACCGCGTCGGCGACGGTATCGGCGGAGGTGGTGGTGACGAGGTCGCGCGGCGGCAGGGAGCGCAGGACATCGCCGAGGGTGGCGGTTTCCCAGAGGGCCGAGGCAAAACCGTTCTCGCGCATCCAGGCGTCGTCGAGGAACTTCGTCATGTAGTTGCGGACCGAGTCGGGGAGCAGCGTGACGATGCGCTTGTCGGGCCCGTACTTCTTGCCCACTTCGACGGCGGCCCAGACGGCCGAGCCCGAGCTGCCGCCGCACAGGAGGCCTTCTTGGCGGATCAGGCGGCGGGACATCTGGAAACTCGGGGCATCCTCGGACTTGATCCACTCGTCGACGAGATCGCGGTCGAGCACGTCCGGGATGAAGTCGTAGCCGATGCCCTCCACCTTGTAGGAGCCGATTTCGGCGGGGCCCGCCAGGATCGAGCCGACCGGGTCGACGCCGATGATCTTGGCAGAGGGGACCTCCTCGCGGATGCGGCGGGCGATCCCGGAGATCGTGCCGCCCGTCCCGGCGGTCAACACGATGTAGTCGAGTTCGCCTCCGGTCTGCTCGACGATCTCCGCGCCGGTGCCGAAGTAGTGCGCGTCGGGGTTCGCGGGGTTCGAGTACTGGTCGAGGATGTGCGCGTTCGGGAGGATCTTCTCGAGCTGCTTGGCGACGCCGATGTGGCTGTCGGGCGCGTCCCATGCGGCCTCGGTGGGCGTGCGGATGATCTCGGCGCCGAGCGCTTCGAGCACCACCTGCTTCTCGCGGCTCATCTTCTCCGGCATCGTGATGATCATCCGGTAGCCGTAGACCGCGGCGGCGACCGCCATGCCGATCCCGGTGTTTCCACTCGTGGGCTCGATGAGGGTGTCGCCGGGCTTGATGCGACCGCTCTTCTGCGCTTCCTCGACCATCCGCTTGCCGATCCGGTCCTTCACCGAACCGCCGGCGTTCAGGAACTCACACTTTGCGAGGATCTCGCACCCGGTGCTCCGGCCGACGTTGCGCAGACGGACCATCGGGGTGTTGCCGATGGCGTCGAGGATGGAATCGGAGATCTGGGAGCCGGGTCGGGTGGAGGTCACGGTACGTCGGGGGGGTCGAGGACGGGGTCAGGGGGGCGAGGAGGCATTTCCCGCGTGGGGGGAAGCGTGGCATTCTAACGCGGTGGAGCACGAAGGGGAGACGCGCGAGGGCGAGGAGTCGGATCGGGGCGCCCAGGGGGGGTGGCTCGAGCTCGTGCTCGAGCGCGCGGGAGCCGCCCCACTCGCCTGGCTCGCCCTCCTCGGCGCGATCGTCTTCCTGCCGTGGCTCGAGGCGCCGCCGATGCGCGGAGACCTCGAAGCGCACCGCCTGGAGGCCAGTCGCGAGATGTTCGAGACCGGGCAGCTCGTCGTCCCGACCCTCGACGGCGAGCCCTACCTCGCGAAGCCGCCCGGCCAGTACTGGGCGATCGAGCTCCTCTCGTTGCCCTTCGGCGACGTGACGCTCTACAGCGGTCGCCTCCTCTCCGCCCTCTCCTCGATCGGTCTCGTCCTGCTCCTCGCGGCGTTCTTCCGCGCGGAGTTCGACGGACGGCGAGCGCTGCTCGCGGGCTTCGCGCTGCTCGGTTCGGGAGTCCTGCTCGAGAAGGGAATCCTCGCCGAGCTCGAAGCGCCCCTCGCGCTCGCGACCGCGGCGTCGCTCTTCGCGCTCTGGCGCGCGGTGTGGGACGAGCAGCACGGCGGGCGCTGGACCGTCGTCTCCGGGCTCGCGATGGGGGCGGCGATCCTGATCAAGGGCCCCGTGGCGCCGCTCTTTCTCGGGACGAGCGCGGCGGGGATGGCGCTCGCGGGGGTGCGCCGCCGCCGCGTCGGCGTCGTCTTCCTCGAAGTGCTCCTGATCGCCGTCGCGCTCGCATCGATCTGGGCGATCGCCCTCGTGCGCGCGGTGGGGAGCGAGCGTGCGATGGAGGTGGTCGGCGGCGAGGTGGTCCAACGCCTCGAGTCCGCGAGCCACACGAACCGCGAGCCGTTCTGGTACTACCTCACCGCGCTCTTCGGCGCGCTCGGTCCCGCGGTCGTGCTGCTCCCTGCCGCACTCGCGCTGCGTGCCTCGCGCGAGGAAGAGGGCGGCCGGTCTCGCTCACGCCTCGGCTTTCTCGCCGGTTGGTCCGCGCTCTCCCTGATCGCGCTGAGTTTTTCCTCCGGCAAGGAGGTGCGCTACCTGATCGCGACCCTGCCGGGATGGGCGGGGCTCGTGGCGCTCTCGCTGTCGGTGGATGCCGCGCCGTGGCCGCGCTGGCGGCGCGCGCTGCGACGCTTTGCGAGCGGGGCGAGCGCACTCGCGCCGCTGCTGATCGCGGGCGCCGGTTGGAAGCTGCTCCCCTCCGCGCGCCCGTTCGTTCTCGCGGGCGCGGGCGTCTTCCTCGTCGGCCGCCTGCTGATGCGCTACTCCGTCGTCACCCGAAGCGCCGCCGCGGCCCTCGCCTCCCTCGCCCTCATGCTGTTCGGCGTCAAGACCGTCTGGGCGCGCGGCGTCTTCACCGAGCAGGCCCAGGGCAACCAGATCGCGCTCCTCGGCGAGCGCCTGAATGCCTGCCACCCGATCGACGAGCCCGTCTTCGTCCTCGGCACCTATCGCTCCACCCTCGACTTTCTGATCGCGCGCCCGCTGCGCGTCTTCCGCGATGGGGCGTCGCTCGACGCCGCGCTTGCCGAGCGTTCCGGCGAAACCTGTGTCCTGGTCACGACCCGGCGCGGTCAGCCCTTCAGCGTTCCGAGGGGCTGGACGCTCCGCGACCACTTCCCGGTGCGCTCCTTCGACTTCGAGCACCTGCACGGTTCGGGCCCGGGCTTCGACGGCGCCCTCGGCCCTCCACCGCCGAAGAAGCGCAAACACTGAGACCGAGCGGGCAAGGGTGCGGTAGGCTCCCGGGCATGGCGCAGGAGACCTTGGTGTTGAAGCTGAGTCCGAAGGAGCAGGAGCGGCTCACGGCGCGGCTCGAAGGACAGCCGTTCGAACACCGCTCCGTGCCCCACGCGCGGTTCCAGGTGAAGGGCGAAGGCGTGGTCGCGACGCTCTACAACTCGGGAAAGCTCGTCGTGCAGGGGGCGGATCCCCAGAGTTTCACGCTGCGTTTCCTGGACGGCGCGCCCGGGGCACGGCCGGCAAGAAGCTCGAAGAAGCGTCCCGGCAATGCGAGCGGTGAACTCGTCCCCCCCGGCACGGTGGTCGTCGGCAGCGACGAGGCCGGCAAGGGCGACTACTTCGGCCCGCTGGTCGTCGCGGCCCTGCGCCTCTTGCCCGAGCATCGCGAGGGCGTCGTGCGGAGCGGCGTCACCGATTCGAAGAAGCTCACCGACGAGTCGATCCTGCGGATGACGGGCGTGCTCGAGAAGAGCTTCGAGCACGCGATCGAATGCCTCGACCCGCCCGCGTACAACGCGCGCCACGCGGAGGTGGGAAACTTGAACCCGATGCTCGCGGACCTGCACGCGGCGGCGATTCGTCGCATCGCCCGGCCCGGCGACGTCGTCCTCGTCGACCGCTTCGCGAACGAGAAGCTCGTCGCCGAACGACTCGCGTCGCTCGACGTCACGCTGATCCAGGTCCCGCGCGCCGAGCGTGACCCCGCCGTCGCCGCCGCGAGCGTCCTCGCCCGCGCGACCTTCGTCGAAGCGATCCGGTCCCTCTCCGACGAGTTCGCAGTCGAACTCCACAAGGGCGCCGGCGCCCCCACCGACCGGGCCGCCCGACGCTTCGTCGCGCTCCACGGCCGCGAAGCCCTGGGCCGCGTCGCGAAGCTGCACTTCAAGAACACGAGCAAGATCGGCCGCGGCTGAGCCGGGACGAGGGGTTCAGTTCGCCGGGACGTCGAGTTCTCGAGCACCGATGCAGATCGCCGGGCCTTTCGTCCCGAGCGCGGTGGCGGTCAGCGGATGGAGCCCCGGTTCGAGGAAGGACAGGGAGCCTTCGAGATACCACTCCTGGTGCAGCATCGGCTCGCCGGAAGGGAGGGCCTTGGGGGGAGAGAGGAGGGCATCGAATCCGGAGTCGCCGACGCGCAGTCTGACGCGTTGCACGGGCCCGGCGTCCGCCGGGACCATCGTGAATCCGCCGACCCAGCCGTGGCCGTTCGTATCCACGTCGGCGCGCAGGATTCCGCCGCGGATGATCGGCGCATCCTCGGGGAACACGGGCAGCGGCGTCCGCGAGGCGAACCAGACGTCCTGGCACGCCCACAGATGGCGGTCGACCCGCGCGATGTGGCGGATTCCCAAACCGGAGGCGATCTCGGCCATGACGCGCGGAGCGACGAAGGTGGAGCCGTACTCGTCGACATCGAGCGAGCGACTCTCGCTCTCGCGATGGAACGTGAACCCGGACGGGTCCTTGGGCATCGACTCGATCTTGTCGGCGCCGTGGGTCGTGAAGACGAGGAGTCCTTCCGGGGTCAGGGCTTCGAAGAGGCTTCGCAGGAACGCCTCGAAGCGGCCCCTGGGGAGATGGCTGAAGAGCGAGCCGACGTAGATCAGGTCGAAGGGACCGCCGAGTTCGAGTTTCTCGGGGTCCGGCGAGGAAGGCAGGCCCGAAACCCCGAAGCGGTCGGTCACCCACTCCACGCTCCCCGGCAGAAGATCGCTGGACACGATGCGCTCGGCCGGCACCCGTTGGATCAGGAAGCGCGTCGTGCGACCGAACCCACAGGCGAACTCGAGCAGGCGTCCGATGTCCGCCCAGGTCCTTCCCGAGTGGGCGAGGACATGGTCGAGCACGAGGACGGGCTCGTATCCGGTGCGCATGTACTCGGCTCGGCGGCGTGGCCCTTCGGGACGCATGCTGTCGTTCAGGAGGTACATCTCGTCCTCGGGATGGATGCAGTCCACCACATCGATTCCCTGGGCGTCGCACCATGCCTCTTGAACCCTGCGTTCGATGCTGTCGGCCATCGGGAGAGTCTACGCGCGAAGATCGCGGAGGGGGTCGTCGAGGGGTCCCGGGCCGTATCCCGGGCTGCGCCGGTGCAATCTCCGGTGCTCCCCTCCCCGTCCGCGAAGGCCTGGGGCGGTTTGCCAGGCCGCGTCCCCAGGGATCCGATCGGTGGGATGGGGGCCGTCCGGTCGCCACAACCGGTTTGGCATCAACGGGTTAGGCGTGGGGGTAGATTTTCCTGGCGGACAGTGGCCCCGGATCACGCTCGGCCGTCCGCGACCTACACCGAACCCCCGAACCGAGATCGTCCATGCTGCCCTCCACTCTCCTCCTTCTCGCCCTGTCCCAGACACCTGCCCCCGCTCCCCCGCGCCCGCAGCCCGTGCAGGAGCGGACCTCGAGTCGACGCGCGCTTCGGCCGGTGACCGGGGCGCGGCGGGGTGCATCGAGCCCGTCGATCCCCATCGCGGGGCGTGGCGCCGGATCTTCCGCCCAGGCCTCGACGAGCGCGATCAGCATCTCGGGACCCGCGCGGACGGATCTTCCGTCGGGGACGATCCTGCTCTGGGATTCTCCGATCCCTCCGAAGGGATTCACGATGCGTCCCGAGACCTTCGTGCCCCACGGGCCGAGCCCGAGCTGGTCCGCCGGCCTCTCGATCCCGATCCCCGTGGCCGAGCCCTATGGCGGCGCTGTGAATCGTAGGCTCATCGTCGTGGAGGGGATCGGTGGGGTTGGGACCTTCGCCTACAACTCGGGCCTGCAGTCCTGGACCCAGCTCGCGGACGCACCCATCCGAAGGGTCGGAGCGGCCTGTGCCTCGTTCGGAGGCAAGCTCTTCTGCGTCGGCGGGGAAGAAGTCCTCCAGCCAGCCACGACGGATGCGCTCTACATCTTCGACGAGCGGGCCAACCGCTGGAGCGCGGGCTCGCCCTTGCCCTTTCCCGTCACGCGGGCCGGTGCGGCCG
>DRLC01000134.1 GCA_011053145.1 Planctomycetota bacterium | reverse complement strand
CTGGAAACTGGGCCCGGATCTCGTCCTACACCTGTTCGAATCCGGGGGGGGCGTGGGGGGCGCCGAGGATTCGGTGGGACACGCCCCTTCGTGAATGCATCCAGGAGGGTGCCTCCGGTGCGCCGGGCCGGGGGCCCCGAATCGCGGCGCATCGCATAGGATGTTCCGCGCTCGGGTTTCTCCCCGGGCGCCCAGCGCGCGCCTTCCCCCCAACCGGCCCCTCTCCGGCCCGCTCGCTCGACCTCCCTCCACCATGAACGCCCATCGCGCTCGCTCGTCGGATTCTCCTGTGCCCTCCCGCAGGGATTCCGGCCCGTCTTTCTCCGTTCTCCGCCCGATCCTCGGGTACGTCCTCCAGGTCCTCGCGGTGGTTCTGCTCGCCCCCGTCGGGGACGCCGGGCAGGCGGGGGCCGTCCGATCGGTCGGCGGTGCCGCCGGCGGCGGTTCGGCTCCATCCGCACGCCAGGGGCAACAGACCGTCCTCCCGCGGCAGCTCGGATCGGTGCACGTGGACCTGCACGGGAATGGACGCGCCACGGTCTCCTGGCGCACCTCCGATGTATCGCTGGGGTGGCTTCGCTATGGCACCGGGCCGATCCCGAGCCAGCTCGTCGCCGACCCCGTGCGTTCCGAGGAGCACCGCGTCGAGCTCACGGGGCTCCTCCCCGACACCGTGTATCGCTACTCGATCTTCGCCCGCGGGACCTCGAACAAGCTGACCCAGACCGAGGTGCTCGAGTTCCTGAACGGCGGGACCGTGACCGGGAGCGGGTTCGAGGTTTCCGGGAACCTCCGTCCCTGGGCTCCGCTCACCCTCGATTTCCAGGGGCCGTTCCACGATGAGCGGGACGACGCGCCCAACCCCTTCTTGGACTACCGCCTCGACGTGACCTTCACCTCGCCGGGCGGCAAGTCGATCTCGGTGCCCGGTTTCTTCGATGGGGATGGGCTGGGGGGTGGATCCGGGAGTGTGTGGCGGGTGCGCTTCGTCCCGAACGTCCCCGGCGTCTGGAGCTTTACCGCGCACTTCAGGATGGGGACCGACGTAGCCGTGGCCGCTTCCGGGGCCGCGGGCACCGCGACGGGCTTCGACGGAACCTCGGGAACCTTCGAGATCCTCCCGCCCGATCCCGCGGCCCCCGGGTTCTATCGCTGGGGCAAGCTCGCGTACGTGAACGAGCACTACCTCAAGTTCTTCGACGGGCCGTACTTCATCAAGGGCGGCTCGAACAGCCCCGAGAACCTGCTCGGGTACGCGGGGTTCGACGACACCGTCGACCAGGGGGGGCTCAGCACGAGCGGGCTCGTGATGGGGTTGCACCGCTACATGCCGCACCGAGGCGACTTCGGTCCGCCCTCGGTGGGAGGGCTCGGGAGCTGGCAGGATCCGCTCTTTCGCAGCCGGACCACGCTCGTCGATTCCGTGGGACTCGTCGGAGCGCTCAACTACCTCGCTTCGGTCCACGTCAACTCACTCTTCGTGATGCCGATGAATCTCGGGGGGGACGGCTGGGAAGTGACCCCCTTCATCGGCTATGCGAAGACCCCGTTCGACAAGACGCACTACGACATCAGCAAGCTCGCGCAATGGAACGAGATCTTCGAGCACATCGCGCGCCGCGGGATGCTGATCCAGTTCGTCCTGGCGGAGTACGAGGCCCCGAACAGAACCTGGCTCGACGGGGGAACGCTCGGCGTCGAGCGCAAGCTCTTCTACCGAGAGCTCATCGCCCGCTTTGGACACCTGCCGGCCATCAAGTGGAACATCTCGGAGGAGTGTGACTACACGACCGCTCAGGTGAAGTCGTTCGCCGGGTACATCCAATCGGTGGATCCCTACAACCACCCGATCGGGTTCCACGTGAACCTCCTCCCGGTTTCCGGGGCGAGCCAGCAGTACGACGACGTGCTCGGGGACCCGCGCTTCAGCACGAACTCGCTGCAGGCGATCCCCTACACCGCGAGCGATCTCGTCGAGAAATGGCGTGCGGACTCCGCTGCCGCGGGCCACAAGTGGGTCGTGGACTTCGACGAGCAGCTCCAGCCGCTCACGAACCAGAACGCGAGCGATCTGCGCAAGCTCGAGCTCTACGACACCCTCTTCAGCGGAGGAAACATCGAGTGGTACGCAGGGTACTTCACGCTTCCTCTCGGGGGGGACCTTCGCATGGAGGACTTCCGCACGCGCGAGGAGATGTGGAATTACACCTGGTACGCGCGCAAGGTGCTCGAGAACAACCTGCCCTTTTGGGCGATGAAGCCGATGGACTCGCTCGTGTCGGGCGAGTCGACTTCGTACGGCGGGGCCGAGGTCCTGGCGCTGCCGGGCTACGCGTATGCCGTCTACTACCCCGAAGCAACCGCCACCGGGACCCTCGACCTCGGGCCGAACAAGCACGTCTTCCACGCCCGCTGGTACAACCCGCGCACCGGCAAGTTCGAGGGGGGGGTGGTGAAGTTCCGCGGCTCCGGGCCGGTACCGGTCCAGCCCGTGCCTCGCGACCCGGGTGAGGACTGGGTCCTGATCGTCCGGCGCTGAGCGCGGGAACGCGGGCGGGCCCGGTCTCCTGGTGGAGATCGGGCCCGCCTCGATCAACTCCCGGCGTCTGGGGGGATTACTCCGAGGCCGCCGGTTCGGGCTCGGGCTCAGGCTCGGCGACCTTCTCGGTGCTCTCGAAGGAGAGCTCCTCGGCCTTCTCCGGGTCGCCTTCGACCGAGATCGCCACCGTGCGGGAGGCGTCCTCGCCGAGGCGCAGGACTTCTTCCGCCAGCGGGTCCTCGATGAAGCGCTCGATCGCGCGGCGCAGCGGGCGAGCGCCGTAGTCGGCGTTGAACCCGTGGCTGATGAGGAAATGGATCGCCTTGTCGTCGAGCTGGAGTTCGAGTCCGCGGTCCGCGGCGCGCTCGAGCACGTCCTTGAGCTGGATGTGCACGATGCGCTTGAGGTCCTCCTCGGTGAGGGGGTTGAAGACGACGAGTTCGTCGACCCGGTTCAGGAACTCGGGACGGAACTGGCGCTGGACCTCGGAGAGGACGTCGGCGCGGATCTTCTTCATCTTGTCCTCTTCGGAGGCCTTCGTGTCCGTCTTGCCGAAGCCGAGGCCGCCGCCGGAGGTCATCAGGTGCGAGCCGAGGTTGCTCGTCATGATGAGGATGACGTTGCGGAAGTCGACGTGGCGTCCGAAGGAGTCGGTCAAGCGGCCCTCCTCCATGATCTGAAGGAGCATGTTGAAGACGTCCGGGTGGGCCTTCTCGATCTCGTCCAGCAGCACGACGGAGTACGGGCGGCGGCGCACCTTTTCGGTGAGCTGTCCACCCTCCTCGTAGCCGACGTACCCTGGCGGGGCGCCGACGAGGCGGG
>DRLC01000133.1 GCA_011053145.1 Planctomycetota bacterium | reverse complement strand
TACGGGCGGGAGGAGGGGACGTTGGGGGTGGGGTCTACCCTGGGCGGTGCCCGGTTTCGATGGCGGGGGGGAGGCGCGGGGGGGAGGGGATATCCCTAGAGCAAAGCGCCGCCGCCCTCCCAGGGGGAGAGCGGCGGCGCGGGAGCTATGGAGCCCAGGGCTCAGTGGGAGTCATGGCCGTCGCCATGCTCCTCGCCGTGGGCATCGGCCTTGCCGTCGAGGATCGCGATGTACTTGGCGGGGTTGGCGTTGAACTTCTTCACGCAGCCCTTGCAGCACAGGCGCACGAGGCGGGTTCCGTAGAGGATGTCGACGGGCTTCATGTCGCCCCCGAGTTCCTCACCGCTGACCGGGCAGGTCTTGGCGCTGTAGTTCTTCGACTGGGCTTCGATCAGCGCGGCGTCCACCTTCGCGAGGGCGGCGGCCGGGTTGGCCTTGACCTTCTTGATGCAACCCTTGCAGCAAACGCGGACCAGGCGGGTCCCGACGACGACGTCGATCGGCTCTCCCATGTCGCCCTTGAGGGGCTCTCCGCTGACGGGGCAGGTGTCGAGCGGATAGGAGGGCTTTTGCTGTTTGATGACGGCCGCGTCGATCATCGAGAAGGCTTTCGAAGGATCGGCTTTGACCTTCTTGATGCAGCCCTTGCAGCAGACGCGGACCAGGCGACCCTGGACAACCACGTTGATTGCCTCCCCCATTTCGCCCCCGAGCTTCTCGCCGCTGACCGGGCAGGTCGTGAGCGGATAGGAGGGGAGCTCAGACGCTACGACAGAGGCGTCGTCGCTGCTGGCGGAGGAGGGCATGGCGACGGTCGTCGCGGTCGTGCCTTCGGCGCAGTCCGAGCAGGAGTCCTGCAAGGCAACGGCGGGAGCGGAGAGGAGGGCGGCGGAAAGAGCCGCGAGGAGTGCTTGATGGAGTTTCATAGTGCGTGTGATTCGGCCGTGGCCGGGTTGGGAATGCCCCGGAACTCGTGTCCGACGCAGGGGCGTCGAAAGGGTACGGTTCCGGTGATCGGATGCCAGGTAAGGACTGGGAATGGATGTGGTTGGACCCCCTAGAGTGGCGAAAAAGTGCCGAAAAGCGGGTGGATGTCTACGATCGAGACCTCTGGAGGCGGCGCAGGCGTCGTTCCTCCACGAGGGCGAACAGGGTCGGGACGACGAACATGGTCATCAATTCGATGCTCATGCCCCCAAAGGACGGAATTGCCATCGGAATCATCACGTCCGCCCCCCGGCCCGCCGAAGTGAGGACCGGTAGGAGGGCGAGAATCGTCGTGGCCGTGGTCATCAGGCAGGGCCGCGCACGCCGTTTTCCGGCCCGTGCGACCGCCTGACGGATCTCCGCGACGGTCCTCGGCGTCACCTGCTCCATCGACTGTTTGAGATACGTAGCGATCACGACGCCGTCGTCGGTTGCGATCCCGAAGAGGGCGAGGAAACCCACCCAGACCGCGATGGTCATCGGGATCTCGCGGACCTGGAAGAGAGCGCGCATGTCCACCCCCAGGAGGTGGAAGTCGAGGAACCAGTCCTGTCCGTAGAGCCAGAGCATCAGGAAACCGCCCGACCAGGCGATGAAGACTCCGGTGAAGACCATCAGGGTCGTCGAGACACGCCGGAACTGCATGTAGAGAACGAGGAAGATCGCGAACAGGGAGAGCGGCAGGATGACCCGCAGCGTCTTCATCGCGCGCACCTGGTTCTGGTAGTCCCCGGCGAAGCTGTAGGAGACCCCCGCCGGTAGCGTGAGTTCCCCGCTCTCGAGCTTCGACTCGAGGAAGGCGCGGCACTCCTCGACCACGTCGACGTCCCCGTTCCCAGGGCGCTTGTCGAACAGAACGTAGGAAGTGAGGAAGGTGTCCTCCGTCTTGATGACTTGGGGGCCTCGGACGAAGCGAATCTCGGCGATCTGAGACAGTGGGATCTGTGCCCCCGAAGACGTCGGAACGAGCACCTTCTCCATCCCTTCGATCGAGTCACGCAATTCCCGGAGGTAGCGGACGCGGACGGGATAGCGCTCCCGACCCTCCACAGTCGTCGTGATTCGCCTACCGCCGAGGGCGATCTCGATCACGTTTTGGGCGTCGACGATCGAGATGCCGTAACGCGCCGCCGCGGAGCGGTCGATGTCGATCTCGAGGTAGGGCTTGCCGACGACGCGATCCGCAAAGGTCGCATCGGGGTTCACGGATGGAACCTGCTTCAGCAGTTGCTCGATCCTGAGCCCCACCTCCTCGATGACCTCGAGAGTCGGCCCCTTGACCTTCACGCCCATCGGAGCGCGCATCCCGCTCTGCAGCATCACGATACGCGCCGCGATCGGCTGAAGCTTCGGGGCCGTGACCGTACCCGTCAGGCGCGCGGCGGCGACGATTTCATCCCAGATGTCCTGGGGGCTTCGGATCTCGGGTCGCCAGTTGCGATAGGGTCGGCCGTCCTCGTCGGGGATCAGGGCGCCGTTTTCGTCCCGGACGAACTCCTCCGCGTCCTCGTCGTAGCGGAAGGTCAGCCGATTGCCCGTTTCGTCGACCTTGTACTCGGGGGCGTAGTTGATGACGGTCTCGAGCATCGAGACTGGAGCGGGGTCGAGGGAGCTGTCGACCCGGCCGATCTTGCCCACCGCGAGGTCGACTTCGGGGATCGACTGGATGCGCATGTCGAGCTTGCGGACGACGTCCAGTGCCTCGCCGATCGACGCGTGCGGCATCGTCGAGGGCATGAAAAGATACGAGCCCTCATCGAGGTCGGGGATGAACTTCTTCTTGAGTCCGGGAAGAGATGCGCTCGCCGCCTTCCAGATCCGCGTGTCCCGTACCCATGCGGCGTCTCCTCCGAGGAGCTCCACTCCGGCGGGGATCGGCCGGAAGACGCGTTCGAAACCGAGCCAGACCGACATGCTGAAGAAGAACAGCAGGAGCGGGGCGGTGAGAAACAGGAGCTTGTGGTCGAGGCACCAACGCAGGATCGGTTCGTAGACCTTCAGGAAGAGCTGGAAGAAGACCAGCAGGCCGACGACGCTGATCAGCACGAAGATCAGGTTCGCGAGCGCGCTGCGTTCCGCTCCGAGTGGCTCCCAGCTGCCGGCGAGAACCTGTGCGACGATCAGAATCGCGATCGCATTGACGAGGTACGGCCAGGCCACCTGAGCGGGGCGGTAGCGGCTGAGCGCCTTGCGAAGCATTCTCCCGACGAAGCCGCCCTTCGCGGGGAAGATCATCAATGCGAGGGGCGGAATCAGCGTCAGGGCGACGACGATCGAACCGATCAGCGCGAAGGTCTTCGTGAAGGCGAGTGGGCGGAAGAGCTTGCCCTCAGCCCCGATCATTCCAAACACCGGGAGGAAGGCGATGATCGTCGTGGTGACCGCGGTCAGGATCGCGGAGGCGACTTCGACGGTGGCATCGTAGACGACATCGAACGGGGTCTCGTCCGGCCCTGCTTCGTCCATCCGCGTGAGGATGTTCTCACAGAGCACGATTCCCATGTCGACGATCGTCCCGATCGCGATCGCGATGCCGGAGAGCGCGACGATGTTCGCGTCCACGTGGAAGAGCTTCATCAGGATGAAGCAGAACAGCACGGCGACCGGGAGGAGCCCCGAGATCAGCGTCGCCGACCGCAGGTGCATCACGAGGAAGATGATGACCAGGATCGTGACGAGGATCTCCTGGCTGATCGCCTCGTCGAGGGTCCCGAGGGTCTCGTGGATCAGGCCCGTGCGGTCGTAGAACGGCACGACCGTGACCTGACTGACCGTTCCGTCCTCGAGCGTCTTACGCGGCAGACCCGGCGCGATCTCGGCGATCTTGGCCTTGAGGTTCTCGATCACTTCGAGCGGGTTTTCGCCGTAGCGGACGATCACGACTCCACCGACCGCCTCGGCCCCGCCCTTGTCGAGGGCTCCGCGACGTTGCGCCGGTCCGAGCGTGACGTGGGCGACGTCCTTCACGCGGATCGGCACGCCGTCGGTCGACTTGATGACCGAGTCCGCGATGTCCCCGGTGTTCTTGACCCAGCCGAGGCCGCGTACGAAGTATTCGGCGCGGTTGATCTCCACGACCCGGGCACCCACCTCGAGGTTGGAGCCCCGCACCGCGCGAAAGACCTCCTCGATGTTCACGTGGTGCGCGCGCATCGCATCGGGATCCACGTCCACCTGATACTCGCGCACATAGCCGCCCACCGACGCGACTTCGGAGACCCCGCGCGCACTCATCAGGGCATAGCGAACCGTCCAATCCTGGATCGAACGCAGCTCGTCGAGGTCCCAGCCGCCGGTGGGATTGCCCTCTGGGTCGCGTCCCTCGAGCGTGTACCAGTAAATCTGACCGAGGGCGGTCGCGTCCGGTCCGAGGGCAGGCTGGACGCCGTCTGGAAGCGTCCCTCCTGGCAAGCTTCCGAGCTTTTCGAGGACACGCGAGCGGGACCAGTAGAACTCGACCCCCTCTTCGAAGATCACGTAGATGCTCGAGAACCCGAAGAACGACGACGAGCGAATCGTCTTCACTCCGGGAAGTCCGAGGAGCGAAACCGTCAACGGGTAGGTGATCTGGTCTTCGACATCCTGCGGCGAGCGTCCGGGCCACTTCGTGAAGACGATCTGTTGGTTCTCCCCGATGTCGGGAATCGCGTCCACGGCCACGGGGTCTCGCGGAAGCCAGTCGGTCTTCCAAGCGAACGGAGCCGACCGGATTCCCCACAGGATGACGAAACCCGCGAGCAGGAAGACGACGAGCTTGTTCTCGAGGAAGAAGCGGATCAGTCGGTTCAGCATGACTACTGCCCTCCGCCCAGCTCGCGCGTCATGGAACCGCATTTCGACATCGAGGTGCCGAAGTAGGGGTTCTGGGTCGTTCCCTGGGGCTGGACCCAGTCCGCGCCATCATCTCCCGCCATCGGGCAGTGGTAGACACCGAGGGGGGCCCCCGTGTTCAGCGTCGCCCCCGTCGCATCGATGAGGTCGATATAGAGGCGGCTCAAGGGGATGAATCGCTCGCGCTGGAGTTCGATGTCTTCGGCGCTTTCCAGCGCCTCGGCCGCGGAGCGGAGCGGGGAGAGGACCTCGGGTAGGTTCGGATCCGCGAGGGTCGACAAGAAGTCCGCCGCCGCTCCGCGCGCATCTCCGTCACGAGCGAGCTGATCGTGCGCGCTGAGGTACGCCTCCATCGCGTTCTCCAGGAGCGCCGTGACTTCTGTCCTGTCCTCATCCGAGATCTCGATGGAGGCTCCTTTCCGAGCGGTGCCCGTGTCCTCCATTCCGGGCATGTCTGCGCCGTGGTTGTGTCCCGGGGGGGGAGAGCCGCCCTCAGGGCTCATCAT
>DRLC01000132.1 GCA_011053145.1 Planctomycetota bacterium | reverse complement strand
TGCTCTTCCGATCTGGGTGGCAAGAGCACGGCCGCCGTTTCGAGGGGCGGCTCGACGAGCTCGAGCGGCGGGAGCGGGTGGGTGTCGCGCGGTGGTGCGAAGAGGGCGCGCTCGAGGGCGGGCGTGACGCCGTTCGGCCGTGCCAGGCTCACGTCCGGGGCGCGCTGGTGGACGAGCTCGGCACGCTCGCCCGAGCGCGACGAGCGGCGCCGGGTGGTCCGAGGCGCGAACAGCCCCCAGGACATCGCACCGAGCACGACGATCGTCGCCGCGAAGACCAGCTTCTCCTGCCGCACGGCCATCAGGCGTCCTCCCCGTTCACGAGATCCCTCACCTCCGCCGAGACGCGCGGGACGAGCAGGGTCAGCTCGAGGTGCACCTCGTCCTCCTTGCCGCGTGAGGGCAGAAGCTCGAGCTCGTCGACCGCGATCTGGCGGCTCCCGGTCGGCGGGCGCTGCGTCCAGGCGAGAACGCGCTCGAGCGCGAGGCTGTCGCCGACGATCTCGAGCTTGACGCGCGTGCGCTCGAGCGCGCCGATGCCCTGCTTCGAAGTCAGCCCCGGATCGAGCCGGACGGCGATGCGTTCGACGCGGTCGGCGCGCGCTCGCACGGCGAGGTCGACGGTGCGTTCGATCACGTCGAGCGCCTCGAGGTAGCGCTGGATCTCCGCCTCGCGCGTCGGGGAGAGCGAGGGCATCCCGAGCGCGGGCTCCACCTTCACCCCGGCGCGGTTCGCGCGGGTGAGCAACTCCTCCCGCACGCGCGAGAGCACGCGCAGGTACTGGGTGTTCGCGGCGCCGCGGCTCGCATCGAGCCGGAACTCCTCGCGCGGCTGGAAGTCCACCGCCTCGACGAGCGAGCGCACGGCTTCGACAAGCGCTTCGTTCTCCTGCTCCGCATCCGCGAGGTCCGAGGAGGTGAGCATCGGCTTGGCGAGGTCGGTGCGGTGCCTGGCGATCTCGCGCTTGCGGGCCCGGATGTCCCCCGCGAAGACGGAGTTCACGACCATGTGCCCCACGAAGAAGAGGATCGTCCCGGCGGTCACGCCGACGACGAAGCGCTTGTTCTCCTGCCAGTATTCGTTCAGGTCCATGGGCTACTCGTCCTCACTCGCGGCGGGTTCTTCCGCCGGCGGCAACAGCGACACCAGATCGAGCGTGAAGTCACTGCGACCCATGCGATCCTGGATGCGGGCTTCGGGAAGGTCACGGTGCAGGGCCGCGACGAACTCCTCCCACTGCACCTCGGGCGAATCGGTCCCCTCTCGTGCGCGGCCGCGCACGCGCAGGATCGGCAGCTCCTCGCCGCGGACGACGCCGAGACCCTCCTCCGTCCCCATGCCGAGGGTCATGCCCTCGAGCCAAAAGTCGACGGGCAGGCGCGTTTCGATCGACGCGAGCGAGCGCACCAGCTCCTCACCCGCGCCGCCGACCGCCATCAGTTCGGAGGCGACTTCGGCGAGCTCCTGGTTCTCGGCCATCAGGCTCCGCGCGCGCCCGTCACGACTCGTCGCGCGCCGCAGCTCGCTCCCGAGCCGTCGCGCTTCGGCGTCCAAGCTCGCGAGCTCGCTCTTCTTCTTCCAGCCGAAGACCCCGAGGAAGAGTGCGGCGAGCACCGCCGCCGCGATCAGGAACGCGGTGCCGCCGAGGAACTCGCGGCGCCGCTTGACCTTCTCCGGCAGGATCTCGATCGAGTAGGCGTCGGGATCCGACCCGGTGGTCGCGAGCCCGAGCGCCAGGACCGCTTCGAGCCGGTGCTCCTCGAGGGCCGCGCTCGCGGCGGCATCGAGCTTCGAGTCGTCGACCACGACGAACGGGTCGAAGATCTCGACCGGCACCCCCATCGCCTTGGCGAGGTACTCGGGCAACCCCTCGAGCGCCGCGCCGCCGCCGCACAGGAAGACGCGATCGAGGCGCAGGCTCTGCAGCTTCACCTGGCTCTTCGCGAAGAGCACCGCGGACTGCAGCAGCGAGAGGATCTGCCCGGCGGGCGCGGTCATCGCGCGCGCGGCCTTTTCCTGGTTCGCGTCCTGGAACGGCCCGTTCATCCGGAGCGTGCCCTCGTCCCGCTTGTAGCTCTCCGCGCGTTCGAGCGAGACCCCGAAGCGCTCCGCGATCGCCTGGTCGAACAGCTCCGACCCGCCCGCGAGGTTGCGCGCGAAGATCAGGTCGGTGCCGCGCATCAGGACGACGTCGATGTTCGCGCGCCCGATGTTCGCGACGAGCACCGTGTCGTCGAGCACGACGCCGTAGTGCAGGAAGGCGTTGTAGAGCGCGATCGCGTTCGGCGTGAATGCGTCGAGCTTGCCTCCGATCGAAGAGAGCCCCGCGTCTTGTTCAGCGAGCAGCGACTCGCGCGCCATGCAGAGCACGACCACGTCCTCGCCCTCGATCTCGGGGATCTCCGGCAGGACGTTGAAGTCCGAGGCCACGCGCGCGTCCGAGTGCCCGCTGACCTCCTCGGCCTCGAAGCGCATCAGCTTGCGAAGCTGCCAGTCCGCGAGGCGCGGCACGCGCGTGTAGCGCATGTTCACATCACGCCCGGTGACACCGACACGCGCGGTCCCGGGCTTGAAGCCCCCCGCGAGCGCGTTCCAGCCCCCCTCCAGGCTCCCGGTCGGATTCGGCGCGATGAAGAAGTCGGTCACGAGGAAGGTCGTGCCCTTCACCTGACCGCGCAGCATCTTCGCCGTCGAAGTTCCGACGTCGATTCCAGTGGCCACCTTGCTCATGGGTTCCTCTCGCCGGCGGATCCGGCGGCATCTCGGCTGGAAGCGGACGCCAGCGCACGGTCGAAGGCATCGCGGAGGGCTGCCCCGAAGGTGTCCTCGGGTTCGGCCGCGAGCGCGGCGCGGACCGCCGCCAGGGCGTCGCGCTGGACCTTCTGGTCGTGGCCCCCCACCTTCTCGCGCTCGGCTTCGAGCGCGGACGCGAGTTCGCGCGCCGCCGCCTCGGTCGCCGAGCCCTCGAAACGTTCGGCGAGGTCGAGCGCCGCCAGGCGCTGCTCCTCGAAGAGGTCCGCGAGCTCGAAGAAACGCGCGCGTTCGAACTCGCGTCGCAGCCCCTCGAGTTCCGCGTAGCCGACCGCCTCGAGCCGCGCGCGCGAGGCCTGGGCCTCGGCGACGAGTTCCGCTTCGAACGGGAAGCGGTCGAGGAGCTTGGACCAGGTCGTGATCGCGACCCCGGCCTTGCCGCTCGATTCGGCCTCGCGGGCCGCGCGCGCGAGGCGTGCCGCCTCCTGGCGTTCCGCGCGGAAGGTGAGCTGGAACGCGATCGCGCCGAGGGAGGAGAGCTCGATCCGCAGGCGCACGACCGGCCCTCGCTGGACCGCGTCCAGACGGGCGGGAGCGTCGAAGCCGACGCGGATGCGGTTCACCCCCGAGCCGATCAGGAGATCGGTGACACCGTCGCGCTCGAAGTCGCCGGCGTGGTCCCGATAGCCCCCGGCACCGAGGGTGGCGAAGCTCGCATCGTCCCCGCGCAGGACGTCGAGGGTGAGGACGCCCTTCGCAGCCGAGGTGGACTGCGGGAGGAGGTTCAGCCCGTTATCGATGCCCTCGACCCGCCAGGTGGCGCTCGGATCGCCGGCGAGCCCGGGGTCCCCCGGCCCGGAGGGGTTCCACTGCGAGAGCGCGATCTCGGGGAAGAGCACGCGCCCGCTGCGCAGGAGCTGGGCCGTGGAGCCGGGATCGCCGAGGACGCGCAGCTCGTACTCCTCGAAGCTGGCCCCGCTCCCCTTCTCGTCCCCGCCGGCGAGACAGACCACATCGTCCACCGCGATCGATCCTCCGGCGCCCTCCGCGAGGGCCGCGACGACGACGCGCGCGCGGCCGAATCCCTGCGGGACTTCGAACGCGAGGTGCACGGGCTCGAAGGCGCCGTCGCCCCCCGGGACCGCGGGCGCCCAGGCGAGGGTGGAGGCGAGCCCCTCCTCCTCGGGAAGGAGCTCGAGCCCGGCGCGACCGACGACGTCGCCGGTGACGGCGAGTTGGAGGTCGAGGGAGAGTCCGCGATGGGCACGGACCGGGAAGTCGGGCGACGCGGCGAAGGTCCATTCGCCGCCTTCCAGGGCGCAACCGAGGCCGACCGCGCCGCTCGCCGCCGCGCTCGCATCGACGAAGAGCGCCACCGGGGCCGCCTCGGCGCCCTCCCAGGGCTCGGAGTCGGGGTCCTCGAAGGACCCGTCGGCGACGAGGTTTCCGGGCACGGGTTCGACGGCGACCGCGGCATCTTCGCCCTTGCCCTTGCTCAAGAGGAACCAGGCCGCGACTCCACCCGCGGCGAGCAGCACGACGATCGCCACGAGGGCGACCGGCGAGCGTTTGGCCGAGCGTTGCAGTACGTCGGCGCTGATCGTCTCCAGGGAACCGGCGTCGTTCCCTCCCCCGCCGAGCCCTGCCCCCGCCTCCTCGAGCGGGCGCGGGGGCACCGGGGCCGCGGGGATCGACGCGGCGGGATCCGCGGGCTCCTCGACGAGGGGAATCTCCTCTTCGAGGAGGACCTCCTCCACCTCCACCGAGACGTCCCCCGCCTCCGGCGCGCCGCCCGCCTCGAACACCGCCTCGACGGCTCCGAAGCGCACCCTGCACCCCTCCTCGAGGATCGCGTCGCCGACCTTCACGCCGTTGATCCGGGTCCCGTTCGTGCTCCCGAGGTCGACGATGCGCGCTTCGCCTCGCTCGACCCGCAGTTCCGCGTGCCGCCCCGAGACCGACCCGTGGGCGATCACGATCCCGTTGCCCGGCGCGCGCCCGAGGCTCGTGCTCCCCTCGGAGAGCGCCACCCGCTGTCCCCCGAGCGGCCCGGACTCGAAGCGGAGCCAGAGGGACGGGGCAGGCGGGGTCATGGGTGTGGGCGGAGCGTGGGGGATCGAGGAGCTGGGAACGGGCGGCCATCACGCCCCCGGGAACCCGAGGGCTATCCGCGCGGGGGCCGCCAGTAACGCCCCGGCCGTACCGGCGGGCCCGGAAAAAGAGCATCCACCGGGACCCGGATAGGGAATCGGAGCGAGTAGCGGGGCGCGGATCCTACCCTCGATCCC
>DRLC01000131.1 GCA_011053145.1 Planctomycetota bacterium | reverse complement strand
CGAGCCGGTGCAGTGGGACTTCGACCTCGAGGTCGGGCACCGGATCGCCGGTCAGGTCCTCGGACCCGACCGCTCCGGGGTGCCCGGAGTTCGCATCGATGCGATCAGTCAATCGGGCACGACCGGATCGCGCGGCTCGACGGTCTCGGGGAAGGACGGAGAGTTCCTGATCGAGGATCTCGGTGAGGGCATCTACACGCTGCGCGCCCAGGCCGAGGGATACCAGACCGCTCCGCTGCAGCGCGTCGAAACCGACCGGACCGACGTCGAGATCCTGCTCGCCGAACAGGGTGGCGTGGAAGGACGCGTCGTCGATGCCGCGACCGGAAAGCCGATGCGAGGCTTCACCGTCCGCATCCGCACCCTGCATCCGCGCAACGTCTCCTGGGGTGGCGAGGTCGCGAAGACCACCGTTCGCGACCAAGCCGACGGATCGTTCCGCCTCGGAGGGATCTCGGAAGGGGATTACGTCGCCGAAGCCTTCGCCCGCGGTTACGCGAGCAGCTTCAGCGCTCCCTTCCACGTGGACCAGGGCATCCAGACCCGCGATGTCGTCGTGCGCCTGACGAAGGGCGGCACGATCCACGGGAAGGTGCTCGACGCCTACACCGGCCAGCCGGTCCAGGGAGCGATCGTCCGGACGAACGAGAACAACTACGTCGACTCGGAGATCATGCTGATCCTGAACAGCATGGGCTCGAGCGCGACCTCGAAGGCCTCGACGAAGACCGACGCCAACGGCGAATTCACGCTCTCGCTGCTGACGCCCGACACCTACCAAGTGCGCGTCGAGAAGCCGGGTTACACGACGCTCATCCTCAACGACGTCAGCGTGGACGACGGCCCCGCCACCGAGGTCGGCTCCTTCTCCCTCTCGAAGGGTGCGATCGTCACGGGAACCGTGCTCGGCCCGGACGACGAGCCGATCGCAGGGGCCCAGGTCACGATGCGCTCGACCGATTCCGGCGTCTTCGGGAGCTACGAGACGCGCACGGACGCCCACGGGAACTTCGTGCTCGAGAACGCGAAGGCCGGCACCTTCTCACTCGCTGCCTCGCGTCCGCCGACACCGAACTCGAACCCCTTCGCGCCGGTGATCGACATCCAGAACTCCGAGATCGAGATCACCCTCGCCGACGGCGGGACGTACCAATACGAGCTGCGCCTCCCGGCGCGCGCCGACAACTGAGCGCGGCTCCGATCGCCCCATCCTCGCCATGAAGCGCAACGCCTTCCTCCTGGCGGCGCTGCTCCTCGGCGTCGCGCTGTACCTCTTCGACCGCGAGGGCGGCATCGGGGAGCGGGCGCCGCTGGTCCTCAAGGAGCGGCCGGCGCTCGAGGCCGGGGCCTCGGCGGGGAACGGACAGGGGCGCACGCGCGCGCCCGATCTCCCCCCCGATCCGGGCGCACGCGCCGCGGCCGCGGGCTCCAGCGGTCGCACCGCCGCTCGGGTGCGGGAAGACGACGGGACCACACGTCACTTCCGAGCCATGGTCGTCGGGCCGAACGGCCGGCTCGGGGACGCGCGGGTACGCGCCTACAGCGAAGGCCGACTCGTGGGCGAAACGCGATCCGAGCGAAGCGGCCGGTTCGACCTCGCGCTCCCGAGCCCGCTGCCGTCGCTGATCCTGCGCGTGGATGCCCCCGGACTCGCGTTCCTCGAGCGCGACCTCGGCCCCCAGGTCGCGGGTGGAGCCCAGAACCTCGGGAACCTGTTCCTCAGACCCGGCTCGGAACTCGCAGGCCTCGTCGAGGACACCGAGGGCAGACCGATCGCCGGAGCCCGGGTGCAGGTCTCGACCCTGCGGGGCCACACGATCGAAGTGGGCGTCGGAGAAACGCTTCGCAGCGACGCGAAGGGGCGCTTTCGCTTCGCGGTCGCCCCCGAGGGGAGCGTGGTCCTGACCGCGCGCGCGGAGGGCTTCGGCGAGACCTCGGTGGAGTTCCAACACCGACCCCGCGCCGAGGCCCGGATCGTGCTGCCGCCTGGACACGAACTGCGCATCCGGGTCGTGGACACCTCGGGAACCGCGCTTCCCGATGTGCTCCTGTGGATCCGATCCGAGGCCCCCGGGTCCCCGCCACGCTCGGCGCGAACCGACGAAACGGGGCGCGCTACGTTCTCCTACCTCGCGACGAGCACCTGGAACCTGCGTGCCGAGAAGACCGGCTACAAGCCGAGCGCGATGTTCCGCGTCGAGGCGGACAAGAAAGAGATCGAGATGCGCCTCGTCGCCTGGCCCGGTGGGCGTGGACGCGTCGAGACGGTGGAGGGGCTCGCTCCCCCGCCGGGAACGCGGGTCTTCACCCTCCCGATGTCCACGCGCGGGGATCTCGCGGGCCGCCTCTCCGGGGGCACGGAAGTCGCGGAGGACGGCAGCTTCCGCCTCATCGACCTGCGTCCCGGGGACTACCGCGCGATCGTCCGCGCGCCCGGATACGCCGATGGAACCTCACGCCCGTTCCACGTCTCGGATCGGGGGGAAGTGGACATCGGGGTGATCCGCGTCGACCACGGCGGAAACCTCGAGTTGCGGCTGCGGCTCGATGGAAAGCCCGTGGGCGGGGTGCGGGCCGAACTCCTGGAGCGCGCGCCCGTCCCCGCGCAGCTCTTCGCGCCTCCGACCCGTCCCATCGATTCGATGCCCGCCTCCACCGCGGACGGCCTGCTCACCCTCGAGAACCTCACACCGGGCCGAATCTGGCTGATCCTGCGCGGCGAAGGGGTCACCCCCCGGTCCCTCGGGCCCTTCTCGATCACGACCGGAGATACCGGGCGGCCGGGGCCGATCGAGCTCGAACCCGGTGCGCCGATTCGCGGCACGGTCCTCGATCCCACCGGGGCTCCGGTCGCCGGCGCGCGCCTCCACATCCGCGGCACCCGGGCGAGTGTTCCGTTCCTGACGACCGAGGCGGACGGCAGCTTCGAGACCCCGCCCCTCCCGGTGGGGACCTATCGCGTGGAGACGAACGCGGTGATCGGCGGAAGGTCCCTGCGCGCTCCCGACTCCCAGGTGCGAATCGACGGAAAGAGCGCTGGATCCTGCGAGATCCGATTCGAGGATGGGGGGTCGTGACCCCGCCCCCCGATCCCCGACCCTTCGCCGCACGCCTCTCCGCGGCGCTCGATGCCCCGGTCGAACTGAGCTTCGGTCGGGCCCGGCGCAACGTGATCGTCGTGCGCCGCTTCGCCGCCGGGATCCGGATCCGCGTGAACGCGGCCTTCGCCGACGCCCCCGAAGAGGTGTGGGACGCCCTCGCCGCGTGGATCCGCTCGGGCAAGCGCGCGCGCGCCGCCTCCGCGCGCCTCGACGCGTTCGTAGCCGAACTCGCCGAGACCCTCGGCCCGCCGAAACCGCGCGCGGTCGCGCTGCGCCGCGCCGGGACCGCCCACGACCTGACCCCGCTCGCGCGCTCGCTGCTCGCGGACGAGTTCGCCACCGAGCTCCCCGGTGAGTTCGTCGAGCGCGTGACCTGGGGCCGGCGCGGATCGCGGCGTGCGCGACGCAGCCTGCAGCTCGGCAGCTACGATTCCACGTCGAACCTCGTCCGCGTCCATCCCGTGCTCGACCAGGAGGCGGTGCCCGCGTTCTTCGTGCGCTTCGTGCTCTTCCACGAGTTCCTGCACGCCGCCTTCGATCTCTCGGCGCCGCGCGAGCACGACGGGGACGATGCACGCCGACGCCGCGCCCACCACCCGCCCCACTTCCGCGCGCGCGAACGCGCGTACCGCGACTTCGAGCGCGCCGAAGCCTGGCAGCACGAGCACATCGGCGCGCTGCTCCGCTCCGCGCGCACCGGCCGTCCGCTCGCGCGACCGAAGGGTGCGGCCCGACTCCTGCGCGCGGGCCAGGCCCTACTGTTCCCCGACCGCTGAACCGAAGGCGCGGATCGGTGCGATGTGCTCGTACGGTTCGGACCAGACGAACCCCTGGCGCAGGGAGGGTCCTTCCTCCACGAGGATGCCGACCTGGCGCTTGCCCTCGGTCCGGTCCTCCTCCTCGACGCGCACGAAGACGACCGCCTCCGCCCCGGCCGGAACCTCGCGCATCACGCGACCCCAGGGACACCCGTCCACCCAGTCCCCTTCCTCGACCGAGCCGTCCTCACGCCGAAGGAGCCGCCGGCGGGGTTCCATCGGGAAGTTGACGTCGTCCCAGAAGAGCAGGGGCGCGAGGCCCCGGTTCGCGAGCCGAAAGGCGTCCACGGGGACCTCGAACCTGCCGCTCTCGTTCTCGATCCGGACCGTTCTCCCGCCGAGGTAGGTGAGCGACGCCGCGCCCGCACGGGGCGGGTGGGAGCCATCGACGCTGGATCGGTGCGGCTCGTTCGAGACGATCGGGAAGGGCTCTTCGGAGAGGGCGGGAACCGAAGCAGCTCCGGGGGCCGCCGGGGTATCCGGGCTCGAGGCGCAGGAAGCGTGGAGGAGAGCCGAGACGACGAAGGCGAGGGAGACCCCTCGTGCGCGCTTCATCCCAAGTCGTCCGCGCCGAGGGCGAGGGTTCCGAGGACGTTGCCGCCGAGGCCCTCGACCATCGTGTAGGCCTCCTCGACGAGACCCTTCGGGGTCGAACCGATCCGCACGACGAGCAGGATCCCGTCCGCGAGTGCGGCGAGGAGGCTCGAGTGCGCCGTGTTCAGGACCGGCGGCGCGTCCACGAGCACGTAGTCGTAGCGGCGCTTGAGCGCGTTCAGGACCGAGCGCACGCGATCCACGTTGAAGACCGGGTCGGCGGTTTGCGCCCCGGCTCCCATCACATCGAAGCGCTTGAGCGAGGTGCGCCGCACCGCCTGGTCGATCGTGAGCTTGCCCGAGAGGACCTCGTTCAGCCCCTGGCGCCGCGGCAGGCCCAGGTAGCCCTCGACCGAAGGGTGGAAGCGATTCGCGTCGACCACGCAGACCGTGAGGTGCGGGAGTTCGCGCAGGGCGAGCGCGAGATTCAAGCTCGCGACGGTCTTGCCCTCGCCCTCGACCGCGCTCGTGAACAGGACCGAGCGTGACGCGCCGTCCGCGTTCAGGGCCTGGATCGAGTTGCGCAGGCGCCGGAACTGCTCGGCCTCGGGCCCGTCCGGCTTGCTCACGACGACGAGCTCCTCGCGCGTGATCGGGAACTCGCGTCCCTCATCGGGCTCCGCCGGCAGGAGCTCCTGGACGGGATCGTCGTGCTGAAAGAGTTTCATTCGGTCGAACCGCGTGGGACGTGCGGGGGAGCGCGATTCGGAGCCGCGCCCAGCGCAGGATCTTGGCACATCCCCCTCATCGGTGGAATCGTCCCGTGACCCAAGCCCCGAATCCGGGGCCGCGGGCATCAGGGCCCCGTGGGGCGCCGATCCAGGGCGGCGAGGTCGAGGATCCGAGGTGGTCTCGGCGGCGGCCAGTCGAGCCCGAGCTCCGCGGCGAGGCCGCGGTTGCCGCGCCCCGCCCGCGGGAGGGCGTGGGAAACGAGCAGCGAGCGAACCTCCCGGCGCCAGAGGTCGGCGAGGGAAACGCCCTGCCCCTCCCCCACGCCCCGGCCGGCGCTCCCCCCGGGCAGCAGTTCGCGCGACCGCAGGTCTCCGATCGCACGCTCGACCGCATCCAGGATCGGCTTCGCTTCCTCGGCGCTGTCCCTCGCCGCGAAGGCCACTGCGAGCAGCTCGGAAAGCCTGCGCCGCGCCGCGTCGGCGACCCCACCCCGGCTCCGCCCCGCCACGGCGCCGAGCACCGCGAGGTCCGGCGCTTCGGGGGTTCCGAGCAGCGGGCGGGCGAGATCGTCGAGTTCGGAGTCGGGAACGAGCGAAGCGAGAATTGCGATCCGATCGATCCAGGCCCGTTCGGGGCCCTGCGCATCCGAGCGCGCGTGGCGCCACGCCCGTTCCAGAAGCTCGACCCGGGCACCCGCGTCGCGCGCGAGGGCGAGGGCCCGCGCGACCGCATCGCCTCGCTCGGGGGCGGATCGGGCGAGGCGGCGCCAGGTCCGTCCGGCCGGCTCGGCCTCGTCCGCGAGGAGGTCACGCACGAGGAGGGTCACCTCGGCGAAGAAGCCTTCCCCCTGCTCCTCCCCGGCCCGGATCCCGGCACCCGCGAGGAGCTCTCCGAGTTCCGCCGCGCGCGCCACGCTCCCAGGCCACGCGAGGAGCTGCTCGAACTTCGCCGGCCGGACTCCCCCCGGGTCCGCGATCCCCGCCGTGGCCGCGCGCAGGGTCCGCAGGGCCTGGAGAGCCAACCCCACGCCGGCGTCCGAGTCCGCGAGGACCTCGCGGGCGGGGGTCCGGGCCGCGTTCGCGCCGATCCCCTCGAGGATCGCGAGCCGCACCCAGCGCCCGAACTCGTCCGCATCGCTCCACCCCTCGAGCACGACGGGCCCGGTCTCGACCGCCTCCTCTCCGGTGGTTCGATCCGCGAGCCGCCCGAGGGCGTCGACGATCGCCATCGAACGGGCGCGCTCGCTCTCCGGCGTGCGCTCGTCCCCGGCGAGTCGTACGAGCAGGGCGATGGTCTCCGGGCGTGCGAGGCGAGGCGCGACGCGACCCTCCGCGGCGGCGGCGAGCACGCCTTCCAGCGCAGCCGCATCCGCGATCTCCACGTCCCCCGCATCGTTGCGGACGAAGGCGCGGTCGGCGAGCCACTCCACGCCCTCCGGGAAGCCGCACCCGGCGAGGGCGCGCGCCGCGGCGGCACGGCGCTCCTCGCCGCGCCCGAGGGCGACCGTCCGACACCACCCACCGACCACCTCGCCGGTGTCCCGGAGCCCCTCCTCGACCGGGGAGCAGAAACGCACGAACGCGTACGGCTCCGGCCCGTCCTTGCCCACGCGCAGCCCGAAGCCCTCGAGCCCGACCCGGTAGTAGGACGCGAGCGCGAGCACGATCTCGTCCCAGGTTCCGACGAGCTGGATCGGGTCGGACGGATCGCGACCGGCCCGCGCTCGCCGCGAAGCGACCGAAGGATCGACCGAGAGTCCGATCGGCAACGTGCCGCGGCGGGCGAGCAACGCGCAGGACTCCGCGAGGGTCTCACCGAGCCGGAGCCGCAGGGTCGCGGGAAAGCTGCGGCGGGCGGCGTCGAGGAGTTCGTAGCGCAGGTCGTTCCCGGTCAGGCCACGACCCGCGACGTCCGGATTCCAGCGCGCGACACGCATGCGAAGCGCTGTCTCACCGAGCCCGCGAACGTCCGCGCGGTCGTCGACGAGGAGCGCCGAGGTCAGGGCCAGGCGCCGGTCGGCCTCGCCGACGGCGCGTGCGATCCGAACCCGCACCTCCGCTCCCCCTTCGAGGACCGAGCCGATGAGGCGCGGGAGGTCCCCGGGCTCGACATGCCCCGCGAGCCAGCGCTCGCCGGCTCCCCGCCTCGCCGCCTCGGGGCTGCGCAGTGCGGCGAGCGCGTCGCCGAGCTCGTCCGCGGATGCGGGGGCGGCCAGCGCGAGGAGGAGCAGGAAGGCGTGGGCGAAGGAGGGCACGGTCCCAAGGTACGCGGCCCGGGCGGGCGGGTCACGGCGCCGCGGGCGACAAAGCGCCGGCCCAAGCCCCCTTCTCGGCTACGACCCGGGCCGTGGGGACGCTACCCTCACCCCCACGATGTTCCGACGCATACTGATCGCGAACCGAGGCGAGGTCGCCGTGCGCCTCGCCCGCGCCGCGCGCGAGCTGGGGGTCTCTCCGGTCGGCGTGGTCTCCGAGGCCGATCGCGACGCCTCCTGGATCTCCGTATTCGACGACGTGGTCGGGATCGGCCCCGCCGCTGCGACCCAAAGCTACCTGCGGATGGACCGCCTCGTGCAGGCGGCACGCCAGACCGGCTGCACCGCGCTGCACCCGGGCTGGGGATTCCTCGCGGAGAGCCCGCGCTTCGCGCGCCTGGTGCGCCAGCACGGGATCGCTTTCTGCGGACCCGACGCCGGGCTGATGGAGCTGCTCGGAACCAAGTCTCCGGCGAAGCGCGCGATGGCCGAGGTCGGGCTGCCGGTCATTCCCGGCTCCGACGGACCGCTCGCCGATGCGGACGCGGCCGCGGCCTGCGCGCGAGAGGTGGGCTTCCCGGTGATCCTGAAGGCCGACAGCGGCGGCGGCGGTCGCGGGATGCGCCTGTGCCACGACGAAGCCGAGGTGCGCGAAGCCTTCGCCACCGCGACGGCCGAGGCGCGCGCGGCCTTCGGGTCGGGGGCGATCTATCTCGAGCGCTACCTCACCGGCGGACGCCACATCGAGGTGCAGGTGCTCTGCGACGACTGGGGCGCCGGGGTTCACCTCGGCGAACGCGAGTGCTCGGTGCAGCGCAAGCACCAGAAGCTGATCGAGGAGAGCCCGAGCCCGGCGCTCGATGACGACGCTCGCGCGGAGCTCGGCGAACGCGCGCTCCTCGCCGCGCTCGGACTCGGCTACACCGGCGCGGGAACGATCGAGTTCATGCGAGCGCCGGACGGAGCGCTCTTCTTCCTCGAAATGAACACGCGCCTGCAGGTGGAGCACCCGGTCAGCGAGCTGGTCTCGGGCGTCGACATCGCGGCGCGCCAGATCGAAGTGGCGGCCCACCGGCGGTTGGGCCTCGCGCAGTCCGACATTCAGCTCGAGGGCCATGCGATCGAATGCCGCATCAACGCCGAGGACCCGTCCGACGGTTTCCGGCCGACCCCCGGCACGCTCGAAGCGCTGCTCATCCCGACGGACCGAGGTCCGGGACGCGTCCGCGTCGACACGCACCTCGTCGCCGGGGACACGATCTCCCCCCACTACGACTCCCTCATCGCGAAGGTGATCGTGCACGGAGCGACCAGAGCCGAGGCGATCGAAACGATGCGCGCGACCCTCGGAGCGGCGGATGTGCGGGGGGTCTCGACGACGATCCCGCTGCACCTCGCGGTGCTCGACTCGAAGGAGTTTTGCTCCGGCAACTACGACACCGGGTCGATTCCCGGTTGGAAGGAGGACGCTTAGATGGCGAAGGTGCCGCTGACGCCGATCGGGAGCGCGCTGGACGAGCTCCTCGACGCACGCGAGGTGGAACACAACCTCGCCGCCGACGCAACCCGTGTGAAACGGCTGACCGAACGCCGCGAGGCGGTGCACGCGGGCTGGGGAACGAGCTACGCCGAGCGCGTCCACGCGAAGGGCAAGCTCACGACGCGCGAGCGCATCGAGCTCCTCGCCGACCCGGGAACCGAACTCTTCGAAGTCGGAACCTTCGTGAACCACGGGGTGAAGTTCGGCAAGTCCGAGAGTCCCGCCGCCGGTGTCGTGACCGCCTTCGCGACGGTGCACGGACGCTGGACGATGGTGATCGCGAACGACAACACGGTGGCCTCCGGTTCCTGGTGGCCGCGCACGCCCGAAAAGATCGAACGCGCCCAGGAAATGGCGCTGCGCCTGCGCATCCCGGTCATCTATCTCGTGGATTGCTCCGGGCTCTACCTCCCCGAGCAGGGCCGCTCGTTCCCCGGACGCACCGGCGCGGGCCACATCTTCAAGAAGAACAGCCTGCTCTCGGCGGAGGGGGTCCCGCAGATCGCGGGTGTGTTCGGCGACTGCATCGCGGGCGGCGGCTACATGCCGATCATCTCGGACCGCGTCTTCATGACCGAGGCCGCGTACATGGTCATCGCGGGCGCGGCGCTGATCAAAGGCGCGAAGAGCCAGCAGCTCTCGAGCCTGAAGATCGGCGGTGCGGAGGTGCACGTCGGCAAGAGCGGGTGCGCGGACGAGCGCGTGCCCGACGACGAGACCGCCCT
>DRLC01000130.1 GCA_011053145.1 Planctomycetota bacterium | reverse complement strand
TCGGCGAAATGATGGTCCCGCTGCTGCTCGGAATCGTGGTGTGGGCCCTCGGCGTCCTCCCCGGGCATCACCGGAGGACGAATCCCCTTGCCGTGCATCGCGAGTCGACCGCCTGAGCGAAATCGGGACCGCGGGGGGGATCGGGCGTGGGCCGTTGGGTGGCTCCCGATGGACGGAATGGGTGGAGCACCCTCCCTGGGGCCACTCCACCCGTTCTGGCTAGCGGGCATCGAGGACCACGGACTGCCCGAGGCGTGATCCGACGATCAGGAAGCGACCGTCCCTCGAGAAGAAAAGCGAGTCGGCGTCCTCGAGTCCGGTCTCGATTCGGGCGAGCGCTTCTCCAGGCGGCCAATTCCAAATGCGGATCGTTCCCCCGTCGGTGAGCGTCACGACGCGCGTCGAGGCTTCGTTGAACGTCGCCGCCACGACCGACGATCCGTGGCCGCCGAGGGTCCCCACGCAGGCGCCCGTACGCAGGTCCCAGACCCTGCAGGTACGATCCGCACTCGCGGTCGCCAGGAGCTCGCCGGAACGATCGAGCTCCATGGAGCGGATGGTGTTCACATGACCCTCGAGTCGATCACGATGCGCACCCGTGATTGCGTCGAAGACGTGGACCGCGCAGTCAGGATCGCCGGTGACCAAGACACGGTCTCCGGTCGCGTCGAAGCACAGGGATACGGCGTCGGGACCGTACGAATCGAGCACGGCGATGCACGCTCCGGTCCGCGGGTCGATCACCTGTAGGTCCCGGTTCGGCTGGACGGACGTGGCGAGGCGCTTCCCGTCGCGGGACAGCGCGATCGGTCCCATCCCCCGCGCGAGATCGCGGACCGTGCCGGCTTCCGTATCGATGATCCTCGTCGGGGCGCCCGACACGTTGAGGGCGATGAGCTTCCCGCGACGCCCGGCCGTCGCTCTATGGCGCTCCCCCTCGATCGTCCATGCAGCCAGGACGGAGCCGGTCCCGACCTCCTCGAGGCGGAGTTCGTCTCCGTCGAGCACGAAGAGATCGCTCGAACCCGGCCCAGCCGCAAGACACCGCCCGTTGCGTCGCTCCGGGGCGAGGTGCTCGTAGAGGCGCGACGTCCTCCAAACCCGCAGCGTGTCATCCCAGGAGCTGGAGACGAGCCGCTTCCCATCCGGCGTGAAGGCGAGATCCTGAAGCCAGTCCGCGTGGGCGCGCAGGACGCCCCTCGGGGAAAGGTCCGTTCCATCCCAGAGGCCGAGCCCTCCCTCGCGACTTCCGGTCAGGATCAAGGTCCCGTCGGGGCTGAACGCGCAGCAGCCGAGTTCGGTGGCGGACGCGGTCGTTTCGCGCAGCCGCGTGCGGCGCGCAAAGTCCCAGAGCTGCAGCCGACCGGAGACGGAGGCGAGTGCGAGTCGCTCCCCATCGGGTGAGAAGGAAAGGTCCACGAGGGCCCCCGTGTTCGGCCGCAGGCGTCCGAGTCGCCGGCCGCTACGGGGATCCCAGAGGCCGACCTCTCCGTCCTCGGAGACCGTGGCGAGCGTGTCCCCCTCGGGGGAGAAGGCCAGCTCCCAGATCCGGGCGCCGTGCCCCTCGAGGACTGCGCGCGGAGCTCCGTTCCCGGCATCCCAGGTCCGCAGCGTTCCGTCGTTCGCCCCCGACGCGAGAAGTTCGCCGTCCGGGGAGAAGGCCAGCGCAAAGCATCCTGCGTCGTGTCCCTCCAGCACGGCGAGCGTCTCCAGGGTCGCTGCGTCGCGCAGGTGGATCGTGCGATCCGCGCTGCCCGACGCGACCCGGGTCCCGTCCGCGCTCGCCGCGACCGAGAACACGCGCTCGTTGTGGTCCGTGAGTCGACGCGGTTCGCGACCGCGATCGAGCGCCCACTCGAACACGGTTCCGTCTCCCGCGGCCGAGAGCGCACGCTTCCCATCGGGCGTGATCGCAACGTTCCAGATGTTCATCTCCTGGCCCTCGAGAACCAGCGCGGAGGGATCGCTCAGATGCCGGAGGAGGCGCCACTCGAGACCGCGGTCGTCGGGGGGAATGGCGCGCAGCCTGAACTGTGCCTGCTCGAGCGCTCCCGCCCGTAGCTCGGCTCCCGCGGCGGCGAGTTCGGCCAGCGTGCTCTTCCATCGTGCCGTCGCAGCCGAACGGTTCGCACGGTTCGCCAGCACCAAGCTCAAGACCATCCCGACCACGAGAGCGATGACTGCGACCGCCGCTCCGATCGCCGCTCCCCGGTGTCGCCTCGCCAACTTCCTCAGGATGTAGATCGTGCCCACCGGGCGGGCGGTGATCGGCTCGTTGCGCAGCCAACGCCCGAGGTCCGCCGCCATCGCGCGCGCGGATGCGTAGCGGTAGGCGGGGTCCTTGGCGAGGGCGGTTTGGATCACGAGGGCGAGGTCGTAAGGCACTTCCTCCCGGACCGAGGAGATCAGCTCGGGCTCGCGCTCCTGAACGATGCGGGCAGCCTCGAGCAGCGTGCGACGCGACAGGTCCAGGGGCAGCCTGCCGGCGATCAGCTCGTAGGCGACGACGCCGAGGGAATAGACATCGCTACGGCGGTCCAGGTTGCGAACGTCGCCCGTCGCCTGCTCCGGGCTCATCGTGGCCAGTGTCCCGATGATCTGCGCCTCCTGCGTGCCCTGGACCGTCACCTGCAGCTCGGGGTCACTGATGCGAGCGATCCCGAAATCCAAGACACGCACCTGACCGCGTCGGTCCACGAGGATGTTCTCCGACTTGAGGTCTCGATGCAGGACTCCCAACTCGTGCGCGTGGTGCATCGCCTCGCAGAGTTCGACGATGAGCTCGACTCGTCGCCGCAGGGACGGCGCGTTCCCGCGCGCGAACTCACGCAGGGGCTCGCCGTCCACATACTCCATCGCGAAGAACGGCTGTTCGCCGTTCCCGATGTCCGTCCTACCCGCATCGACGATGCGCGCGATCCCCGGATGGTCCAGGCGTGCGAGGATGCGCATCTCGCGTTGGAAGCGCTGCTCGGAGCGTCGGCCGACACCATCGGGTCGCATCAGCTTCAACGCCACCAGCTGGCCGGTGGATTCTTGGCGTGCGAGGTAGACGATGCCCATGCTCCCGGTCCCGAGGATCCTCTCGACCGTGTATCCGCCCACTCGATCGGGAATGGGCAGTTCGGCGGCGGGCGAGGATGCGGGGGCCGGCAGATCCGCGATCTGGGGAACCGCGGGCTCTTCGAGATACGATCCCGCGACTCGGTCGGAGTGCAGGAGTTCCTCGAGCTCCGCTCGCTCCCGCTCGTCCTGGGTGCGGTCCCGCAGGAAGGCTGCCCTCTTCGTCTCGCTGAGCCCAACGGCCTCCTCGAACAGGAGGGCGAGCCGCCGCATCCGCCCGTTCGTCAACCCTGCCCCTTCGGGTTCAACTGACTGAAGAGCCAGGCCCGTGCAAAGCGCCAGTCGCGTTGGACCGTGCGTACCGAAACGGAAAGAGCCTCGGCGGTCTCCGCCGCGGTCAGCCCACCGAAGAACCGGAGTTCGATCACGCGGGCCCAGCGCGGATCGAACTGATCGAGTCGCTCGAGGGCCTCGTCCAGCAACAGGATCTCGACGTCCCGCTGCTGCTCCGGAGGGGCGAGGGTTTCGGACAGGCTGACGTGCTCGATCCCCCCTCCGCGCTTGTGCGTGTTCAGTCCTCGCGCATGATCGATCAGCACCTGTCGAATGCACTTCGCGGCCACCGCAAAGAAGTGCGTGCGATCCACCCACTCGATGTCGCCTCCGCGGACGAGCCGCAGGTATGCCTCATTGACGAGGGCCGTCGGCTGGAGTGTGTGCCCACGACGCTGCCGCTGCATCGACGCAGTGGCGAGGGCGTGCAATTCGGCGTACACGAGCCTGAAGAGTTCGTCGCGCTGCTCCGCGCCACCCTTCGATTCTCCACTTGGACTTGGCGTGGAATCATCTTCCGCTTCTCTCTCTCCCATACTCGGTCATTCTCCACGGGACCCGGAATCACGCAAGGGCAGGGAGAGAACCGGTGGGAGCCTACCCCCCGGCCAGGGAGCCGATGAGAGCCCGATCGCATGGACATCGCCCTGTTGCCCCCCCTGGCGTGGCCAGGTCGGACGTTCCCCTCTTCCCTGAAGAGTTCCTCCATGCAGCATCTCCTCTTCGCCTCGCCCGCTCGCCAACGGACAAGTTCTGCTCGGAGAGGGTCCGTTCTTGGCCCAGCTCCCCTTCCGCCCGGCCCCACGAACACATGGCTGCTGGCGATCCCGAACGCCCTACGTTGCGGCGGCTTCGCTTTCACGACCCAAGCCGTGCACCTCGGCGACACCTTCCCGCTCGCACTTTCGAACGCACAGGAACTGCTCGTGGGCTTCTGAGCGAGTGCGATCCGCGTCGCCGATCGACGCCGCATGGGCATGGGGACGGAGGAATCGGGAGGGTCGCGGTCGAACCCGGGGCTCCGCGTTTCTCGGGAAAACCCTCGGACCCAGGCCTTGCAGCCGGTCAACCTCGCCCTATGGACCCGGGGTGCCGGCGACGGCGCCTTGGGCGAGCCTCTTCGGGAGTCCATATTCCGAGCTCCTTGGGGAGAGGCCTGAGGCTCCATCGCCTGCTCGCTCCTCCGTCCCCGAAGAATCCGAACCGAAGGCCACCCGATGAAGAGCCCCCGCCGGCGCAACGCGCACACGCAGGCGCATCCCCCGTTGCGCCACACATCCACGGTACTCCTCGGCGCATGGCTCCTCTCGGCTTGCGTTGGATCCGGGTACGAGGTTCACCCGCTCGACGGGCGCGCGGAGCGCACCTGGACGGAGGTGGAGGTCTCGCGGGTGAGAGCGGCGTCGCGACCTCCCACGAAACGAGCGGGCACGGTCCCCGCTGAGCTCCTGGCGATCCTCGCGCGGGTCGATGAAGAATCCTCCTCGATCCAGGCGGCCTATGCGGGGACGCGAGCGGACCGTGAGGAGGTCGGGGTCGCGCGCTCGCAGTACTACGGCGAACTCACGCCCTTTGCGAGCACCGAGCACCTCGACGCGCCTCGCCTGGTGAGTCCCCTGTCACCACCGATTCAGATCGGCTCCCTCCCATTCGACGACGACCAGTACCACCTCGGAATCCAGGCGCGCGTCCCGATCGACCTCAACGGACGCATCGGCGCGGAAGTGCGGCGCGCACAGGACGCGCACCTCGCGTCGCGCGCGGAGAGCGACAACCTACGCCTGGCCGTGCTCCACTCGGCGTCGCTCCTCTACTGGAACCTCGCCGCGCTCGAAGGCAATCGAACCGCTCTCGAGACGCAGCGCCGGGCGCTCGAAGAACACATCAGGCTCGCCAGGGAAGCCATCCGGGTCGGTCGCCTCGCGGAAGTCGAACTCCTGCGTCTCCAGGCGGAGCTCGACGGCATCGAAGGCTCGATCGCAGCGGTGGATGGCCAGGAGGCGAGCTTGCGCGCGAACCTCGCAGCCTTGATGCGGGTCGACGCGTTCGACACATCGGTGACCCCGGCGATACCCCCTCCCCCGGCGCTTCCGGATGAGCTCGGAGACTGGAGCTCGCGCCCGGACCTCATCGCGGCCAGGCTGCGCGTGGAGGAGGCTGCCGAAGCCGTGCGCGCCGCCGAGGCGCGCCGCCTGCCCGACGTCGCCGTCGGCGGCTCGATCACGCACAACGCCGGCTACACCGCCGACGGAGACACGATCAGCGACATCGGGATCTTCCTCACCTGGCCCGCGTTCGACGGAGGCCGACGCTCGTCGGCTGCCCGCGCTGCCCGCGCGCGCTATGGCGCGGCGAAACGCATGCTCGAGGAGGTCACCGACCGCGCACGCGCTGAGGTGCTGAGCGCGCGCGCCGCATGGAAGGCCGCCGAGCGGCGCCATGCGGCCGCCGTCTCCTCCACCGCCGCCGCACGCCGCACCACCGAGATCCAGGCCAAGCGCTTCGACGACGGACGCCTCTCCGCCACGGACCTGGTGGACGCCGAGGCGGCTCAGCGTCGCGCCGAGGCCGAGGTGGCCGCGTCCCTGGCCGCCTGGTGGGCGGCCGACGACGCACTCCAGCGGGCCCTCGGAGCCCCGCCCCTCGGATACCGAGAGCCGACCCTGTAACGCCCGAGAGGGCATCCGATCTTTTCCGCGAACTCCGTGCGCTCGAGCGCGGACTCGGGCTCCCGCCGGCAAGCCGGAAGCCACACCACCCCATCGCTTCGTCTCCGTCCCATGAAGAAGAAACACATCGGAGCCCTCCTCTTCCTCCTCGCCTTGGTCGCTCTCATCGCGGCGGGAGTAGCGCTCCGGAAGAGGCGCATGGAACACATCGCGAACATGCCGGCCCCCGTGGCCCACCCCTGGGCACTTCGGAGCGCGGTGGTGAAGAGCGGGACGGCGAGCTCGGGATTCCCGTGCCTCGCAACGGCGACGAGCGCGGCGGAGCTCACGATCACCGGTCAACTCCAGGGAACGATCCTGAAGCTCGGCCCCAGGGAGGGCGTGGCCGTCCGCAAGGGCGATGTCCTGGCCGAGATCGACACGAGCGAAATCGACGCGGAGATCGCCAGCGTCCGGGCGAAGCTCTCGGCCGCGCAGGCCAGCGCGGCGCGGCTCCGCAAGGAAGCGGAGCGCGAGCGAGACCTCCTCGCCGCGGGCGGTAGCACCCAGTCCAAGGTGGATGAGCTCGAGACGCAGGCGGCCGCGGAGGAAGACCAGGTCACGGCCCTCGAACGCTCGATCGACGCTCTCGAGGTCCGCCGCGGCTACGCGCGCATCGTCGCCCCGGCCGACGGCGTCGTCGCCGAGCGCATGGCCGAAGTCGGAGATGTCTGCATGCCGGCGCACCCGATCTACCGGCTGACCGTTTCCCAGGGCGCCCACGTGCGCGTGCGCCTTCCGCAGTCGGTCCTCGAAGCGGTCCACGCTGGGACTCCCATCGACCTCAGCCACGGCACCCAGACCGCTCGGCTCCTGGTCAGCCGCGTCCACCCCGCCCTCGACGCCCAGGCCATGGGCACGGCCGAGACCGACGTGGAGGAGATTCCCTTCGGCCTGCCGAGCGGAGCGCGGATTTCCGCACGTGTCGTGCTCCAGGAGGAGAAGGATGCGCTGCTCGTCCCGCGCGACTCCCTCTTCGGCACGTCGGGGGGGTCCGCGCACCTCTTCCTCGTCGCCGGTGAGGCGCCGAACGAGACGCTGCGGCGCATCCCGGTGCAGCGCGGGATCGCGGAGGGCTCGAGGGTCAGCGTGCACGGTGCCCTGAACGCAGGAGAGCGCGTGGTTCGCGCCCCCACCGCAATCCTCGCGCGCCTCCGAGATGGCGACGCGGTCGTGATCGAGGAGCCCACGAAATGAAGGGCTTCATCGACTGGGTCGTCTCGCGACCCCGCATCGTCGCGGCCTTCGCTCTCGCGATCGTTCTGGGGGGGGTCGTCGGGTTCTCGTCGATTCCACTCAACCTGTTCCCGGACACGAACCGGCCCGTGGTGCGGGTCGTCACGCGCTGGCCCGGGGCCGCCTCCGACGACGTCGCCACGGAAGTGACGCACCCGCTCGAGGTGCGCCTGTCCGGCCTCGACGGCGTGCGTCGCGTGACCTCCACGTCGATGGACCAGGTCTCGGCGATCAGCGTCGAGTTCGAGTACGGCACCTCGATCGGCGACGCGGCAACGGACGTCTCGAACGAGCTGCCGCGCGTGACGAGCCTCCTCCCGCCGGACGTGCAGTCGCCGGTCATCTTCAAGGTCACCGAAGCCGCCCAGCCCGTTCTGACCCTCGCCGTCCGTTCGGGGGAGGACGCCCACCTCGACCTCGGAGAGGTGCGCCGTATCGCCGAGAACGCGCTGCGGGACCGCATCCTGGAAGTGCCCGGCGTCGCGGACGCCGAGGTCTTCGGGGGCGAGGTGCGCCGCGTCTCGGTCGAGCTCGACCGCGACGCCCTCCAGGCCCACGGGCTGACCGTCGCCCAGGTCGCCTCCGCGCTCGAGTCGTCCAATGTCTCGATCCCCTCGGGCCTGATCCGCTCCGAGGGCGACCGGCGACTGCTCACCACCCAGGCCCTCGCGAAGGGCCCGGAGGACCTGGCCGCAACACTGGTACAGATCCCCGGGGGCGACTTCGTGCGCGTCGGCGACCTCGGCACGGTCTCCTGGGGCGCCGAGCCGCCCACTTCGGTCTTCCGGGGCAACGGTGAGGCGGCCGTGGCCGTAGCGATCCTGCGGGCCGAGAACGGTCACGCCGACGAAGTGCTCGCGTCCTTCGAAGAGGCCCTCCCGGGACTCCAGTCGGAGTTTCCCTCCCTCGACCTCGAAGTCGCCGACACCCAGGGGCGCCTGATCGACCTGACGGTGGACAACATGCTGTCCTCCCTGCGCGACGCCGTCGTGATGACGATCATCGTCCTCCTGCTCCTGATCGGGAACTCGCGGGCGGCCTTCGTCACCGCTCTCTCCCTCCCGCTCACCTACCTCGTCACCTTCGCGGCCATGGCCCTGCTCGGTTTCGAGTTCGATATGGTGACACTGACGGCGATCATCATCGCGGTCGGCCTCCTCGCGGATGACGCAGTGGTCGTCATCGAGAACATCGAGCGGCGCATGCGCGACGGAGAGGACGGGATGACCGCCGCGCGCGAGGGAACCAAGGAGATCCTGCTCGCGGACGCATCCGGCACCGTCAGTACGGTCCTCGTCCTCATCCCGATCCTCTTCATCGGCGGGTATGTCCAGACGGTGCTGCGTCCCCTGTGCACCGTCCTCTCGATCGCGCTGTTCGCCTCTCTGATCGTCTCGGTGACGATCATTCCGCTGCTCGCCTCACGCTTCCTGCGCCCGGGGGCCTGGGACCCGCTCGGCTTCGTGTTCCGTCCGTTCCAGCGCTTCCTGTTGGACCCGATCAAGCGGTTTTATGCGTTCCTCCTCGGCCGAAGTCTGGGACACCGGGCCCTCGTACTGCTCTTCTTCCTGGTACTGCTCGTCGGTACCGGCCGGGCCGTGATGCCGATCCTCGGCCGGGAGCTCATGCCCCTGATGGACACCGGGGTGATGTCCATCCACTACGAGGCCGACCCGAATGCGGACGACACGGAGATGGCCGATCTGGCCGCGAGGATCGAGGAGAAGGTGCGTGCGGAGGTTCCGTCCGACTGGATCCTCTCCATGTCGAATGTGATCGGCTCCGAGCCCGACGTGAAGTCGATCGGCGCGGGCCAGACCCTCTCGAAGGGGGCCCTGACCGTGAACCTCGTCGATCGGTTCCGCCGGGATCGATCGATGCAGGACATCGAGCGCGGCCTGCGCGCGCGACTCCACCGGGTTCCCGGGCTCATCTCGGTCAATGTCTTCGAGTTCGGGGCGACCCCCCTCTCGTCCCTGCGCGGGACCGTGGATGTCATGGTCTCTGGGCCCGACCCCGCGGTGCTCAGCTCCATCGCCGAAGAGATCCTCGCGCGCCTCTCGAAGGTGCGCGGATTGACCGGGGTCGAACGCTCTTGGCAGGACGGTTCGGAGCGCCTGCGTCTCGACGTCGATCCGGAGACCGCGTCGCTGCACGGAATGAGTGCCGGACAAGTCGCGCATCAGGTGGGCGCAGCGGTCTCCGGCATGCCCGCGGGGCGCCTGCGCGTGCGGGGTGAGAACCCCTACCCGGTATGGGTTCGGCTGCGGCACGACCAGCGCACCGACCCCGAGGACCTCCTCGCCATCGACATCGTGACACCAGCTCGCAAGATCCTTCCGGTCGCGTCTCTCGCGACGATCCACAGCGACTCCGTGCCGACGGCCGAGACCCACCAGGGGCTCTTGCCGACGGTTGATGTGATCGGGTTCCGGCGCAACGTCGCGGTCACGCACCTGCAAGGCGAGGTGGTCGATGCCCTCTCGGACCTCGACTTGCCGCGCGGGTATTCAATCCGCCACGAGGGCGAGATCAAGCAGATGAACGAGTCGTTCAAGCGGCTCGCGATCTCGCTCGGGCTCGGGCTCCTCGCGCTCTACCTGATGCTGGTGGTCACCTTCCGCTCGTTCCTCGACCCGCTCGCGATCCTCGGGACGCTGCCCCTCGCGCTGATCGGCGCGAACTGGGCGATGCTGATCGCGGACAAGCATGGCTGCCTGCCCTCGTTCATGGGATTGATCCTGTTGATGGGCATCGTCGTCAACAACGGGATCCTTCTGATCGACGTCACGAAGGAACGCATCGCCGCCGGCTCGAACCTGCGCGAAGCCCTGATCGAGTCCGTGCACCTGCGCACACGCCCGATCCTCATGACCGCGGGCGCCTCGGCCGTCGGCATGATCCCGATCGCGCTCGAGTGGGCGGTCGGCGTGGAGCGTCTCTCCCCGCTCGCCGTGGTCGCGATCGGCGGTCTGATCGCGGGAACCTTCCTGACCCTCCTCGTGGTCCCGCTCCTGTTCCACGCGATCGAATCGATGCGCCGCCGCTTTCGGCGGGTGCCGAGAAATGGGTAGAGGAACCTCGAAATCCCCTGCCCGTCCGGGCATTCGGGGGCCAGGCGAGCCGGATTCGTCGTATTTCTCGAGTACCTGGGACCCCGAAGTCGAAGACCAGAGGGATCGTGCCAACTGCGGAGCCGGCCACCCGTAGCTTGCCGACGCCCTCGCCAGCCCCTAGGCTCGCGCTCGCCCAATGCCCTCCTCGCTCCTCAAGCGCCTCGCGCTCTTCGCGTTCCTGTTCAGCCAAGTCTTCGTGCTTGGGATGGGCCGTGGGCTCGTCCTGTGCGTCGCTCCGGGGAGGCATCTGCAGGTCGAGCTGAGCGTGAGCTCGTGCTGCGAAAACGGGAGCAGCCTCGAAAAGGTACCTGCAACCGAAGAGAACATCGCAGGCGGACAGGCCGAATGCGGCCCCTGCTCTGACTACCGAGTCGCCGTGGAGCCGACCTCGGCACGCGAGGGCGCACCCGACCCCATCGCGGTCCCCACGCCGCCGACGATCCTTTTCGTGGCCGCGCTCCCAGCCTTCTTGGGCGGAGCACCGCGAGCGCCCTGGACCGAACCGCGCACCACCTCCCCCCCGGTCCCGCCCGACCAGGTTGGACTGCGCGCGATTCGACTGCGCTGCTAGGACACCTCCTCCTCGCGTGCGGCGAGCCCCGTGGGCTCCCGCGGTCCTGATCCGGTGACGTCGGCTTCCGCCGGCACACCGACCCCCAGCGAAGAGGTGTCGCCATGGCCCGAACTCCATTCCGTGCTCACGGGCCCACGGAACCAAAGCCCGTTGGAACGACCGCGTGTGTCGTTCTCCTCTCCACCGCGCTCACCGCCTGCGTGAGCTACGAACCCGCCCCAGTCGACCCCGCGGAACTCCTCGCGGGACTCGATGCGGTGCGGTTCGAGTCCCCCGAGCACGCAGAGACCATCGCCGAGGACGAGGTCGGCCCCCGGCAGCTCGCCGCGTTCGCGGTCGCGCACAATCCGACCCTCGCCACGGCGCGCTCCCGGATCGGGATCGCACGTTCCCTGCTCGTCGAAGCGGGCCTTCTCGCCGATCCCGAAATCGGTTGGGACGGGATGGACGCCCTCGCGTCGCAGATCGTCGAACACTCGGTCTCCTCGGTCGATGTGCTCTCGGGCTTCGGTCTCTCGATCCCGTTGCCACGACCCGGCGAGCTCGGGGCGAAGAAGGCGGCGGCGAGGTGGCGTGTCGAGGAGTTGCGCCGGCGGCTCCTGGAAGCCGAATGGCGGCTCGCCGGAGAGGTCTATGTCGCCTGGGAAGACCTCGTCGAGGCCGAGCAGCTCCTCGAGCAAAATCGCGAGCTCGCCGATGTGGCCCGGACCACCGAGGAGTACTTCCAGCGGGCCCGGGAGGTCGGTGCAGCCACGGCGATCCAGTCGAACCTCGCCACAGGAGACGCGCTCGCGATCGGTGCGCGACAGGTACGCCTCGAGGCGCGCCTGCGCCGGTCTCGGCACGCCTTGAATGCCCTCCTCGGGCTACCTCCCTCCACCGTTCTCCCGGTTTCGCATGCAGGATCCCCGGCATCGGACCCCGGATTCGACGAAGAGGCCTCTCCCGAGGCCCTCGTCGAACTCGCCCTCGCACGGCGCCCCGACCTCGCTGCGCTGCTGGCGGCCCACCGTGCCGCGGACGAGGAGGTGCGCCTCGAGGTGCGCCGTCAGTTTCCGCTGATCGCGATCGGGACGGGCATCAGCCTGACGCCGGGCCTGTTCACGCGCTTCAACCGGCCCGCGATCCGCACCGCGATCGCGCGACGGTCGATGAGCGCTCGTCTCGTCACCGAGAGCGTCCACGGGCTTCGGCGCGAGGTGTCCGATGCCCTCGCGTCCTATCGGGAAGCCGAGCGCGAGCTCGAGTTTCTCGAGACCGCCCTGCTCCCGAACGCCGAGTCGAGCCTGGACCTCGCCCGCCAGTCCTTCGACGCGGGCGAGGTGACGCTGCTCGAAATCCTGACCCTGCAACGCGCCCTGGTCGACGCACGCACGCGCACGACCGAAGCCCGTGCGGAGCTGCGCCGCCGCCGCTGGCGTCTCCTCGTCGCAACCGGAGCTCTGCTCCTGCCCACCTCCGCCCCGCAAGCCGACTCGACCGATTCCACGACCCCATGAAGCTCCCCAGCATCAACGCCGCGGCCCTGCTCACCGCCGGTTTCCTCCTCACCCTTCCCATCGCCCTCTTGAGCTGCTCCCCCACTCGGGAGGAAGCGCCTCTCGAAGAGGCCGAGCACGGAGAATCCGAAGGCGAAGAGTCGAACACCATCGAACTCTCCGAAGCCCAGATCAGCGCCGCGGGCATCCGCACCGAGACCGCGGGACCTGGCGAGATCGAACGCTCTCTCACCCTGCCCGCGCTGGTGAGCGTCAACGCCGATACCGCGTTGCACGTGAACCCCAAGGCGAACGGAATCGTACGCTCGATCCACAAGCACCTCGGGGACGACGTCCGTCCCGGGGAACTCCTGTGCGTAATCGACTCGACCGACCTCGGGCGCTCGGTCGCGGACCTCGTGCGGACCCGGTCCCTCGTCGCGGCGGCGGAACGGACCCTCGACCGCGAAACCAAACTCTTCGAGGAGCGCGTCGCGACCGCGGAACGCGTGCTCGACGGGGTCATCGCGGTGAACCGCCGCATCTACGAGCGCGAGAAGGAGCTCCAGGAACAAGCGGTCTCGACCGTGCGCCCGATGCTCGAGGCCGAGAAGGCGCTGAAGGGCTCGGAACTCGACAGGGAGCGCCAGCTCACGGGGCTGCGCGCCGAGCGCGACACGCGCCTCCTGGAGCTCGAAGTCGAGCTCACCGAACGTCGCATCGACCTCGAAACGGCGCGCAACGCCCTGCTCACGCTCGGGATCGACGAGGCCGAGCTCGAGAGCCTCGATGCAGGGTCGGCGCTGCTCTCCGGCAGCTACGAGATCCGGGCTTCGCGCGGCGGCATCGTCGTGAACCGCCACATCACCGCCGGCGAGTACGTGGACACCGAGACGGAACTCTTCACGCTCCAGGACCTCTCCACGGTCTGGATCATGGCATCCGCTTTCGAGGACCAGGTCCGCTCGGTCCGCACGGGCCAGGCGGCGCGCATCTCCATGGACGCCTTCCCCGGGACGGTGATCGAGGGGACGGTCGAACTCGTCGGGTTCGAGGTCGACCGCGAGAGCCGCGCCCTGACCCTCAGGATCCGTGTCGAGAACCGAGGCATCGAGGGCTGGGACGAGCCCTACCCGCTGCGACCCGGCATGTTCGGTCGCGTGGAACTCGTCGTCGGTCGGACGACGGCGGATGTCGCGATCCCGGAGGCCGCGATCGTGCACGAAGACGACGGAACGTTCGTCTTCCTACGCACGGGACCGGGCACCTTCGAACGTCGCCGCATCGAAGTGGCGCCTCCATCCGGGAAGACGGTCGAGGTTCTATCGGGCATCCAGTCCGGCGACGAGGTCGTCACCACCGGAGCCTTCCAGCTCAAGTCGGCTCTTCGCCGCGATGAGCTCGGGGACGACGACTGAGCGGGAGAACGAATCATGATCAATCGCCTCATCGACTTCTCCCTCGCCAATCGTTTCCTCGTCATCATCCTCTGGATGATCGCCGTCGGAATCGGCATCCGCTCGATGCGGACGCTCCCGATCGACGCGGTGCCCGACGTGACCAACGTCCAGGTCCAGGTTCTGACGAACAGCCCCGGCCTCGCTCCCCAGGAGGTCGAGTCCATCATCACCTTCCCCGTCGAGACCGCGATGAGCGGAATCCCCAGGGTGGAGGAGATTCGCTCCGTCTCGAAGTTCGGCCTCTCCGCGGTGACCGTCGTGTTCGAGGAAGGCACCGACATCTACTGGGCACGGCAGCTCGTTGGCGAACGTCTCATCACGGCGCGCGAGGAAATCCCCGCGGGCTACGGCGAACCCGAGCTCGGCCCGATCTCCACGGGGCTCGGTGAAATCTATCAGTTCGAGCTGAAGAGCGACCGCCACAGCCCGATGGAACTGCGCACCCTGCTCGATTGGGTCGTGAACTACCAGCTACGTTCGGTCCCGGGTGTCGTCGAAGTGAATTCGATGGGCGGCGAGCTCAAGACCTATCAGGTCACGCTCGACCCGCGCGGACTGATCGCGCGTGGAATCACCCTCGACCAGGTCTTCGATGCGGTCGAACGCAACAACCGCAACGTGGGCGGCGGCTACATCGTCCACGCGGATGAGCAATACCTGATCCGCGGCGAGGCCCTCGTGGAGAACCTCGATCACCTCGGCAAGATCGTCGTGACCAAGGACGAGCGCGGTACCCCGGTTCGACTGAGCGACCTCGGCACGGTGGAATTCGCGCCGATGATCCGCCAGGGAGCCGTCACCCGGGACGGACGCGGCGAGGCGGTCATCGGGATCGTAATGATGCTGATGGGCGCGAACTCGCGGACGGTTTCGGAGGACGTGCACGCGAAGATCGGCGAGATCCAGAAGACGCTGCCCGAGGGCGTCACGATCGACACGTTCTACAACCGCACCGACCTCGTGAATCGTGCGATCCACACCGTCGTCAAGAACCTCACCGAGGGCGGGCTCCTGGTCGTGCTCGTTCTCCTGCTCCTGCTCGGCAACCTGCGCGGAGGACTGATCGTCGCCTCGGCGATCCCGCTCTCGATGCTCGTCGCCCTCACCGCGATGAACGCATTCGGCGTCTCGGGCAACCTGATGTCCCTCGGCGCCCTCGATTTCGGCCTGATCGTCGACGGCTCGGTGGTGATGATCGAGAACGTGGTGCGCTACCTGCACCACCATCGCGAGGACACACGCACCAGCCACATCGAGAAGATCCGCCGCGCCTGCCACGAGGTCGCGCGTCCGGTGGTGTTCGCGGTCGGGATCATCATGATCGTCTACATCCCGATACTCGGCCTGCGAGGCATCGAAGGCAAGATGTTCGGACCGATGGCGCTGACGGTCGTGTACGCCCTCGCCGGATCGCTCGTCTGCGCACTCACGCTGATGCCGGTGCTCGCCTCGTTCTTCCTCAAGAACGTGCGAGAGAAGGAGCCGTTCTTGTTCAGGATCGCGAAGCGGATCTACGTCCCGCTCCTCGACAAGACCCTCTCCCACCCCAAGTCCACGGCAGCGGCTGCGACGACTCTGTTTCTAGGGAGCGCGGCCTTCGTTCCCTTCCTCGGCGCGGAGTTCATTCCACGCCTCGACGAGGGTGCGATCGCGCTGCAGATCTGGAGGCTCCCGAGCGTCTCTCTCGAGACCTCCAACGAGATCAGCACCGAAGTGGAGAAGGTGGTGCTCACCTTCCCCGAGGTCGAAACGATCGTCTCTCGAACAGGGCGCGCGGAGATCGCGACAGATCCTATGGGGGTCGAGATCAGCGATACGGTGCTCGTGCTCGCCCCGAAGGACACGTGGCGCTTCGAGACCAAGGACGAGCTGATCGCCTCCCTCAATGAAACCCTCGAGGAGCACTTCCCCGGAGTCATGTTCAGCTACTCCCAGCCGATCGAACTGCGGGTGGCGGAACTCATCAGCGGCGTGCGCTCCGACATCGGCATCCAGATCTATGCCGGGAGCGGAACTCTCGACGACATGCGCCGCGTCGCCGACGAGGTCGCGCGCGCGGTACAGGGGGTCGACGGCATGGAGGAGGTGAAGTCCGAGCAGATCCTCGGGCTCCCGACCCTGACCGTGGACGTGGACCAGGACGCGATCGCCCGACTCGGCGTGAACGCAGAAGACGTATTGAGCGTCATCGAGACGATGCGCGGCCGGCAGCTGGGAACCGTCATCGAAGGGCAGCGCCGCTTCGCGATCCAGGCGCGCTTCACCGACGACATCCGCAGCGACCTCGAGCTCCTGCGTGACCTTCCGGTCGCACGCGCAGGCTCCGAGGGTGGGCCCGCTCCCTGGGTCCCCCTCGACCAAGTGGCGGACATCCGCATCGAAACGGGACCTGCCCAGATCAGCCGCGAGAAGATCCAGCGCAAGATCACGGTCGAGGCGAACGTACGCGGACGCGACCTCGCTTCCGCGGTGGCCGAGGCCCAGGAGCGCGTCGAGCGTGAGGTCCACCTGCCCCCGGGTTGGTTCATCCAGTGGGGCGGGCAGTTCGAAAACCTCGAAGCCGCATCCCAGCGCCTCTCGCTCCTGGTCCCGCTCGCCCTGCTCCTGATCTTCGTTCTGCTCTACTCGACCTTCGGATCGGCGAAGCTCGGCGCGCTGATCTTCTTGAACGTTCCGATGGCGACGACCGGCGGGATCCTGGCCCTGCTGCTGCGCGGCTATCCCTTCTCGATCTCCGCGGGCGTCGGCTTCATCGCGCTCTTCGGAGTCGCGGTCCTGAACGGAGTGGTGCTCCTGTCCTATGTCGTGCAACGCCGCCGCGAGGGCCTCTCTCCCGCCCAGGCCGCCCATGACTCGGCGCTGACCCGCCTGCGCCCCGTCCTGATGACCGCGCTGGTCGCCGCCCTAGGCTTCATCCCGATGGCCCTCGCCACGAGTGCGGGTGCCGAGGTCCAGCGCCCTCTCGCCACGGTCGTCATCGGCGGCCTCATCACGTCGACCCTCCTCACCCTCCTGGTCCTCCCCACGATGTACCCGTGGTTCGCGGAGACCACCCCTGAGCCGGAACTCTGAAGTTCCGATTCGAAGAGCCAAGGAACCCGTGCCCATGAAGGAAATCAAAGCGATCATCCAACCGTTCGTCCTCGAGAGAGTGCTCGACGCCCTGAACGAACTCGACGGCCTACCAGGCGTGACGATCTCCGAGGTCCTCGGTTGGGGCCGCCTCCCCGAACGTAGGCAGAAGCACGACGTGATCCACGCCGGACATGGCCTTTCCAAGAAGTCGAAGTTGGAGATAGTCGTCGATGACGCTCGGGCGGACGCGGTGCTCCAGGCAATCCGCAAAGCCGCCCACACCGGAAACGCTGGGGACGGCAAGATCTTCGTCTACGAGGTCGCCCAGATCGTCCGCATACGGACCGGCGAACAGGGCGCCGACGCGATCTGATGGCCGCGGCTCGGGGCGCGGAGGGCGCCGGGTTCTCTGGACGGTGGTGGAACTATCCCCCGCTACGCGCCAGCCTCCTCGCGTTGAGCATCGCGGCCTTCGGTTTCGTCCTGCGACGCGTCGGCCTCCTCCCCGAATCGTGGGAGAGCGGGTTCCATATCTGCGCGATCCTGATCGGAGGGTTCCACTGGGCTCGGGAAGGCCTCGAAGAGTTCGTCGCCGAACGAGCGGTCGGGATCGAGATTCTGATGCTCGCCGCCACGGCGGGGTGCGGCGTGTTGGGGATGTGGAACGAGGCGGCAGCCCTCGTCGTCCTGTACGGGACAGCAGAAGGGATCGAAGAGCTTGCCTTCGCGAGGACCCGTTACGCGATGCGAGGTCTCCTCGACCAAACGCCCAAGCAAGCAACGGTCCTTCGGAACGGCATGCGAGTACGCATCGCCGCTTCCGAACTGCGCCCCGGAGACCACTTCGTCCTGCGTCCCGGGGAGTCCGTGGCCACGGACGGTGTCGTCATCGAGGGACGCACGAGTGTCGATGAATCCGCGATCACCGGAGAATCCATCCCGGTGCACAAGGCCCCTGGAGATCGGGTGTTCGCCGCGAGTCTGAACGGAGAGGGAACGCTCACGATTCGCGCGACCGCCACGGTCCAGGACAACTCGCTTGCCAAGATCATTCGTCTGGTCGAGGAGGCCCAGGAACACAAAGGGCGAGCCCAGGCATGGATGGAACGTTTTGGCAAGCGCTACAGCCCGCTCGTCCTCCTCTCCGCGGCTCTCCTCCTCGCGGTCCCGTGGGTCCTGGGGGTCGCTGCGGATCCATGGCTGAGACGGGCCATCGTCCTGCTCGTCGCCGCAGCTCCGTGTGCCCTCGTCATCTCCCTTCCGATCGCAATGGCCGCCGGGATCGGAGGCGCGGGCCGCCACGGCATTCTGATCAAGGGTGGGGCGCACCTCGAACACCTCGGCGCCATCCGCACGGTGGCGTTCGACAAGACCGGGACCCTGACCCATGGCCGTCCGCAACTCGAAGATCTCGTCGCGGTGGATGGCAACGAGCTCGGCGTGCTCTCGGTCGCCGCTTCCCTGGAACGCGAGTCCGAGCACCCGCTCGCCCGCGCGGTTCTCCAGGCCGCGGAGGATCGAGGTGCTCCGCTCCTGGAAACGACAGGCTTTCGAGCCATACCCGGATCTGGGCTCCAGGCCGATCTCGGAACAATGACCTGGTTCCTCGCAACGCCCCGCTTCTTCGAAGAGCGGGGAGTCGACCTCTCCCCCCTCTCAGATGCTATCGGTCGCGCGGAGAAGAACGGCTGCACGATCGTTCTCCTGGGGGATGAGGGCCGTGTCGTCGGCTGCCTCTCCTTTGGGGACTCCCTCCGCGAGAACGCCGGCTCCACGATCGATGCAGTACACCGGCTCGGTCTCCGCACCGTCATGCTGACCGGAGACAACGAGCGGGCAGCTCTCAAGATTGCTCGGTCCCTGGGCATGGACGATGTGCGCGCCGACCTCCGTC
>DRLC01000129.1 GCA_011053145.1 Planctomycetota bacterium | reverse complement strand
CGCAATCGACCGCCTTCGGCGGTCTCTCGTCCCCTGACGGCACTTTGCGATTCCTGCCGTCCTCGTCGACCCGCCCCCCTTTCAAGGGATCCACTGGATCCCTTGAATCCGCTTCGCGGACCGGGGCTTACCTTGCGGGGTCAGGAACCGCAAAGCACCATCAGGAAACGAGTTGCTGTGTCTGGTGCACAGGCTCATGAATCACCCGGGCTAGCTCCGATCCTCCGTGAGTCGGGGGGGCGGACTCAGGGATGAGCCGGCCCCGCGTCCAGCCTGCCCGTTTCGGATCCAAGGCACGAGCCGGAGGGGGAGTGGATCCAGTGGTCCGCTCCCTTCGCGCGCGCGCTCTCGAGCAGGAGGCGAGCGCGGGCGAGGAGCGCGGCGGCGTCGGCTCCCTGGGTCGGCGACTCGACGAGGGCCGCGGCAGCGCAGAAGGTGCGCCCGCTCGCGGGTCCCTGCCCGTCGCCTCCTTCCGGCTGGAACTCGTGGCGGAGGCGTCGGGTGAGCATGCGCATCTCGGGCGCGGTGATCGAGAGCGGAAGGATCGCGAAGACGCCGTCGGAGAGACGAGCGAGGAGATCCTTGCCACGGATCTTCGCCGCCAGGCGTTCGGTCAGGGCTCGCTCGGCGTCGGGTCCGTTTTCCTCGGCCGGGTCGGGAGCCAGCAGGACGAGTCCCATCGCAGGAGGCTCCGAGGATGCGAGGCGTCCGTCGATCGATGCGGCGAGGGCCAGTTCGAAGGCCTCCTGGTTCGGGAGTCCCGTTTCGGCATCCCGCAGCGACGTGTCCGCGCGCGCGCGCATCCAACGCGGGTCCGTCTCGATCGGCCGCGTGTCGGGCGCCTCCTCCTCGCAGTCGAGGGGCGGATGCCGTAGGCCAGAGAGAACTTCGCTCACCGGTCGCACGCGAATCTCGCCCAGCCCCAGCATCGCGGATGCAGTGCGCACCGAGGTGTGCAGGTCGCTGAGCAGGCGATCGATGTCGCACGGTGTCATGCCGAAGAAGTCGCGGGCCTGTGCTTCGAGCCGCTCCAGGGCTTCTTCCGGATCCCGACGGGTCACCAGCTCGGTGATGTGCTCCGCGAGGACCAGGATGCGGCCGGTCTCGACCACCTCTTCGCAGCTCACTTCGGGGGACGCCGGGTGCGGAGCCGCCACGCTGTGGGCGAGGCGCACGAAGGTCGGGAGCTGCCAGTGCTCGAAGATCGCCGCGGTGATCTCCGAGTGGTCGTAGCCGAGCAGGCGTTGTTCGAGATCGCGCGTGGGCCAGTCGTCTCCGGAGTGTTCGAGGACCTGTCCGTACTCCTCCGCGAGCTGTTCCGCGAGGACGAGTTGACCGATCTCGCCGAGCATCCCGCACAGGAATGCCTCGTCGTCCGTCATCGTTCGGAGTTCGGCTGCGAGGGTTCGGCCCGCCACCGCCCGCACGAGGCTGCGCTGCCAGAAGCGGGCGAGATCGAACTCCCCTCCGCCCTCGTGGGGTAGGTGGGAGGCGAGGCTCACCGTGAGGCTCAGGATCTGCACCGAGCGCATCCCGAGCACGAGCGAGGCGCGTTCGAGCGTGGACACGCTCGTGCCGAGCTCGAGCAGCGCGGAGTTCGCGAATTCGAGCAGTCGCTCGGAGACGATCTCGTCCGTGGAGAGCACCTCCACGAGATCCTCGAGCGTGGCGCCATCACTCCTACACCGAGCCAGCATCTCCACCGCCATCGCGGGGAGTGCGGGCAAAGCCCCCTCCCCCCGAAGGGGAGGGGGGAGGGGGATTCGTCCGGCGGAATCGTTCATGGGCCAGCCAAGGGATCGGGTCGAGACGTCCGAAGGGGACCGGTGATGGAAGTCCGATCGGGAAGCGATCGGAACGTGCCATGCCCGTTTCCCCGCACTGCCGCTTTCCGGCCGGACCGCTAGGACCGTCCAGGGAACGTGGACTTGCGATACGTCTCGCAGCGGTTGCGGCCGTTTTCCTTGGCGCGGTAGAGGAGGGAGTCCGCGAGCTTCACGAGGGCGCGGCCGTCGGAGGGCTTTTGCACATCGGCGATGCAGGCGCCACCGAAGCTGGCGGTGACCTGTAGGTCCTTGCCCTCGAAGCACAGGGACTGCTTCTCGAGCCCCTCGCGCAGGCGTTCGGCCATCGCGTTGAGCTGGTAGGGGTTCGTGCGGGGTGCGACGATGACGAATTCCTCACCGCCGTAGCGCGCCGCCAGGTCTCCCTTTCGGGTGCGCTCCGAGAGGACCTCACCGACCATCTTCAGGACAGCATCGCCGGCTGCGTGGCCGTGCGTGTCGTTGAATCCCTTGAAGTGATCGATGTCGACCATGATCACTCCGAGGCAGAGCGGGACCTTGTTCTCGAGGCGATCCTGGACTTGCATCTCGAGAAACTCGTCGAACGCGGCCCGGTTGGGCAGACCGGTCAACGAATCGGTCACTGCCTGGGAGCGGAATTTCTCCTTCTCGGCGGCGAGGTGATCGCGCTCCTGGGCGGTCTTCTGCAACGCGGCGACCGTGCCGAGGCTGACGTTGACCATCTGCTGCTTCGCTTCGCTCAGGATCTCCTCGTAGGAGACGCCCTGGGGGAGCTGGATCGAGAGCATGTCGGCGGTCTCGTGGATGCCGCTTCCGAGACCGAGCATGAAGGCTTCCACTTCGCCCTCGGTCTTTTCGTGCTCCTCTTTCATGCGCCGGTTGAGCTCCTCGAGCGCGTCTCCTTTGTGGTCGCCACCGCAGATGACGCCTTCGGCGAGGGCGGCGAGCTGGAGCAGGCCCACGAGGGCGACGGTGTCCTCTCCGGTCCCGACCGGGAGTTCGTCGGGACGATCGCAGTACCCCGTCCCCATGTAGATCATCTCGGGGACGTTCCATTCCTTCAGCATCGTTGCGCAGAGGTCGCTGCTCCGGAAGCCGAACGCCCGCAGTTCATCCTCGGCGGAGGGCCAGCCGTTGCATTCCGCGGCGAGCTTCTCGTACTCCTCGGTCATGACTCCGGAAAGGGCGAGACGTCCGAAGTGGGCGAGGAGCCCGCACAGGAAGGCCTCGTCGGAGAGTTGGCTGTGGACGAACCGCGCCATCGAACGCGCGGCGACGGAGCGCACCAGGCTGCGGTGCCAGTACTCACGGAAGTCGAATCCGCGTGCGTTTCCCTCGCGGGGAATGGAGCCGACGAGCGAGAAGCTGAGGGACATCAGCTTCACGGTCTTGAGTCCGAGGACCATCGTGGCCCGCTGCAGGGTCCGGATCTCCTGGCCCACATTGAAGAGGGAGGAGTTGGACAGTTTCAGGATCTTCGCCGCGAGGGCGGGATCCCGGGAAATGCAGGCGGCCAGCTCGTCGATCGTGCTGTTCTCATCCTGGGTGATCTGGAGAACCTCGAGCGCGACCGTCGGGAGACTCGGGAGGTCGTCCGCTCGGGTTAGGGCTTCGGGCAGGGTGGTCTCGAAGGCGAGTGCGGTCATGGCAAACGGGGGGGGGGCGTCCAGGGGAGGACGGAGGTCAGGGTGGAGAGGGCGTGGGACCGGGGGCCCCGCGCGTGCTCTTCGACCCTCACCGAGCCCCGCTTGAGGTACGGTGGACCCCGCCGCGAGCTTTTCCTCCGGGTCGCCGTCACGGAGCGAACTTGTTTCCTGGAGGTCTGCTCTCGGCAGGTATCCTGGGCCTCTTCGCTCGGGCGCCCAGCCCACCAGGAGCACCCCGGATGACCCTCCCGATCTCCAAAGGTAGGACCATGGCAGCCGCGCTCTGGGCGTTCCTCGTGGTCGGGGGGACCGCGTTCGGACAGCTCGACCTTCCGCGGCGGCGGGCGCCGGAGGCGCCGGCGACACCGCGTGTCCTCCCGGAGCCGCCGCCGCGTGGAGACCTCGCGCCCAACGATCCGCGGGAGCAGGATCCCGCGCTCGCTCTTCCCGAACACCGCTCGATTCCCCGGGCACCGGACACCGAGGCCCTGCCTCCGGCCGAGGTCGCGGCCCGTTCGGTGTTCGAGGCCCTCGCGCGCGAGCGATCTCCCTCCGGGGGCGTGATCGAGGACGCGACCGCCGAGCTCCGGCGGATCGGTCCCGGCGCACTTCCCGCGGCACGCTCCGCGCTCGAGGAGACACGCGCGGGCCCCCTGCTCGCCGCGGCCGGTTTCCTCCTCGAGTTCGGTTCCGATCCGGACCGCGCCCTCGTCGCCGAGCGGATGCGCCGCACTCCTTTCCCGGCGAGCTGCGCTCAGCCGATCCTCGATGCCCTCCTCGCAGCCGATCCCGTGCTCTGCGATCCTCGCTACCTCGCGAGCCTGCTCGATGCGAAGAGTTCGGCCGTGCGCGCCTGCGCTTCGAAGGCGCTGCTCGAGCGACTCACCCCGGCGCTGCTCCCGGCCCTGGTCGATGAGCTCGGGGCGTCCTCTTCCCGCACGCGTGGGCTCGTCCTCGACATCGTGCGCCGCATCCCCGGGGAGGAGGCGGAGCGTGTGCTCATCGCCTCGCTCGCGGACCGTTCGGCGGAGGTGGCGCGAGCCGCATCGCGGGAACTCGCTCTGCGGGACCCGGCGCGTGTGGTCCCGGCGCTGCGAGCGACGGTGTTCTCCCGATCGGACGGCCTCAACCGCGCCGGCGCCTACGCGTTGCTGTCGCTCGTCGAGCGCGAGGATCGCGACGGCATCGAACTCCTCGGTGAGCAAGACGTTCCCTTCCTGCTCGATGCCCTCGCGAGTCCGAAGCCTCTGATCGCCGGTGCGGCAGCCATCGCCCTGGCGGGGATCGGCGTGCGTGCGAGTGCGTCGCTCGACACCCCATGGCTCGATGCCGAGGTGCCCCACACCCTGGTGCGCCTCGCGACCGGAGACGTCTTCTTCGCCGACTTCACTTCGATCGAGGGTCCTGGTGTGCGGCGGCTCGGCCTGCTCACCGGCCAGTCCCTGCCGGGAGGCGCTGCCTGGCAGGCGTGGTGGGTGGAGCACGCACCCAGCTTCCGTGCGCACCGGGCGGTTCTTCCGTTGCTCCCCGGGGACGAGGGACGCCTCGAGGTCCGGCTCGTGGAGGGGGGGGAAGAGATTCGCCTCGTCGGCCCCGAACTCGCGAGGGAGCACGCCGCGGACCCCTCACCTCCGCTCTTCCTCGACCGCGAACAGGCCCGCGCACTCGCAGGACGACTCCAGGCGGCGGGTGTCTTCGGGCCCGAGCGCCCGTCCGCCGGCCCCCTCCCCGCACGTGCCGATCTCCTCGAAGTGCGCGTCGGGGAGAGGGAGAAGACGATCGCGGCGCCGGTGGCGGAAGCGGCCTGGTATCGGGAGGTCGTGGATGCCGTGCATCGCGCGGCGGTGGAGACGCGCTGGGAGCACTGGTTCGATCCAGGGGCGTACCGCGACGCGTTCGAGGCATGGATCGCGGAGCGCACGGTGGTGGCCGAGCTCTCCACTTCGGAGCGCCGCACCTTCCTCGCGCGGCGTGTGCTCGCTCGCCTTCGCCGGATGCGACCGAAGGAGCGCGACAGGGGCGTGTCGCTGCTCGTCGAGTTGCAAGCGGATGGGGCGGCGCTGTCTTCCGAGGAGCTCGGTCCGCTGCTGGAGCTCCTCGAGGGAGAGGCCGGCTTCGGCGTACGAGCACGGGAGCTCACCCGGCTCGCGAGCAACCTCGCGCGCAACGATTCCGATCGAGAGCGTCTCGTCGATTCGCTGGCGACCAACTTCGGCTTCCAGGCGCTCGATGAGGTGGTGCGGATCCTTTCCGGCGCCGATCGGGAACTCGTGGAACGGCTCGCCGCGCGCGAGGGGGCCGAGGGAGCCGTTGCGCGGGCGGCCGGGGCCCACGTGCTCGGCGCCCGTCTCGCGGAGCGGGAGGGAGGCAACGAAGGGATCGGCGAGGCCCGCGCGCGCTTCCTCGCGCTGTTCGAGGATCCCGATGCTCGGGTGCGCGTGGAGGCGGCTCGGGTCGCGGGGCGGAAAGGGCTCGGGTTCGCTGAAGAGGCGCTCGGAAGGCTCGCCGCGGTGGAGGAGGTTCCGGTGCGCGCGGCCGCGCTACGGGCACTCGGGACCCTGGGCGCGGCGAGTGCGCGTGGGCTCTCGATCCTCGCCCTGTCGGAGGAAGAAGGGCGGCTCACCGCCGCGGCGGCCGAGACGCTCGCGGACCTCGCGGAGAAACCCGCGGCGGATCGGGTGTCGGGGGGCGAGGTTTCGCTCCTGATCTCCCTCTTCGCCGCGGGCCCGGAATCCCCGGGATTCCGAGGGGCGCGTCGGGGTCTTGCCGCCCTTGGGGAGGCAGCGTGGACCGAACTCCTGCGCCTCCTGGCACATCCGGACCGCGCCGTTCGCCGCGAGGCGGCTCTCCTGCTCGCCGAACAGGGACGAGCCGAGGCGGCTTCGACCCTCCTCGTGCTCCTCACCGAGGACCCCGACGACCGGCGCGTCGCGGAAGAGCTCGCGATCCTGACCTGCTTCGAACCCGATGGAGACGACGACCCCATCGCGGCCTGGTGGGAGTGGTGGGATGGGGTGACCCACGAGGACGCGATGGAGTGGTTCCGGGCGGCGTGCGCGAGGAGCGGGCACCCGGTGCCCCCCGTGGAGGCGATCGGCGGGGCGGGGAGTGCGGAGGGGGCGCTCGCGCTCCTCGGGCTTGCTTGGGACCGCGCCGTGGGCCACAGTCTGGCCACACGGGCGCGGCGGGAGCTCGCTCGCTTGCTCGACGAAGAGATCCCGCCCCCTCCAGCGGATCCGGCCGAACGCGAACAGGAGCGGGAGAGGATTCGCCTCGCGATCACATCACGCTTCCCCCCCCGATGATCCCTTTGAACCGGTTCGCGACCAGCCGCCTCCGTCTCCTCCTGGTGGTCGTCCTGGGGTCGGTCGTCTCGGGCGGGGCGTGGAGGCTCTACGGGGAGTACCGGCGGCCGCTCAGGGCCGCCGCGAGCGAGTTCCTCTCGATGCGCCGCGTCCTTCGGCACGTGGACGAGATCGAGTTCGCGGCCCGTGAGTCCGGGGTCGATCCCTACCTGCTCGCGGGCATCATGGTGGCCGAGTCGAGCGGTCGGGTCGATGCCGTCTCG
>DRLC01000128.1 GCA_011053145.1 Planctomycetota bacterium | reverse complement strand
GGGGGGGGGGGGTCGGGCTCGACCTTGCGGCGCAGGCCGACGATGTGGATGTCGACCGTGCGGGTTTCGACGTTCGCGTTCCGGTAGTGCCAGACGTCCAGCAGCAGGTCCTCGCGCGTCACGACGCGGTCGTGGTTGCGGACCAGGTACTCGAGGATGTCCCCTTCGCGCGGCGTGAGCTGGACCACCTTGCCGTCCCGGTGCACCTCGAGGCGCGCGAGGTCCACGTGGATGTCGCCGGGCAGGTCGAGCTGCGGCGGGGGGGCGGTGTCCATCTCGCGGCGGCGGAACTGTGCGTTGATCCGCGCGACGAGCTCGCGCGGCGAGAACGGCTTCGCCATGTAGTCGTCGGCCCCGAGTTCGAACCCGCGCAGCACATCGCTTTCGTCGGCGAGCGCGGTCAGCACCACCACGCGCAGGTCGTGCTTCTCCTGGCGCAGCTCCTTCAAGACCTCGAGCCCGCTCTTGCCGGGCAGCATGATGTCGAGCACCACCAGGTCGAAGGGCTGCTCCTTCATCATCTCGAGGGCGGTGTTGCCCTCGTGGGCGACGCTGACGTCGTAACCCGCGTGGGTCAATGCGTCCCGGATCCCGAAGGCCAGGGCCTCCTCATCTTCCACCACAAGGATCTTCATGCTCATCGTCTGGGTGCGGCCGCTCGCGACCGTCTTGGATTCCGTACCGTTCATGGACTCACCGACCGGGGGATGCAAACGTTTTCGAGACATCCCCCTTACGGAGCCTCCCGCCCCGAAGCACGACGGTAAACCCAAACGGTACATGTTCCCGTCGCCCGATGCCCCCGATGCCCCCCGAGCCCCCAGGTATCGGGCCCCGGGTCCCTCGAACCCGAGCCCACCCGTGAGGAATCGCTCGGGAATCAGCCCGGCGCGTGGATCCCTTCCGGCGTCGTGGCCGGGCATTCCTCGCAGCGGGGGGTCGGCTTGCAATGGCCGGCTCCGGCTCGCACGCAGAGGGCGTGGAACTCTTCAAAGACCCGTTGGGAGCGCACGAGGCGTTCCTCCAGGAACGAGCGCACCTCTTCGTACGGCGCCTTCGCGTCGAGGAATCCGTGGCGGGAGAGGATCCGTCGGGTGTACGCGTCCACCACGGCGGTGCGTCGCCCGGCCGCATAGCAGAGGATCGAGTCGGCGGTTTCGGGCCCGATGCCGTGCACCGCGAGCAGCTCCTCGCGGATCTCCCCGAGCGGTGCCTCGCGCAGGGCGCGCAGCCCCCCGACTTCGAGGTACCACTCCGAGACCGCCACCAGCTTCGCCGCCTTCGCGCGGAAGTACCCCGACGAGCGGATCGCCTCCTCGAGCTCTTCCCGCTCCATCGCGATCAGTTCCCCCGGCGTCAACGCCGCCCGCGCCCGCAGCCCGTCGAGCGCCCGTTCGACGTTCCGCCAGGCGGTGTTCTGGGTCAGGATCGCGCCGAGGATCACCTCGAACGGCGTGCGTGCCGGCCACCACATCTGCACCCCGAACCCGCGCTGCAGCTCGAGGAAGATCCGGTTCAGCGCGGGCTCGTGGAAGAAGCGCCGGATGCGTCCCCCGGGCGGGCTGCCCACGAAGGGACCGCGCGGCCCGACGAGTTCGGTCTCGCGCAGTCCCGGATCGTCGACGAGCGGGGGGTGGGATGCCATGGGCCCGAGGATACGGTGTAGGTCGCCGCGTCGCCCCGGCTCCCCACCCCGTGTTCACGCCCCTTCCCCTCGGCCTCGCCCTCGTCCTGATCGCGCTCGGGCTCTGGTTCCGGCGCAGCCTCGCCGCCGCGGAGGGGGCCGAGCACGGCCCGCCGCCCGCCGGCACCTGGGTCCCGGGCGCGCTGGGGCTCGCCCTCGCCTGCGCGGGCGCGGCCGAGCTCCTGATCGCCCGCCGCGTGCTGCCGGTCCCGTTGCCCCTCCTCGCCCGCGCCCCTTCGAACCCGCTCCTCCTCCCGGGCCTCCTCCTCGCGACGGCCTCCCTGCTCTCCCCGCTCCGCGGATCCGCGCACCGCGCGTGGGGATCCCTCCAGCTCGCGCTGCTCCTCACCGCGCCGCTCCTCGCCGCGCTCCCGCACCTCCGCTTCCTCCTCCCTCCCGCCGCGCTGCTCCTCGCCCTCGTCGCGCTCCACGGCCTCCTCGCCTCGACGCGCCCCGCCCGCCTGGCGACCGCCGGCGTCGCGCTCGTGCTCTTCGCCCTCGCATCCCTCCACGCTCCACCCGCCGCCGCCCCTCCGCCCCCGGAGGAGGACGAACTGGTCGCGTTCACCGCCCTGCCCCCGAACGCCCCGGCCCTCGCGGGCACCCTCTCCACCGCCGTCCCCTCCGACACCGTTCGAGTCCGTCTCGACCCCCTTCCCCCCCTGTCGTCCCGCACCCCGCGCGCGGTCACCGCTCCCCTCGCCCCGGCCCAGGGCTCTGTGCGTCCGTTCGAGCTTCCGATCCCCACCGACCTCCGCCCGGGCGCCTGGTCGGCCACCCTCGAGGTCCTCGCCCCCGACGGCACCGTCCTCGGCCGCCGCTACGCGACCACCCTTGACGTTCCCCCGCCCTGGCCCGCGCGAGTGCGCGCGCTCGTGCGGTGGCTTCCGGCGCTCGCGACGTTGCTCTTGTTGCTCCTGCTTTCCGAGCGTGTCCAGGTGGCACGCTGAGCGCACTCGCTCCGCGCCGTTTCGACGAAATGCCCGCATGGGCGAGAGAGAGACGCTTGATCGCGATCGGGGGACGAGAGATGTACCTGAGCAACCTCTCGATACCATCGCGCCCGTCGGCAGCGATGCACACTCGAGCCTGGTGACGGAAGCCGCCGTTCGCCGCGCACAAGGAGCCGGGTGCGAGGGGTGCTGTGAGCGGCGCCCCTCCGATGCGCTCGACCCGTACGGAGTCGATCGAAGCGAGATTCGCCGAACCGGCCGTGTTGCTGATGTTCAACGAGAGACCGTGTAGCGCCTCGGGTTCGTGTAGGTGTGGGCCGGGGAGGACGGTCAATGGTCCCGACTCGGTACACACGGCGCGTGTCCGTCAGAACATCGGCGTTCCGGGGACCTTCGGTGGGATCGGGTTGCTGCCTGCACAGCCTGGACAAGACTGATCGAGTGCAAGGTTCTTCCACCAAGACTTGAGCCCGGTCGCGACCTCCAACTCCCCGAGGTTCGTGGTCACCCTCTCGATCGAACCGTCCGGGCAAACCTCGCGAGAGACGTGAAGGATCCGAAACGTCTTCATCACGATGCCGTTGACCAGCTCGGCATTGAAGCACTCGCCGCCATCCAGGGTCGCCCCCTGGTGAACACCGACTGCTCCCTTGACCGTCTTGGTTCTTGTCGTCCCAGTCGTCGTGTCTACCTGAATGGTCGCACCCACCTTGGATCCCACCTTTGCGACGATCGACTTGAGACTCGCTCCCACTTCGGACATGACCCCGACACTCAGTGTGCTCGAACCAGTGAATTCCTGGCCCGCCATCACTTCGGCCGAGGCATCCGTAAGGTACTTCCCACAGCGCATGGGGGTTCCGGAGATCTCGATGATCCGGGAGCCGACTTCCTGCGTCACGATCCAAGAGGACGTCGCGCAGTTGTTCTCGACCGGCTCCGACTGTCCGTCGGCACCAGCTCGAGCACCTGGGGACAGGGGATTGGCAATCCACGTGCGCGTCACCAGGTTCGAGCCGTTCACGACGGGGATCGCCGCCCGGCGCCCCACGGGAGTCGTCATGACCTGGCTCCCCGTCTCCACGAAGGTGTCGTCGGTAAAGTGGCTCACCCAACGTTCGGAGAGCACCACTCCCTGTTCGAAGGGCAGGATCGTAGGCGTCG
>DRLC01000127.1 GCA_011053145.1 Planctomycetota bacterium | reverse complement strand
GAGCAGGGCGCGGAGCGCGGTCTCGACTCGTTCGAGATCCCAGACATCAGCACCGGGGCGGAGCATCTCTCCCTCGTCGCGCGTGTAGTGCTGATCCTGTTCGTCGAGGAAGTAGATCCTGGAGACTCCGAGCCAGCGGCAGCCAGCGGCGAGTTCCCGGCGCCGAATGGCGGGCAGGTGCGCGCGCCCCACGGCCTCATCGGTGAGGGGGAGGCCGTACACCCGCTCCGCGAGCGTCGAGTACTTGTATCCCCCCTCGCCGTTCGTGATCACCGCGACATCCGCGCGCCCGTGGAGGTGAGTCGTCGCCTTGTAGAGGGCGCCGGCAAACGCGATTTCGTCATCCGGGTGCGCGACCACCACGAGGATGCGCGGTCCGCCGGGACGCACGACCGGCGAGTCGAGCGTCTCGCAGGAGACCCCCGCGGGGAGCGCGATCCTCGCCCCGGTCCCGGTGCACGCTCCCGAGAGGAGGACCAGGAACAGCGCAGCGGCGTTCCGAAGGCTTCCCATGATCCGGAAGGATACAGAACGGCCGCGTTCACGTGTCCCCCGAGCCGAGCTCGCCCGAGCGCCCGGTGCCCATCCTTGCAGAGCGCTCGGGTGTGCCCCGTAATGGGCGGCCGCGCCGAGACGAAGACCGACTCTGTTCGGGATCGCGCACCAACCCCGACACGGATTCCCCGATGAGCCTTCCGAGCACTCCCGACGATCTCCTGTTCCTCCACAATCCCCGCTGCTCGAAGAGTCGTGCGGTGGCCTCGATCCTCGCGGAGCGGGGGATCGCCCATCGCGAGCGGCGTTACCTCGACGAGCCGCTCACGCGCGACGAGCTGGTGGAGCTCGGACGCCGTCTGGGGCTCGCGGCGAGGGAGTGGATCCGAACCGGCGAGGCGGCCTATCGCGAAGGCGGCTTCGGCCCGGCGTCGAGCGAAGACGAACTCCTGGACGCGATGGCCTCCGACCCGATTCTGATGCAGCGGCCGATCCTCGTGTCCGCCGATGCGGCGCGGATCGGGCGTCCGCCCGAGGCCGTCCTGGACCTGCTCGACGGATGAAGGTCGCAAGGGCCGAATCGGTGGGCGGCCTTGACCCTGCACCGGGGTGCAGGGCTTAGCGTGACGCGGTGCTGAAGCTCTTCCTCCCGCTCGTCGCGTCGGCCCTGGTCGCGTGCGTCACGGGGCCCGAACTCGCCCCGGACGATCCGCGGCTCGAGGATCTGGGCCTGCTCTACGACGACACGGTTGTCACCGAGTCCGCCCGCACCGTGGACTTCAACGGCCAGGCCGTCGTTCCGCGTTCCGTCCACATCGAGAAGAGCGCGGGCAAGCGCCGCCTCAGCGCCGACGTCCAGGTCATGAATCTGGTGTTGGGGATCAGCCGCCGCTTCACGGTGCGCGTCGGTGTTCCGATCGTCTCGAAGAACCTCGATCGGGGCGGCACGCTGACGAGCCTCTCCGCATCTGGGCTCGGAGACGTGGCTCTGCTCGGCAAGTACCGCTTCTTCCAGCGCACCGGCCGGGGGGAGACGACGGAGGCTTCTTTGCTCTTCGGGCTCGAGCTTCCCACGGGCCGGGACGACGCGCGGGACGAGGGGATCCGCCTCCCCGCGCCGCTGCAGCCGGGATCGGGGTCCACCGACCCGATCCTCGGCGGTGCCTTCTCGCGCGTGGACGGACGTTGGCTCCTGAACGCCGACCTGATCGCGAAGTTCAACACCGAGGCGAACGACTATCGTTTCGGCAACGTCTTGCGCGCGGACCTCGGCTGCCAGTGGCGAGCCCATCCCATCCGCTACCGGAGCTTCGACCAGTTCACCCTGAACGTCCTCGCGGAACTCAACGCGGTTTGGGCGGCGCGTGACCACAGCGGGGGAAGTCCGGTGGCGAACTCGGGCGGGACGAAGGTCTTCTTCACCCCCGGCGTTCAGTTCATCTTCAACCGCAACGTCCTCCTCGAAGCGGCCGTCCAGCTCCCGATCGTGATGGAACTCGACGGGGATCAGCTCGAAGAGGACTTCGTTTCGATCATCGGCCTACGAGCCAGGTTCTAGTTTCCACTGCCATGAAGACTCCCATCGCCCTCGCTGGTCTGCTCTGGATCGGCGCCTCCTGCGCGTCCACCGATCCCGCGGTATCGTCCGTCGACCTCGCCACCGAGCCGGTCGTCGCCCGTCTCGACATCGGCGGCGTGACATGACCGATATGAGCGGGGGCCCTCCAGCGGGCCCTTGTGCGCCAGTTCGGCGCCCGTTCCTTTGACATCGACCTCGAAACCGGAGAGGCGGTCCTCGTTCCGGCGGCAGGGGAGCTCTTCCCGTACTGGGACCTCGCGGACGGGGTCGCGAGCGCCGGCTTCGAGGTGCTCTCGCTCGCGCTCGAGGTCCACGGTCGGCCGGTGATCGTGACCGGCGAGGAGGGAGAGGAACTCGAAGCGCTCCTCGCCCACGGAACCGAGCAGCCGTTCTTCCTCGAGGAAGAGAACACGGACGCAGGATTCGAGGCGTGGGAGTTCCTCGATCCCCTGTTCGGGAGCGGGGACGTCCGCGTCGTCGTCAGCGGCAGCGTGGACCCCGGGGGTGGGCGATCGGCCCCGATCCTCGTCGAATCCGCGCGCGCCGATCCATAGACCGGATCTCGCCACGAACTTCCTAGAGGAGATGGAGCACCGCATCGTGCTCCCTCAGCTCGCGGAAGATGCGCAAGCGCTCCTCATCGCTCGGAACGGTCACGACGAGCTGGAACGAGAGGAAGCGGCCGGTCTTGCTCGCGTTGGAGAAGGTCAGCTCGTGTTCGAGCGACGTGACGATCGAACGCACCGCGTCGCGCACGGCCTCCTCCGCGGTGCCGAAGATCGTGTAGGTCCAGGGCGTCGGGAAGGTGAGTTCGAGGCGTTCGGGGGATCCGTCGGGCGAGTTCGGGGAGTCCATGACGTGGGGAAGGTTGCCCCAGGTGAGCGGAGGCGTCAACGAATCCGACCCACCGGGCCGGGAGCGTAAGGGTTCGCGGTGCCCGCCGATGCGTGCTTTGGCTCCTCGCCGTTCTGGCGCTAGTCTGCGGGGCAGCGCGCGATGACCCCAGACACTGGGCCTTCCCGCGATCCGCTCTTCCTTCGGAGCCCTCCGATGATCCAGTCCCTCCTGTTCCTTGCGGTGCTTTCCGCACCCGGTGCTGCGGCACCCCCTGCCGTTCCCTCGTCCGTTCTCCCGCAGGAAACGAGGTCGGAGAAGGATGCCGAGAAGAAGATCGTCGAGGCGGGGGATGACGTGCAAGCGCTGCTGGCCCTGGCCGAGGGCTGGAAAGGCGCCGGGCAAAAGGACTTCGCCCGGCTCGCGTTCGAGCGCGTGCTCGAGCTCGATCCCGAGAACGAGGCGGCGCACAAGGGGCTGCGCCACCACTTCTACGCCGGGCAGTGGTTCGAGAGCTACGCGTCCCTGTCGAAGTTCAAGCGCGAGGAAGCGAAGCGCATGAAGGAGAAGGGGTTCGTGCGCTTCCGGGACGAATGGGTCCGAGAAGGGGATCTCCCGTTCTTGCAGATGGGGTGGACCAAGGTCGGAGATCGCTTTCGGAATCCGGTCGAGATCGCCGCGGAGGCGCAGGCGAGGGAGCTCACCGCGAAGGGGTACCAGCAGCGGGCCGAGGACTCGAGCTGGGTGGCGCCGAGTGATTTCGACAAGTGGAAGGAAGGGTTGTATCGGGTGGAAGGAGAGTGGGTCTCGGGAGAGGAAGCCGACGCCTACCACGCCGGCTTCGCGCACCCTTGGCGCTATCGAGGAAAGCACTTCATCGCCCAGACGACCTGCGATCACATCCCCGCGGCTTCGGTCGTCTGGTGGGCGGACGCGACCTGGGATTCCCTCGTCCGCCTCTTCGGTGTGGAACCCGAGACCATGCCGGTCTTCGCGTGCCTGCGCTCTCTCGAACAGTACAACGCCTTTGCCGCCGGGGACTCGGAAGCCGGAGTCGCGGCGGCGGAGAGCGGCGGCTTCTCCTCGTTTCACTTCGCGTTCCGGGGCGACCTCTGGTTCGTACCGCCGACGGAAACGAATCCGATCCCGGAGTACATCGGCGGGGGCGTCGCGTTCTATGACGTCTCCGACCCGAGTCTCCAACCCTGGGGGCAGTACGCGGCGCGCTATGCCGCTGGAATCAGCTTCGCGGAGTGGGTCGATCGAGCTTGGGGCACGATCGGTGAGACGATCGCGGCGAAGGGAGTGGGCCTGCAGCCGAGCCGGGTCTGGGAGGAGAAGCGCATCCCGCGCTGGCTCTTCTACGGAGGCGCTTCCTACGTCGAGCGCTTCTTCCGGGACACGGCCGCCGAGAAGGCGGGCGGCGACCCGTGGGGGGTCCGGAACTGGGCGATCGGACAACTTGCCGCGGCCGGAGACCTGGACCCGCTCGAAGAGCTCTTCGAGATGCGGCTCGACCTGAACGACGCGGCCGGGTCCTCGCGCCGGCTCCAGGAGGTGGGCCTCCTGACCGCGTTCGTTCTCGACGGGGGGTGCAAGCCGGTGGAGGAGGCCCATGCGTCGTTTCGGGAAGCGATGGCTTCGGGCGCGGACACCGCGGACGCGGTCGCGGCGCTACAGACCGCGATCCTCGAACACAGGCGGGAGCTCGAGAAGTTCGCCGGCATGAAGATCGCGAGACCGGGGAAGGACCGCTGATCCTGCGATGGCTGCCGAAGAACCGAGTCCCTATCGGCCGGACGGAGGAGCCGCGGTGCTGGCCTTCGGGGGCAACGCGCTCCTGCCGGATCCGTACCACCCGGAGGATCAGGACCAGCGCGCCGAGGAACTCGCGGCCGCCGTGCTCCGTCTCCTGCAGCGCTCTTCCGGGATCGTGCTGGTGCACGGCAACGGCCCACAGGTCGGCATGATCCTCCTGCGCGTCGAGGAGACCCGGGAACGGCTCCCGGGCGAGCCTCTCGATGTCCTCGTCGCGGAGACGCAGGGGTCGATCGGCTACCTGCTCTCGCGCGCGCTCAGCAATGCGTTGCACGCCTGCGACGCGGCCGTCGGAGTCTCGACCGTTCTGACCCAGGTGCTCGTCGACGAACGCGACCCCGCGTTCGAACGGCCGGAGAAGCCCGTCGGTCCGTTCTACGCCGCGCGCACCGCTCAGTTCCTGAAGGAGGAGCGCGGTTGGCGGATGGTGGAGGAGGCGAGTCGCGGCTGGCGGCGTGTCGTCGCCTCGCCGCGCCCGACGCGCGTGATCGAGATGGACGCGATCGCCCACCAGGCCCGCACCGGCGGGGTCGTCGTCGCGGGTGGCGGTGGAGGGATTCCGGTCGTCGAGAGGGGGGGCGCGCTCCACGGCGTCGAGGCGGTGATCGACAAGGACCGCACTTCGGCGCTGATCGCGTCCGAACTCCCGGCCTCGACCTTCGTCCTCCTGACCGGAGTCCCGCACGTCGTCCGTGGATTCGGTACGCCGAACGCGGAGCCGATCGCTCGACTCACGCGCTCCGAGGCGCTCGCCCTCGTCGCCTCGGGCGAGTTTCCCCCCGGCAGCATGGGACCGAAGGTCGAAGCCGCCTGCTCCTACGTCGCCGAGACCGCTCGCCCGGCGCTGATCTGCGACGCGGCGGGGTTGGAATCGGCCCTCGAGGGGATCGGCGGGACCTGGATCGTCCCGGATCCGGACTGAGCCGAACGCGGTCGCCTCAGCGCACGAGCAGTCGCAGCCGGTCGAACGAACCCACGCCTCCGAACCCCACCGGGTTGGCGGTGATTCGCAGGTAGACGGTTCCTGTGTCGTCGAGGAAACGCGTCGCCGGAGCAGGAACCGTGATCCGAAGGTCTTCGGTCGTCGGCGATGCGGGGAGCGTGCGCGTGCTGATCGTGACCCAGCTTCCTCCCGGATAGCTCCCAGAGCTCCAGTCGTAGAGCTCGATCGTCTCGGTCGCGCCTCCGGCGTTCGTATAGGAGCGGGTGGCTTCGAGGATCATCGTCGTGAACGAGCTGTCCTCGATCCCGCGCACGATCGCCTCGATGAACACCTTCGAGGCCGGGTTGCGCGTGCAGGTGAAGAGCACTCCGTCGTTGCGGTACAGCTCCTTGAAGCCGCCCTGTACGGCGCCGCCACTCTTCGATCCCGCGTCGCTGACCGTGTAGAGCAATCCGTTCGCTCGTTCCCAGACCAGGCTGTCGAACTGGACGCCGTCGCGCTCGAACGAGAGGCGCGATCCGCCGCGGATGCCGAGCGGCGCGAACTCCGCCCGCTTGCGTCCACGCACCGGGACCGGTAGCGAGCGTCCATTGGCGCGGACGACGAGGCGCGCCGGGCGCTCGAGTCCGACGCCGTGCAGGACCACACGGGGCAACGGTCCCGCTGCCGTCGGCGGAGGGCCGCTCACGCCTCCCGTGAACTTCAGTCCGCCGCCCGAGGGGGCGACGAACGAGAGGCGTGCGTCCACGGGACCCGACGACATGCCGGTGAGATGATCCAGGGCTGCCTGCGAATCCACGCGACCGTAGTTGGACCAGTAGCCGTAACCGCTTTCTTGGAGCAGCACGGAGGAATCCTCGATCGCAGCGCGTACGCGATCGACACTCGCGTTCGGGCTCAGGGAGAAGAGCAGAGCGCCGACACCCGCGACGTACGGCGCTGAACCGGACGTCCCGCTGAAGTTGGAGACGAAGGTGTCTCCCGTGGCGGTCGTGCGAATCCCGTAGCCCGGCGCCGCGACGTCGACCCAGGATCCGTGGTTCGTGAAGAACGCGCGCTTGTCGGTCGAGTCCTGGGTCGCCGCCACGGCGAGGACGTCGTCGTATGCGGCGGGATAGAACGGGAATACGCTCGCGTCGTTGCCGGCGGCGGCGACGAGCAGAACGCCGTGGTCGTGCGCATACTCGACGGCGTCCTTCTCCGCGGCCGTGACCGCGTCTCCTGAGAAGGAGAGCACCGCTACGCGGAAGCCCATGTCGGCCGCGTAGACGAGCGCCGGGACGATCGCCGAGTCGTAGAACATGCCGCTGTCATCGCCGGCCTTGAGGGCCGCGACGGGGCACAGGGGGGCCGCTCCGGTGATCCCCAGCATGTTGTCTTGTACCGCGGAGGAGATGCCGGCGACCTCCGTGCCGTGCCCGTTCACGTCTTCGGGAGTCCCGTCGAGGGCGACGAAGTCGTAGCCGTTCACGTCGTCGATGTACCCGTTGCCGTCATCGTCGATCCCGTTGCCCGCGGTCTCCCCGGTGTTCACCCATAGGTTGGATGCGATGTCGGAGTGGCTCGTTTCGAGCCCGGTGTCGAGCACCGCGACGACGACCGCGGCGTTCCCGCGCGTCGTATCCCACGCGTCATCGGCGCGGATCTGTGTGAGTTGCCACATCTGGCTCCACAGCGGATCGTTGGGGACGTAAGCGCGCCGCCGCGCTCGATCGAAGGAGACGCGCTCCACCGCAGGATTCGCCTCGAGCAGGGCCCGCGTGCGCGCGAGCGTTCCGGCCGGGGCATCCACGACGGCCCAACGGATCTGGGGCAGGAACAGGCGCTCGGAGCAGCCGCTCGCATCCAGGATCCGGTCCCACGCCGAGGGAGTGGCGTCCGGGGCGAGCTTCACGAGGAGACGCTTCGGGTGGGGGGGAGGCGAGCCTCCGGCGGGGCCGATGGTCTGGAAGACGAGAAGTGCCGCGGTGACGAGCATCGATTCGTGGGATGGGTTGCGAGCCTGCGTCCCACCCGCGCCGGCAAGGTGCGGTGGGGACCGGAGGACACCGATCGGCGTCCTCCTCATCCTACTCCTGGAACGGGAAACCGGGGGGGATGTCGGCCTACAATGGAAGCTCCCGTCTCCGACCCGTACGAGAGGATCCGAACCATGGAAATCACCAGCCAGAGCATCCGCGACGGTGCCCCGATTCCGGCCGAGTTCGCATTCGCAAAGCCCGACCCCGAAACCCACGTGACGTTTGCGGCGAATCGAAACCCGCACCTGGCCTGGTCCGGCGCTCCGGCCGGCACGCGTTCGTTCGCCGTGCTGTGCATCGACGTCGACGCGCCCACCGTCGGGGACGACGTCAACCAGGAGGGCCGTACCGTCCCCGCCAAT
>DRLC01000126.1 GCA_011053145.1 Planctomycetota bacterium | reverse complement strand
TCAAGACCGGCGAGTTCGACCTCGTCCTGATGGATTGCCAGATGCCGCGCATGGACAGCTTCGAGGCGACCGCGGCGATACGCGCCTGGGAGCGTGAGAGCGGTCGGGAGCCATCCGTCCACATCATCGCGCTGACCGCCAACGCGATGAAGGGAGACCGCGAGCGCTGCCTCGAGGCGGGGATGGACGACTACGTTTCCAAACCGGTCGATCCGGCCGAGCTGCTCGAGAAGATTCGCGTCGTCGCCGAGTCGCGCGCGGTTGCGATGGACGTCGAGCCGTCTCCCCGGGCGGCGCTGCCCGCGGCGCCGTTCGACGTGGAGGACCTCCTGGCCCGGTACGACGGACGCCGAGACGAACTGCGGGCAGCGATCGCGGAGCTGGACCGCCGTGCGATCGATTGCCTCGGCCGCATCCGCTCCTGCCTGGGGGGGGAGTTCGGCGAGGATCCCCGCAGTCTCGTGGAGCCCTTGCGAGAGGCGCTCGGGCTGATCTCCTCCGAGCGTCTTCACGGCCTCGCGGTCGACCTCGAACGAGAGCTGGAGGCCGAGCAGTTCGACGAGGCTGCCGCATGCTTCCAGGCGCTCCAGGCCGAGTTTGCCCGCTGCCGGGCGTACCTTCCCCAGGTGCTCGCCCGCGTGGAGAGCTGGGAGTGAGCCCGGCCTGAGTCACCCGCCCCGAAAAAACGGGCCGGTCGACGCGCGGTCGACCGGCCCGACTCTCATTCGGAATGCGGGGTGTTTCGGTGGGGGATGGCTCCTTCCCACGCGGTTCCTTCATCGGTCGTGGAGCCCGATCCCTTGAGGGGCGCGCTCGGCCCCCCCCGGCGCTATACTCTCCGCCCCATTTTTGGCCGCGATCCGCTCCGATTCGGCGGCCGCGCCCACTCCAGAGACGGAAGAGCACCCGATGAAGGAAGTCGTCATTCTCAGCGCCTGCAGGACCCCGATCGGGAAGTTCCAGGGCGGTCTATCCGGTTTCAAGGCCACCGAACTCGGCGCTCTCGCGGTGGCCGAGGCCCTGCGGCGCGCCGGCGTCCGCGGCGAGGACGTCGAGGAAGTCATCCTCGGCAACGTGCTGCAGGCCGGGCTCGGTCAGAACCCCGCGCGCCAGGCCGCCCTCGGTGGCGGTGTTCCCGATTCGGTCGGCGCCTTCACGGTCAACAAGGTCTGCGGCTCGGGTCTCAAGTCGGTCATGCTCGCGGCCCAGGCGATCCGGGCAGGGGATGCGGACCTGATCGTCGCGGGTGGGATGGAGAGCATGACGAATGCTCCTTACCTGATCCCGGAGGCCCGCGCGGGAGCGCGCCTCGGGCACGCGCAGCTCATCGACTCGATGGTGAACGACGGGCTGTGGGACGTGCACAACGACTTCCACATGGGCATCACCGCCGAGATGGCCGCCGAGAAGTACGAGATCTCGCGCCGTGCCCAGGACGAGTTCGCGGCCGAAAGCCACCGCAAGGCAGCGGAGGCCACGGCCGCCGGGCGCTTCGACGAGGAGAAGTTCGCGATCGAGGTGCCGCAGCGCAAGGCGGATCCGATCCAGTTCACGACCGACGAGACGATCCGCGAAGGCATGAGCGCGGACGGCATCGCGAAGCTGCGCCCCGCGTTCAAGAAGGATGGAACCGTTACGGCCGCGAACGCCTCGGCGATCAATGACGGCGCCTCGGCTCTGGTGATCGCGAGCGCGGAGCGCGCGGAGGAACTCGGCGCCACCCCACTCGCACGGATCACGGGCTACGCCACGGGCGGCCTCGCCCCCGAGTGGGTGATGATGGCCCCCGAGGTCTCGATCCGTAAAGCCTCCGAGAAGGTCGGCCAGGCACCGGGCGACTTCGATCTGCACGAGATCAACGAGGCCTTCTCCGCGGCGGCTTGCTCCCTGCTCAAGGTGCTCGAACTCGACCCCGCGAAGGTCAACGTCAACGGCGGAGCGGTGGCCCTCGGCCACCCGATCGGCGCCTCGGGAGCACGCATCCTGACCACCCTGCTCTACGCGATGCGCCAGCGCGACGCGAAGACCGGGATGGCGTCGCTCTGCCTCGGCGGTGGCAACGCCGTGTCCCTGACCGTGGAGGCGATCTAGTGGCGGCCCCGAAACCCTACTTCGAGACGGTCGCGGTCATCGGCGCCGGGACCATGGGCAACGGCATCGCGCAGACCTTTGCGAGCTCCGGTACGAGCGTGCGGCTGATCGATGTCGCGCCCGCCGCGCTCGAGAAGGGACTTGCGACGATCGAGAAGAGCCTCGCGCGCTTCGTCAAGAAGGAGAAGCTGACCCAGGAGGACGCCGATGCGATCCGGGCACGGATCAGCGGTTCGAACGCGGTCGCGGACGCGGGGGACGCCGCGCTCGTCGTCGAGGCGATCGTCGAGCGCGCCGACATCAAGCGCAAGGTCTTCGAGGAGCTCGACCGGGTCACTCCCTCGACGACGATCCTTGCGACGAACACGTCTTCGATCTCGATCACCGAACTCGCCGCCGCGACCTCGCGCGCGGATCGCGTGATCGGGATGCACTTCATGAACCCTGTCCCGCTGATGAAGCTGGTCGAGGTGATCCGCGGTCAGGAGACCTCGGACGAGACGACCGCGACGGTCGTCGCCTGTTCCGAGGCGCTCGGGAAGGTGCCCGTCGAGGCGAACGACTACCCCGGTTTCGTCTCGAACCGTGTCCTGATGCCGATGATCAACGAGGCCGTCTTCTGCCTCATGGAGGGGGTCGCCACGAAGGAGGCGATCGACACGGTCATGAAGCTCGGCATGAACCACCCGATGGGCCCGCTGACCCTCGCGGACCTGATCGGGCTCGATGTCTGCCTCGACATCATGGAGGTCCTGCACAGCGGCCTCGGCGATTCCAAGTACCGTCCCTGCCCCCTGCTCCGGCGCATGGTCGCCGCGGGTCGCCTCGGCCGAAAGGTGGGCAAGGGCTTCTACGACTACGACTGAGCCGCGCGCGGTTCCCTGCTCCCACCTTCCCTGCATGGACTTCAATCTGACCGAGGAGTTGACCCTGATCCGCGACATGGCGCGCGACTTCGGGGAAAAGGAGCTCCTGCCCCGCGCCGCCAAGTTCGACGCCCAGGAATCCATCGATCCCGACGTGTTCGAGAAGATGGGCGAGCTCGGGCTCTTCGGCTTGACGATTCCCGAGGAGTACGGCGGTGCCGGTATGGGGAACCTGGCGCTCTCGATCGTGCTCATGGAGATCAATCGCTGCTGCGCGTCGACCGGCGTGACCTTGTCGGTGCACAACTCGCTGCTCGGCTCGCCGATCAAGCGCTTCGGAACCGAGGAGCAGAAGGCGAAGTGGCTGCCGAAGCTCGCCACCGGTGAGCTGATCGGCGCCTATTGCCTGACCGAGCCGAATGCGGGCTCCGACGCCGCGGCGATCCGCACGACCGCCGTTCGCGACGGCGATGACTGGATCCTCGATGGGACGAAGATCTTCGTGACCAACGGCGGCTTCGCGGGACTGTTCGTCGTCTACGCGCGCACGAACCCCGATGCTTCGAACGCGAAGGGGATCTCCGCGTTCCTCGTTCCCAAGGGCACCCCCGGGCTGACCGTCGGGAAGAAGGAGAAGAAGCTCGGGATTCGAGGCTCCTCGACGACCGAGATCCTGTTCGACAAGGTGCGTGTGGGTGCTGACGCGCTGCTCGGTGAGGAGAACAAGGGTTTCCCGGTGGCGATGGATACCCTCGACGGGGGCAGGATCGGGATCAGCTCCCAAGCGATCGGGATCGGGGATGCGTGTCTCGAAGCCGCGGTGAAGTACTCGAAGGAGCGTGAGCAGTTCGGGCGCCCGATCAGCGCGTTCCAGGCGATTCAATGGAAGATCGCCGATATGTCTTCGCGTCTCGATGCCGCCCGCCTGATGGTGTTCCGGGCCGCTGCGCTGCGGGACGAAGGCAAGCGTTGCAGCCGTGAGGCGGCACAGGCGAAGCTCCTCGCCTCGACCACCGCGAACTACTGCGCCGACGAGTGCCTGCAGATTCACGGCGGCGCCGGGTACACCGACGACTTCCACGTCGAGCGGCTGTTCCGCGATGCGCGCATCACGGAGATCTACGAAGGTGCGACCGACATCCAGCGCATCGTCATCGCCCGCCAGGTCCTCGCGGGCTGACGCCCTGCCTGCCGTTCCCTCGATGCAGAGCGCCTCCGAGATGGCCGAGCGCCTCCTCGCCGGAGACCGTGCCGCCCTCGCGCGCTCGATCTCCTGGGCCGAGAATGCGGATCCGCGCTATCCCGGGCTCCTGGGATCGATCTATCCGCGCGTGGGCAAGGCCTGGCGTATCGGAATCACCGGACCGCCGGGGGCGGGCAAGAGCACCCTCACGAATGCGCTCGTGGCGCACCTGCGCGAGCGCGGCGAAACCGTCGGCATCCTCGCGATCGATCCGTCCAGTCCGTTCAGTGGGGGGGCGCTGCTCGGCGATCGAATCCGCATGGAGGAGCGCACGGCCGATCCCGGCGTGTACATCCGTTCGATGGCGAGTCGCAAGAGCCACGGAGGTCTCGCGCGCGCGGCCACCGACGCCTGCGATGTGATGGACGCTTTCGGGTTCTCGACGATCCTGATGGAGACCGTCGGCGTGGGGCAGTCGGAGTACGACGTCGTCGCCGCGGCCGACACGGTGGTGGTCGTGATGTGCCCCGGCGCCGGGGACGGGATCCAGGCGATGAAGGCTGGGATCCTCGAGGTGGCGGACGTCCTGGTCGTGAACAAGTCCGATCTCGACGGGGCCGACCGCCTCGCGCTCGATCTCGAGGATGCGGTGCGGATGCGGGACATCCGCCGGCCGCGCGACCTCGCCGCGAGCGCGCGCTGGGCACCGCCGGTGGTCTCGACGAGCGCGACCGGAGCCGGCGACGGCATCGACGCGCTGCTCGAAGCGGTGGACGCGCACCGCGCCTGGCTCGAGGCGGCCGACCTCGAGGCCAGCCGACGCCATCGGCGCGTCGATCAGGTGCGCCGCGTGGTCGGCGAGAGGCTCGAGGAGGAGCTCTGGGGGCCGCGCGGCAAGCGGGAGCAGGCGGAAACGCTTCTTGGGAACTCGAAGACCCCTTACGATGTAGCTGAGGAGATTCTGAACTCCGTCCTCGAATCCCGAACCGGTGCTGGTCCGGACGCCGGGGACCGCACTTCCACGCCAGGAGACGCAAGCCGATGAGCGACACCGAGACGAGCCCCGCACCTCGCATCGAGACCGTGGATGCGGCGGAGATTTGGCGCAGGGCGATGGAGAGTGCGCGGGTGCGGGACGCGGAGTTCACCTCGATCTCCGGTGCGGAGCGCCGGCCCCTCTACACCCCGGCCGACCTCGAGGGATTCGACCACGACCGTGACCTGGGCTACCCCGGTCAGTTCCCGTTCACGCGCGGCGTGCATCCGACGATGTATCGCGGGCGCCTGTGGACGATGCGCCAGTTCGCGGGATTCGGGTCCGCGCGGCAGACGAACGAGCGCTTCAAGTTCCTGCTCGAGAAGGGACAGACCGGCCTCTCCACGGCCTTCGATTTCCCCACCCTGATGGGCTACGACTCCGACCACGCCCGCAGCCTCGGCGAGGTGGGCCAGGTGGGGGTGGCGATCTCGAGCCTCGAGGACATGGAGACCCTGATGGACGGCATCCCGATGGGGGAGGTCTCCACCTCGATGACGATCAACGGTCCGGCGCCGATCCTGCTCGCGTACTACATCGCCTGCGGGGAGCGTCAGGGGGTCGCGCCCGAGAAGCTGCGCGGCACCGTGCAGAACGACATCCTCAAGGAATACGAAGCGCAGCACGCCTGGCTGATCGCCGCCGAGCCGGCCCTTCGGATGATCACCGACGTGATGGCCTACTGCGCCCAGCGCGTGCCGAAGTGGAACACGATCTCGATCTCCGGGTACCACATCCGCGAGGCGGGCTCGACGGCAGCCCAGGAGCTGGCCTTCACGCTTGCGAACGGGATGGAGTACGTGCGCCGCGGGATCGCCGCGGGGATGGATGTGGACGAGTTCGCGCCGAGACTCTCGTTCTTCTTCGACGCCCACCTCGACTTCTTCGAGGAGATCTCCAAGTTCCGAGCGGCACGACGCATCTGGGCGCGGAAGATGCGTGACGAGTTCGGCGCCAAGGATCCGCGTTCCTGGATGATCCGCTTCCACACCCAGACCGCGGGCGTGTCCCTGACCGCGCAGCAACCCGAGAACAACATCGTGCGCACCGCGATCGAAGCCCTTGCCGCGGTCCTCGGGGGGACCCAGTCGCTGCACACGAACTCGATGGACGAGACCTTGGCGCTTCCGACCGAAAAGGCCGCGAAGATCGCGCTGCGTACCCAGCAGGTGATCGCCGAGGAAACCGAGGTCGTGCACGTCGCGGATCCGCTCGCGGGGTCCTACTTCGTCGAGGCCGAGACGAACCGGCTCGAGGAGGAAGCGGAGGCCTACTTCAAGGAGATCGACAAGCGCGGCGGAGTCGTTCCCTCGATCCACGCGGGCTACATCCAGCGCGAGATCCACCGCTCGGCGGTCCTGTACCAGCGAGCCGTCGAGGAGGGCCGCAAGAAGGTCGTCGGTGTGAACACCTACGTCGAGGATCTCGATGCAAAGCCGGAGATCGAGCTCCACCGCATCGATCCGGCCGTCGAGCGCGAGCAGCACGAGCGGCTCGCGAACCTGCGCAAGCGGCGCGACGCCAAGCGTGCCGCATCCGAACTCGATGACATCCGCGAGGCCTGCCGCACGGATGCCAATCTCATGGAGCGTTTCGTCTCCGCGGCCCACGCGCTCTGCACCCTCGGCGAGATCTGCGATGTCCTGCGCGAGGAGTTCGGCGAGTTCGAGGAACCGAACATCTTCTAGCCCCACTATCCATACACCATGTCCGAACGAAAGATCCGCGTCCTGGTCGGCAAGCCCGGCCTGGACGGCCATGACCGCGGGGCGAAGACCATCGCCGCCGTGCTGCGCGACCACGGCATGGAGGTCATCTACACGGGCCTGCACCAGACCCCGGAGATGATCGCGGAGACAGCCCTCCAGGAGGATGTCGACGTGGTCGGACTCTCGATCCTCTCGGGTGCGCACATGACCCTGTTTCCGCGCGTTCGGGAAGAACTCGAAAAGCGCGGCATGGCTCATGTCCTTCTGACAGGCGGGGGGATCATCTCCGCCGAGGATATGGAAGAACTCTCGAAGCTCGGTTTCTCCAAGCTCTTCGGGCCCGGCACGCCGACCGAGGAGATTGCCAACTGGATCCAAAGCACCATGGAAGAACGCTGGAAGAACGAGGAGGTATCCCGATGAGTGGCAGTCCCGACCGCGAGATCATGACCATCGAAGAAGCGGCCGAACTCCTCGGCGTCAGCGTCAAGACGTTCAACAAGGTCCTGCACACCGAGAGCATCCCCGCCCGCAAGATCGGGCGGGAGTGGAAGTTCTCGCGGCGCGCCTTGATCGACTGGATCGGTGCCGGACGCAGCGACGAGTTCTATCGCGAAGCGCGAACGAAGAACGGTTACCGATCCGACGACGATTCCACCCTCAAACCCCAGAAGCCCCGCGGCGCCGAACGGCGTACCTCGGGATGGCAGCTCGAACTCGACTGAGCCGCACGCAAAGACCCACCATGACCGCCATCTCCACGAAGTTCGCTCTCCCGGACATCAAGCACTCGTTCGACCTCACCGAGGATCAGCTCATGATCCAGGAGATGGTGCGGGACTTCGCCAAGAGCGAGGTCGAGCCCATCGCCGCGGAGATCGACGAGAACCACCGTTTCCCCACGGAGACCTGGGAGAAGATGGTCGAGCTCGGCTTGACCGGCATCCCGTTTTCCGAGGAGGTCGGCGGTTCGGACAGCGGCACCCTCGCGTACACGATCGCGGTCGAGGAGATCAGCCGGGTGTGCGGTTCGACGGGGCTGACGCTGGCCGCGAATACCAGCCTCGGGACCTATCCGATCTATGCCTGGGGCGATCATCTGCGGGACATGTACGTGCCGAAACTCGTCGCGGGCGAGTACATGGGGGCCTACGGGCTGACCGAGCCGAACGCGGGCTCGGATGCCGGCGGCACCCAGACCACCGCGGTGCTCGATGGCGACGAATGGGTCATCAACGGCCGCAAGTGCTTCTGCACGAACGCGAACTACGCGGGTACGTACATCGTCACCGCCGTGACCGAGAAGGGCATCGGCGCGCGCGGAATCAGTGCCTTCGTCGTGCCGCGGGACACCCCGGGTTTCTCGCTCGAGAAGGGGGAGAAGAAGCTCGGCATGCGAGGCTCGGACTGGGCGAGCCTCGTCTTCGAGGACGCGCGCATTCCGAAGGACCATCTGCTCGGACCGGAAGGAGAGGGATTCAAGACCTTCATGAAGACCCTCGAAGGCGGGCGCATTTCGATCGGCGCGCTTTCGCTCGGGATCGCCCAGGGGGCATTCGATTGCGCCCTTCGCTATGCCAGGGATCGGGAGGCTTTCGGCAAGCCCCTCGCGAAGCAGCAGGCCGTCGGGTTCAAGCTGGCGAACATGGCGACCGAGATCGAAGCCGCGCGCCACATGGTCTACCACGCCGCTCGCCTCAAGGACGACGGCCAGGACTACGGTGTGCGAGCGGCGATGGCGAAGCTCTACGCTTCCGAGGTCGCGATGCGCGTCACCTACGACGCGATCCAGATCTACGGCGGCTACGGCTACAGCCGCGAGTATCCGGTCGAACGCATGTGGCGTGACGCCAAGCTGTGCGTGATCGGCGAGGGGACCAGCGAGGTCCAGCGCATCATCATCTCCCGCGACGTCGTCGGCCGGATCTGATGGCGGCTCCGACGAGCGTTCGTGTCGGCGAGTGGCGGATTTCGCCGGTTTCCGACGGCTTCATGCACTTGGACGGCGGTTCGATGTGGGGCGTCGTCCCGAAGAACCTTTGGAAGAAACTGACGCCGCCGGCCGACGACAACACGATCCGACTCGCGCTGCGGTGCTTCCTCGCGGAGCGCGGAGACGAGCGCGTCGTGATCGAGGTCGGAATCGGTGATCGCTGGGAAGCCAAGTGGCGTGAGATCTACCACATCGATCGCGAAGAGAATCTTGTCGCTTCGCTCGCCGAACGCGGACTCACCCCCGAGGACATCACCCACGTGGTCGCCTCCCATTGCCACTTCGACCACATCGGAGCCCAGGTCATCGAACGGGACGGCGAGCTCCGGCCGCTCTTTCCGAATGCACGCCACTTCGCGCACGCGAAGGAGGTGGAGATGGCGAAGACTCCCGATCACGTGCGGCGCGCCTCCTACCGCGCGGACGACATCGTTCCGGTCGAGGATGCCGGGCTGCTCGAGACCTTCGAGGGCGACGCCGAGCTGCTCCCCGGCCTGCGCGTCCATCCCGCGCCCGGCCACTCCGACGGCGTCAGCGTGGTCACCCTGAACGAGGAAGAGGAGGGCGAGACAGCGATCTTCTGGGCCGATGTCGTGCCGACGACACACCACATCCAGCCGCCCTACATCATGGCCTACGACATCGACGTCGTGCGCTCCTTCCGCAATCGCTCGAGTTGGCTCCAGCGGGCGTCGGAGGGAGGGTGGATCGGGCTCTTCTACCACGATCCGGACATCGCCTTCGCCCGCGTTCGTCACGACGGCAAGCGCTATGTCGCCGAGCCGCTCGAAGCCTGAGTCCCGGCCGATGCGGATCGTCTCGCTCTGTCCGAGTCTGACCGAGTTGGTCTTCGACCTCGGTGCCGGCGACGAACTCGTGGGCATCACGCGCTTTTGCATCCACCCCGCCGACCGCGTCGGAGAGGTCGAAAAGGTCGGCGGGACGAAGGATCCGGACGTCGAGCGCATCATCGAGCTCGCTCCCGATCTGGTGCTCCTCAACAACGAGGAGAATCGCCTCGAGGACGCAGAGGCCCTTGCCGCGGCAGGGGTACCCTGCCATAGCTCCATGCCGCGCACGACCGAGGAGACGGCCGAGATGGTCCGTTCGATCGCCGCCGCCATCGGACGCGCCGAGGCAGGCGAAGAGATCGCACGGGACATCGAGGATCGTTCGGCGCGCGTGCGCGCCGCGGCACGGGGGCGTGCCCCCGTGCGCTGGGCCTACCTGATCTGGCGCAAGCCTTGGATGAGCGTGAACCGCGACACATTCGTCGACGCGCTCCTCTCCCAGGCCGGAGGCATCAACGTCTTCGCCGATCGGGAGACTCGCTACCCCGAGATCACCCCCGCGGAACTCGCGGCCGCTCGGCCCGACCGGGTCTTCCTCTGCACCGAGCCGTTCCTGTTCAAGGACGAGCACATCGACGAGCTCTCCGAGCTGACCGGGCTCTCCAGGGAGCGCTTCCGGATCGTCGACGGCGAGTACCTCTCCTGGCACGGTTCGCGCACCCCCGACGGGATCGACTACGCCGCGGCGCTGATCGCGGGCGGGTGATCCCCGGTCGCCCCGGGAACCACCCGCCCGCGGGCTCAATGCCTTATCCCACCGCTGAGGCCCTGGATAAGCCCTTGCAGGAAGCCGTCGAGCAGCGGCGTTTCCTTCGGCGTGTTCTGGCTCGGGGGATCGCCCCGGCCGGCGCTGCCGTTCTTGCCGGAGTAGGAGAAGATCTGCCAGGGCGCGGAACCGCCCTTGCCGCCCTTCCCACCTGCGCCGCCGATGCTGTCGCCATCGCCGCCGTTGCCGCCGTTTCCACCATCGCCGGGGGAGCCGAGTCCCTTTGCGTCGCCGCCGTCGCCTCCCTCGCCCCCGTCGCCGCCGAGCCAGCCGGTCCCGCCGTCTCCGCCTCGGCCTCCGTCGCCGCCGTCGCTGCTCACACCGGTGCCGTCCCCGCCGTTGCCGCCGTGGCCGCCCTTTCCACCGGTCCCGGATTCACTGTTGCCTCCGTCGCCTCCGCGACCGCCGTCTCCCGCGTCTCCGATGACCGAACTGGAGCTGTAGGCCGGAGCGCCGCCATCCCCGCCCGGGCCGCCGGCACCGCCGTTCCCGGTTCCATCCGCGTGGCCACCACGACCCCCTCGGCCGCCGTCACCCCCCGGACCCCCGGGACCCCCGGGGCCCCCCGGGCCGCCGTCACCGTTGCTGTTGCCCCACGCGTTGCCGCCCCGTCCGCCGGTGCCGCCCCTTCCGAGTTCACCTCCCATGCCGCCGGGCCCTCCGGGACCCCCGGGGTTTCCGATTCCGCCCTGGCCCCCGGGGCCGCCGATCCCGCCCCGGAAGTTGGCTGCTCCCCCCGGGCCGCCCATGCCCCCTGCGGGGTGCGCGGGCGTTCCCGGCGCTCCAGCACCGCCGGGTCCGCCGACTCCGCCAGGGGCCGCGGCTCCCCCCGGCCCCCCGTTCGGTGCCCAAGGGTTGTCGGGGTGGGTCCCCGGATAGCCCGGCGCACCGTTCGGCCGGTACGGGTTGTTCGGGTCCGACCCCGAGCATCCCCAGCACTGTGCGGAAGTCGCGGCTCCGAGTGCGGTCAGGGCGAACCCCGCGATAGCGAGTTTCCAGATACGTCTTTTCATCGATCTCTCTCCCTCAAAGTGTCGTGGCAAGTGGCCCCCCGGCGAGCCCGGGGGGTGGTCCTGACTCATGCTCTGGATCGGAAGTCTAGAGCTCCACCCGGACGCGCTCGGCCTCCGCGATCGAGACTTCCCGTCTGCGCAGCACCCTGCGTTCTCCCTGAACGTAGCCGACCAGGCGGAGCTCCCCCGCGCCGGGGGGGAGGCAGGGGATCTCGAAGTTTCCGTCGGCGTCGAGATCCGCACTGCGGATCTGCTCTTCCCCGTGGAACTGGAACTCCACGGAAGCCCGCACTCTCTCCTCGGGGTCGCGCTTCACGATCCCGACCAGCTTCGAGGCCGCGAACGCATCCACGACCCACTCGAACTCGGCGTCTCCTTCGGTCGTGTCCACGAGCAGGGATTCGACACGGTCCCGGTAGACCATGGCCTGGTCGGGGGTGGGCGGTGCGGCGTAGCGGACGATTCGAAAGATCCCGGGTGGGAACCCGGTCAGCGTCCAGCGCCCATCCTCGCCGGAGAACAGGGTCGCCTTCACGGGGAACGCGTTCCGATCCATGACGCTGCGATCCGGTTCGGCGTCGTACACGACGAGTCGAGCCGCGTACCCCACGCCGCTCGAGTCGTGCACCCAACCCCGAATCGTTCGGTCGCCGAGCCCCCGGTCGAAGCGCAGCTCGAGTTCGTTTCCGCTCCCGTCGCAGGTGACCCGGAACGGGAGCGGATCGGAGCGGACGTCCCGGAAGCCCGAGGGAGGGAAGGGCTGTGCGATGTAGTTCCCCGGTGCCATGAGCCTCTCGAAGTGTCCGCCCTCATCGGTGGTCACGACGAAGTTGATCCAGGCGTCGTCATCGGGCGAGGCCCCTTCCGACCGCAGACTCAGCCGGAGGCCCGGCCAGGGGCGTCCGTCGGCGTGGAGCGCAAGTCCTCGCACCGGGAGGTTCGAGCCCAATCGAATCCGTTGCTCCTCTCCACCGAAGCTCGCCGGAAACCGCCCTTCGAGGGTTGCGGAATCGGTGAGCTGCCACGACGGCGCGGCGAGTCCGGGCGGGATCGTGTCCTCCCGCACCCAGATCTCGATCGGTCCCTCCTCTTCCGCCCAGAGTCGAAACGACCCGTCGCCCCCTGTGATCGCTTCGGCTCGACCGCTTTCCACGACGATACCGGTCACTCCCGCATCCACGCAGTCGACCACGCGACCCCGAACGCAGGGGAGTGGCTGCACCCTGAGGTCCTGCACCGTATCGGAGCGCTGGACGCGAATGCGACCGGGCGAGACCGAGAGCACGGCTCCATCGCGTGCGGCGACCACCGACCAGCGACCCTCCGACAATGGGGCGGCATAGGTCCCGTCCTCGGCGACCGGCGTCTCGAGGTGGGCGTCGTCCGCTTCGAAGCGCAGCACGAGTCCCGCCGCTCTCGCGGGCCAGCCGTCCGTACGCGTGAGCTCGACACGCCCGGAGAGCTCAGCCTTCGTGTCGCTCCCCGCCGCGGGGACCCCGTCCTCGGGCCGTCGCTCCCTCCTGCCCGGATTCTCCATCATCGAGCCCACCGCCGGCGCACCCGCGTCCGCCGCCTGGGCCGCGGGAGCTTCGGTTTCCCCGATGGGCATCCGCGAGGAGCGCCCGATCCCCTTCCAGAAGGCCAGCGCGAGGAGCGAAGCGAGGAGGGAAGCGAGCAGAACCGGGGTCTTCGTGCGCATGGGGCGTGGCTGCGGGCAAGCGGGCCGACGGGGGGTGGGAGGCCACCGAGAATCCCCTTCCCGGCCGTCGCGTCAAGGACCGCTCCAGGCCCGGACTGGTTTCCATTCCCCGCGGGAGGCATCGGAGCGGCGGATTCCCTGGACCTTGCACCCCGGTGCAGCCCCGATACTGGGGGGGAGCACGGAGTTCGGCTCGGCGCCCAATCCATGAAAGAGGAAACGAACCCAGATTGCTGTTCCGCCCCGCCCCCTCAGGACTCGAATGGGGGGAGCTGCCCGTCCTGTGGCGAACGAGGAAAGCCGGTCAAGCCGATCACGCTGCGCTCGCTCGTGGCAAAGCCCGCGCTCGAGCGGCTCGCGGTCCTCGAGGGCTTCCGGTTCTGCGCCAGCCCCGGCTGTGACATCGCCTACTTCCAGCCCGATACCGCCGAGCGGATCCTCACCTCCGAGGTCACCGTCGCGATCGGCCAGAAGAGCACCGATCCGGAGCGCCTCGTCTGCTACTGCTTCGAACACACCGCCGCCGAGGTGGAGGCCCAGGTCGCGGCGACGGGAACCTCGACCCTTCCCGAGGAGATCGGCGCCAAGTGCAAGCGCGGTCTCGATCGCTGCCCCGAGACGAACCCCCAGGGGTCCTGCTGTCTCGGCAACGTGCGCGCCGCGGTCAAGGAGGCCCAGGCAAAGCGCGAGGCGGGGACACTCGCGGTCGAGGCGGCGCCGCCCCCTCCCCGGAACATCGGCCTCTGGGCGGGAGCGGGCGCGCTCCTGTCCGCGATCCTGTCTTCGGCCTGCTGCTGGCTGCCCCTGCTGCTGATCGCCTTTGGCGCGTCGGCCGCGGGCGTCGCCGGGTTCTTCGAGGCCTACCGCCCGTACCTGCTCGGCTCGACCGCCATCCTGCTCGCGATCGGTTTCTATCTCGTCTATGTCCGCGAGGCTCGCTGCGTCCCCGGTTCCGCCTGCGCGACCCCGAACCCGAAGCTCCGTCGCTTCAACAAGGCGATGCTCTGGTGCGCGACCGCCTTCACCCTCGCCTTCGCGTTCTTCCCGAACTACGTCGCGGCCTTTCTCCCGAAGACCGACGAGCTTCCACCCGAGACCGCGGCCGCCGCGACCGGCGGCGAAGCGCTCTACCGCATCGAAGGCATGACCTGCGAAGGCTGCGCGAGCGTCCTGCACGCCGATCTCTCCGCGCTCCCGGGCGTCGCCGGTGTCGAGGTCTCCTACGATCGGAAGACCGCGCACCTCTTTTTCACCGACCCCGACTCCCGTCCGAGTGGGGAGGAGATCGAGGCGGTCATCGAGGAGGACGGCTACAAGGGGACCCCCGCGGCTCCGTGAGGGGGGCGCGCTGGGTTCGCGGCCCCCGGTATCGTCACGGCGTCACCGCGTCCCTGTTGATGATGTCGCCGCGCCGTCCGAGATGTTCGTAGCGGTCGGGTTCCCAGACGAATCCGTCGACTCGGCGCACCTGGAAGGACTCGTCGAGCGGGTGCTCCAGGAGTCCGCGGGCGAAGTCCCACTGCTCGCGCTGGCAGCGACGGAGTTCCTCGGGGGTGAATGCACCGCTCTTGAGCTTGTGCTCGAGCCCATGGAGTTCGGCGGGGAAGACGCCCTTGCGCAGCTCGACCTCGACCGTCTCTCCCGTGGAGAAGCGATGGACGAGAAAGGAGGCGCCGCGGTCGGGATCGATCTTCTGGGTCCCGAAGCGCACGCGCCCGCCCGTGAGGTAGGCCGAGACATCTCCAAAGCAGGGGGAGTTGTTCGAGATGCAGCCCGTGTCGGTGCGGTCGATCACACCGTCCGGGTACAGCTCGTGGAGCCCGACCCACAGCGCCGCTGCGGCCGTCACGAGGCCATCGCAGGCGTGGCCGTGGTAGCGGACGAGGTCGCCGAGTTCGATGCGCTTGGGGGCCGGCGCATAGGGGCCCAGGCTGCTTTCGGTATCGAGCACCTCGAACGTTGGGGCGTAGGGGGAGTCGCGCAGCCAGGCAAACTCGTACCAGCTCGTGTCGTCCGAGGACCGAGATCCGCGGGCGGGAGCGGCGCAGGAGGAGAGCGCGGTGGCGAGGACGAGGAGCCCCGCGAGGGGATGGAGTGCTTTCATGGGGAGCCGTCGGAGCAGGCGGTCAGTGGACTCGTAGCCAGGAGCGGACCTCTTCGACGGTAGGAACGCCGCCGGCGTGGACGAGCTCTTCGTCGATCACGACGCCCGGCGTGGACATCGCGCCGTACTTCATGATCGTGGCGACGTCGGTCTCCTTTTCGATCGTCGCGTCGACGCCGAGTTCGCGTGCCACTTCGGCGATCAGATTCGCGGTCTTCGCGCAGTTGGCGCAGCCGGGTCCGAGGATTCGAATGACGCTCATTTCGTGTGCCTCCTTTGGATGGAGTTCATGGGGTCTCAGGCCAGCGCGTTGAACGCCCAGCCAACGAGGGTGAAGGCCACGGCGAGTAGGGCCGCGTAAAGGGCGAGGGCTCGCCAGTGGATGACCTTTCGGAGGATCAGCATCTCGGGCAGGGACAGCGCCGCGATGCTCATCATCAGCGCGAGCACGGTGCCGATCGGCACGCCCTTGCCGAGGAGGGCCTCGACGACCGGGACCACGCCGGTCGCGTTCGAGTAGAGGGGGACGCCCAGGAGGACGGCGGCGGGGACCGAGAAGAGGCTCGTTCCACGTCCCAGGTGCTCGGCGACCCAGCTCTCGGGGACGAAACCGTGGAAGAGGGCCCCGAGGGCGACGCCGATCAGCACCCAGCGCCAGATCCGACCGGCGATCTCCCGCACCTCGCCGAGGGCGTAGGCGTGGCGCGCGGCCAAGCCCCTGGGGCGTTCGGGGAGAGAGGCGTTTCCGACCTGGATCTCCCAGACGTAGTCCTCGACCCAGCGCCGAGCGCCGAGGAGCTCCATCGCGATGCCGCCGAAGTAGGCGACCGTGAGGCCGGCTCCGACGTAGAGGGCGGTCTGGTACCAGCCGATCGTGCTCGCGAGCACGAGGACGGCGACCTCGTTGATCATCGGGCTCGCGATCAGGAACGAGAAGGTCACGCCGACCGGGATGCCTGCCTCGACGAAGCCGATGAAGAGGGGAACGGACGAGCAGGAGCAGAACGGGGTGACCGCCCCCAGCGAGATGGCCAGCGTGCGCGCGAGCCAGCGGGGTTTGTCGCGCACCCAGTCGCGGACGCGCTCCGCGCTCAAGATCGCGCGCAGGAATCCCATCGCGTAGATCACGCCGAAGAGCAGCGCGAAGATCTTCGCCACGTCCTGCACGAAGAAGTGCACGGCCTCGGTGAGGGGCGTGCCGCTCTCGAGGAGGCCGAGTCGCACGAGCGCGTCCGTGCAGAGCGTGGCGAAGTCGTAGAACATCGCTGTTCAGGGCATCGAAGGAGAGACGATGGGGTGGCCGGTTGTATGCAGAGATGGCCAAGTGGCCATATTAGAGGCGCAGGAGGGAAGGCTTCGATCCATCGGGTCACCTCAGGGGCGTTCGGCGAGGACGGCGTCCGCGCACAGGAAGAAGCGCACGACGCAGGGGGTGAGGAGCTCGTAGATCACGGCGGTCCCCTCGCGGCGACTGTCGACGATGCCGTGGGCGCGCAGCACCGCGAGGTGCTTCGAGACCGTGGACTGGTCGAGCCCCACGAGCTTCACGAGTTCCCCGGCGGTGCACTCGCTCTTCGCCAGCCGATCCACGATCCGAAGCCGGGACTCGTTCGCCAGCGCCTTGAGGACACGGGCCTGGGCCTTGAAGTCGATCGTCGAGCTCTTGCGGCGCGCCATGGCGGGGGAGGTGTAGGGCAGGTTGGTGAAATGGTCAAGTGGCCAGACTCGAAGATTTCATACCGAGCTTCGATCTCGGATCAGCGCAGACCAGCCCGGATTCTTCATGAGCCTGCACCCCAGACTTCGCCATCGACCGCCTTCGGCGGTCTCTCGTCCCGAGACGGCACCTTGCGCCTCCTGCCGTCCTCTTTCGGCCCGCCCCCCTTTCCAGGGGTCCACTGGGTCCCTTGAATCCGCTTCGCGGACCGGGGCTTCCCCTGCGGCGTCAGGAACCGCAAAGCACCATCGGGAAACGAGTTGCTGGGTCTGGTGCACAGGCCCATGAAGAACCCGGGCTAGCCGTGCTCTTCGCGCGCGTGGTTGCGGTTCCAACTCGGAATCTCGACGACGAGGTCGACCGTGCCGTCGGGGACGGCCTGGCAGGCGAGCCGGGACGTGGGCTCGAGTCCCGGGGCTTCGTCGAGCTGGTCCTCTTCCTCTTCGGTCGCCTCGGGGAGCGTGTCGAAGCCCTCGCGGACGATGACGTGGCAGGTGGAACAGGCGCAGACCCCGCCGCAGGCGTGGTCGATGTCGATGTCCGCGCCGAGGGCGATGTCGAGCAGGGATCCCGGCTTGCCGTCGCGCTGGAACGGGACGTCGGCCGGGTCGACCTCGACGGTCTTGCCCTCGGGGAGGAACGTGACGCGGAAGGGGGCGCGGGGTGTGCCCTTCTTGGGATCGGACATCGGGGGAGTCAGAGGCCTGCGCCGAAGTCGTTCGAGCCGGGAGAGGCCTTTTCCTGTGCGGTGGCTTCGGGCTCGGGAGTGGGGCGGGGCTTGGCGGGGCGGCGCTCGCGTTCGCGCTTCGCGGGCTTCGCAGGGGTGGGGTCGTCGAGCATCGCGCCGAAACCGGGGGATGTGGACTCCTCGCGCGGCGCCGTCGGCTCGCGGCGTTTGCGGTCCTCGCGCTTCGCCGGCTCGCGCCGCGTGCGCTCGTTGCGCTCCTCGCCGCGCGGGGTGCGATCTCGGTCGCGTCCTCGGGAGCCGCGCTCATCGTCTCGGCGGCGTCGGCCGCGCGTTTGCGGTTCGGGGCGCTCTTCGCGCTCGCGTTCCCGGCCGCCCCGGCGTCCACCGCGCCGTTCGGAGTGTTCTCGCGCCCCGGTGCGATCCCCGCGCTCTTCACGCGGACCACTCTGCGTGCGCCGCGGTCGCCCACCGCGCTGGGGCATCTCGAGTCTGCGGATTTCGAACGGCGTCCCGTCGCGCAGTTGCCGCCAGCGCCGCCCGTCGCCGGGGACCACGAAGGTGATCGATTGGCCGGTTCGACCGGCTCGTCCCGTGCGACCGATGCGGTGCGTGTAGTCCTCGATCTCGCGCGGAACGTTGTAGTTCACGACGTGGGTCACGTGGTCCACATCGAGGCCGCGCGAGGCGACGTCGGTTGCGATCAGGGCCTTCACCTCGCCGGTGCGGAACGCGCTCATCACGCGGAAGCGCGAGGCCTGGTCGTATCCTCCGTGCAGGGCCTTGATCTGGAACGGGAGTCGTTCGAGTCGTCGAAGCAGGCGATCCACTTCGGTGCGCCGGTCGCAGAAGACGAGGAAGACGTCCTCGGGCTTGCTCTGCTCGAGCAGCCGCGTGAGCGCGAGCACCCGGTCTTCTTCCGAGAGTTCCATGTAGCACTGATCGATCGACTCGACGGTGGCCGTGCCGCGCTGGGTCGCCACCTCGATCGGGTCGGTCGTTTCGGTGCGCGCGAGCTTGAGCACTTCGGTGGGGAACGTCGCCGAGAAGAGCAGCGTCTGCCGCTCGTCGGGGAAGTAGCCCATGATCTTTTTGATGTCGTCGAGGAACCCGATTTCGAACATCTTGTCGGCCTCGTCGAGCACGATCATCTCGCCCCAGGGGAACGACAAGAAGCGCTGCTGGTAGAGGTCGAGCACGCGCCCGGGCGTTCCGACGACGATTTGGGCGCCGGCCTGGAGCGCCGCGATCTGCGGGTGCATCGGGTCGCCGCCGACGATCAGCGCGACGCGGATGCCGCGCGGGAGCGCAAGGGCCTGGATCACGTCGCAGACCTGCTGGGCGAGTTCGCGCGTGGGACAGAGGATCAGGCCGAGCACGGTCGAGCGTCCCGGGTCGATCCGGGAGACGAGCGGGGCGCCGAACGCGAGGGTCTTGCCCGTGCCGGTCTCGGCCTTCGCGATCACGTCGCGTCCTTCGAGGACGGGCCCGATCGCAATCGCTTGGATCGGCGTCGGGACCTCGATGTCCATGTTGCGGATCGCGCGTTTGACCTCGGGATCGAGGTCCCACTCGTCGAACGAGCGGATGTCGGGGATCTCGTCGGTCGGATGGAGTTCCTCGATGTGTTCCTTTCTGGGGCCTCGTTTGGTCTCGGGGCGCCGGGACGAGCCACGCCGCCTGCGGTGGCCTCGTTTGGGTTGGTGCGTCATATAGGGGTCGACGTTCCGGTTCTGCTCTCCTCGTCTGGAGCGCCCATAGCCCGACGATGGGGCGATTCAAGTGGGGCGCTGGAGGGTGGAGTCTGTGGGAACGGCCAAATAAGGTAGGGGCACGGACTCCCGCTGGGAAGCGCCGAGCCCGCCCGAGATTCCCCGAACCCTCCCCACGCACCCTTCCCCGATGAGAATCGCCACCTGGAACGTGAACTCCGTGCGAGCCCGGCTCCCCCGGCTCCTGCCCTGGTTGGAGGAGACCGGCACCGAGGTGGTCTGTCTCCAGGAGACCAAGTGTGTGGACGAGCTCTTCCCCCGGGAGGCGATCGAGGATCTCGGCTACCAGATCGCGACCCACGGCCAGAAGACCTACAACGGAGTCGCGATCCTCTCGAAGCGAGGATTGGAGGACGTGCGCCTGGGGTTTGGCCGGGAAGAGTTCGACGGGGAGGCGCGGGCGATTTCCGCGGTCGTCGACGACGTCATGGTGATGAACGTCTACGTCGTGAACGGCCGCGAAGTGGGTCACGAGCGTTACGACTACAAGTTGCGTTGGCTGCGAGCCCTGCGGGACACACTGCGCGAGGGCTTTCCGATGGACGAAAAGGTCGTCGTGTGCGGCGACTTCAATGTCACCTTCGATGACAAGGACATCTACGACCCGGAGAAGTGGCATGAGAAGATTCTCTGCTCGACCCCCGAGCGCGAGGTCCTGGGCGAACTCATGGAACTCGGCCTGGAGGACTCCCTGCGCCGCTTCCACCCGGACGGTGGAGTCTTCACCTGGTGGGACTTCCGCACCCGCGGCTTCGAACGCGGGGATCGGGGCCTGCGCATCGACCACCTGCTCATGAGCCCTCCCGCGATGGAAGCCTGCACGGGCGTCGAGGTGGACCGCGAAGCCCGAGCCGGTGAGAAGCCGAGCGACCACGCTCCGGTGGTGGCGACCCTCGAGGACTGACCCGAGGCAGTCCCCCAGGCTCCCCGCCCCTTGTAGATCCCTCCCCAGGGCGGGGATGCCGGGGGTGGCGTGTCAGCGGATCCGAAGCGCCCTTCGGCGGAGCATCCGAGCGGCCGCGGGACTCCGTCCCAGGACCAGGGCTACCGTCTCCGTTCGGACCCCGAGCCCATCCCGGAGCAGGACCGCGAGCTTCCCGGATGAGGTGGGCCCGGGTGCTCGCGCTATCCCTGATTCGACCCGGACGATCTGTGGAAGTCCTTCTCGGCCCGAGTGTCCCGGCAATGGATCGCGGGGATCGTTCGAGAGCGGAGACAGGAGCGCCCAGGGAAACGCGCAGGAGCGCTGCGGGCGCTTGCGTTCCCGATCCGCGCGGACTCGCTTCAGGATCAGCCTTTCCACGATTCTCCCAAACCATCCGAGGAACCCCTCGACTTCCTCCGACCGGAGATCCGTGATCGAACCGCAGACGCATAGGAGGGCCTCCTGGAAGATCTCTTCTCCATCCCGATCGGAACGTCGGCACCTGGATCGTGCGATCCGTGAGAGCTGGGCCCAGTGTCGATCGAGGAGTTCGCCCAGGGCAGCCGAGTCGCCTCGGCGAGCCTTCTTCAGGAGATGGGGAGCGTCTACCGACGATCCGGGCATGGGATTCACCTCGGGGTGGCGCCGGCCCCGGGGCCGACTGCTCGCAAGAACGATTCGAGTGACTCTCGCGGGACAGGTTCCTCGGCGTTTCTTCCGGCGATCCCTTCGCCGTTCTCCGGGTCGGCCGGAACGATAGAAGTCCGACTTCTCCGTTCGCGGGAGGCCCCGATTGGACCCGGTAGAGATGGACGGAGAGGCGTCCTTGTCGAGGCCCTCTCCGGATCCCTTGCCAATCCGCAACGCCTCATTCGGAGGAATCCCATGGCTTCGATTCGTACGGTCCCGGTGACGGGAAAGGGGTTGATCCCCCTCGCTCTTCTCTTCCTCACAGTCGTTGTCCTCGCCCTGCCGGGTCTTTCCCAGAGCTCCGGGGGCAAGTCGTCTCCGTCGGCAACGGCAACAGGCGGGGTGGCCTCGGAAAGCGGCGGCTACACGGTCAACCTTCCAAAGCCGGAGTGCGACGGGGACGAGCTCCAGAAGCCGAGCCGGAAGCTCGTGGCCGTGTCAGGGAACGGGAACGGATCCATCCTCGTCGAGAACACGGGAAACGCGAACCTGTCGATCGTGATCGAAGGTAGGAACCCCATGAGGGTTCCCCTCGCTCGCAAGGATGGCTTTCGGGTCTTCGTGGGGCCGGGGGACCGGGTCTACGCTGAAAACGCCGATTGCGGCAAGTCCGGAAGGGTCAGCGTTGGCCAGTAGGCGTCTCCCTATCCTATTCCAGTCCCCCGCTATCATTGTCCCGTTGAAGACGGCGGTGCACAGGGCGGCGCAAGGACGTCGCAGGCGCAAGGCCTGGAGGAGGGCGGTTTCCATCCCGGCCTTCTTGCTCGCCCTGGGGCTGGTTTCTTGGCTCCTGCTCGCGGAGCGGGGGGGAAGTCCCCCTTCCTCGGGTGAGGCGACCGTTTCCACCGGGGCCGCGATGGTGGCAGCCGAAGTTCCTGAGCCGGAGTCCTCGCGAACTCGAGCGGAGCCCGGCGATTTCAGGAGACCTCGACGAGTGGAGCAGGGAGGAGAGGTCCTCGTCCTGGACGTCATCACGGGGACGGCGCCCGTAGGTACTCCGTGGCGATTCCGCATGCTCGATGGCGAAAAGGAGTTCGGTCCTGTCGCAGTTCCCGAGAACGGAACGCTCGCGATTCCGCCGGGAGATTGGACGGCTGTTTCGGTCGACGGGGAGTGGAGCGTTTCCACCCCGAGAGGACCGTTGAAGGTCCGGCGAGGAGAGCGCCTGGTCGTCTTCGTGGGGCGACGGGGTCTCCTCGCCGTGGAGGTTCGAACGCGCGAAGGCACGGCCGTCG
>DRLC01000125.1 GCA_011053145.1 Planctomycetota bacterium | reverse complement strand
GGGGGGGGAGGGGGGGGGGGGCTGGGGGGCCGGGGGAGGGAAGGACGCAGGCGAGCAGGAGGGGAATCCACATGGTGAGAAGCATTTTGCGCGGCCGCGGACGCGGCGCACAGGGGCCGCTCGCCGATTCCTGGGAAAGGGGACTTGCGGCTCTGGAAGTGAGATAGGCTATGCCGAGGGGCTGTTCCGGGCCCCTGGACCACCCCGCACCTAGACGAGGACACCCGTGAAGAAGCTTCCCACCACCGCACGCCGCCGCTCGCTCGGGACCGGAGCCGAGGACTGGGTCGACATCCGCCCCCTCTCCGAGGACTCGCCCTATCCCACGCTCGTGACCCCGAAGGTCGAGGGGCTCGACCTCAACGAGTGGGCGAAGGGCAACCGGCCCTTCATCGAGAAGCTCTTCCACGAGAAGCGCTCGCTGCTCTTCCGCCACTTCGAGAGCGGAGGCATCGAGGGCTTCGAGACCTTCACGAACCTCGTCGCCGACGGGGCGCGCCTTCCCTATCGCGATCGCTCCACGCCGCGCACGACCTACGGCGACAACGTCTACTGCACGACGATCTATCCGCCTGAGTACACGATCCGTCTGCACAACGAGGGCAGCTACTGGACCGCCCATGCGCTCAAGGCGATCTTCGGCTGCGTGACCGCGCCCGAAACCGGCGGCGAGACGCCGATCGGGGACGTGCACGGTGTCTACAACCGGATCGATCCGGAGATCCGCGAGGAGTTCGTGCGCCGCAAGTGGATGCTGCAGCGCAACTACAACGAGGGATTCGCGCTCCCGTGGCAGGAAGTCTTCCAGACGAACGACCGCGCCGAAGTGGAGGCGTACTGCAAGGAGAACCGGATCGAGTTCGAGTGGCGCGACGGCGATCGCCTCCGCACGCGCCAAATCCGAAACCCGGTCCTCGCGCACCCGCGCTCGGGAGAGCTGCTCTGGCACAACCACGCCGCGTTCTTCCACATCACGACGCGCGAGGCGCACATCCGCGAAGCGCTGGTTTCGGAATTCGGCGAGGACGAGCTCCCCTACAACACCTACTACGGCGACGGCGGCGCGATCGATCCCGAGGTGATCGCCCACATCAACGCCGCCTACGATGCCGAACTCGTCAAGTTCCGTTGGCAGGAGGGCGACGTCCACCTGATCGACAACTGCCGGCTCGCCCACGCGCGCGAACCCTTCACCGGGGATCGCCTGATCCTGGTCGCGTTGATGGAGCCGTTCCAGCCGCCCGAATAGGGACGAGGGGGCGAGCCCGGGTTTCCGCCCCTCGCGTCCCACGGAACGTTCCGGAGAGGGTATCTTCGAACGGGACATGGGAGAGTGTCGAGGGGGTGCGACGCGCTCGAGGGTGCGCGGGAAGTCGATTCTGCGGGGATCCGTTCTCGCGGGGCTCATCGGCATGGCCCTCTGGATCCTGGCGGCCGTGCGAACGAGTCCCTGGGCGGATGAGTTCCACTCGCTCCACCATGCGCTCCGTCCCTTCGGGGAGGCGTTCCTCGAGAGCGTGCGGTCGGACAATCACCCGCCGTTGTCGTTCGCGCTCGAGCACCTGTCGCTGGGGCTGTTCGGGGTTTCGGTCCTGGCTCTGCGACTCCCGTCCCTCCTCGCAGGGGCCCTCGGATGCTGGGTCCTCGCGCGGGCGGCGGGGCGGGTGTCGGAGAGCGCCGCGCGCTTCGCCCCGTGGCTGCTGGCCCTCTCCTCCTACAGCGTGGTCATCTTCGCCGAGGCGCGGATGTACGGCTGGCTGTTCCTCGCTGGGTGCGGCCTTCTGGACGTTCTGCTGCGCGTCCTCGGGGGTGAGGGAGAGTCGGATGGGGCGCGTTGGTGGCTCTCGGTTTGGCTCGCGCTGGGGCTCCTCTCGCACTACTACTTCCTGCACGTGCTGTTCGTGGCCGGCGTCTCCCTCGGCGTCGGATTGCGCTTCGGCGCTTTCGAGCCGCGACGGCTGCGCACGCTGCTCGCTCCCACCTTGGTCGCCCTGATCGCGGTCGCCCCGTGGTACCGCTGGGCGTTCGTCCGCCAGCTCACGCACCACCTCCCTCCGGGCGGAGCGGAGGGGACCGTGGCGGCGCTGGTGCAGAGCCTTCCGCACTTCTTCTTCCTCAACGCCAGGATCGGTGGGCCGGTCACGGTGCGTTGGATCGCGTGGCCCGGAGCCTTGCTGTCGGTGGTCCTCCTCTTGGCGGGGATCGGCGTGCTCCGGGGCTTTCTGCGCGGGACGCCCTCCCAGCGCCTGGGGGCCGTCCTGTTGCTCGGGATGGGGCTCGGCGTGCCCCTCTGGGCGTGGGTCGCTTCGAGGTGCTTCGGGCGGGCGACCTTCGGATGGCGCTACCTCGCATCCGCCCTTCCGTCGGTCCTGATCCTCGTGGCGCTCGGCCTGGGGAGGCTGCCGCGGCTCGGGGCCCTTCTCCTGCCGGCCATGCTGGCGGTGAGCCTCGTCGTCGCGTCTTCGGGAGGGCGGGAGGACTATCGCGGAGCCGTTCGCCTGATCCTCGCCGAGGCCAGGCCCGGGGACGCGATCCTCGTGAAGCCACCCTGGGATCAGGACCCGCGCCCCGAGGAGGGACCGTGGAGTTTTTTCCTCGAGAGGACAAAGCCCTCCCCGAAGGGGCCCGTTCCCGAGGCGCTGGGGTACCGGGAACTGGAAAAAGCTTTCGGGCACCCGAGGGTTTGGCTTTGGGTGCGGGATCCCTACTACGGGTGGGTCGAGCGGGGGCTCCGGGCGCATTTCGGGGGGGAGCGGGCCTGGAAACTGGGCCCGGATCTCGTCCTACACCTGTTCGAATCCGGGGGGGGCGTGGGGG
>DRLC01000124.1 GCA_011053145.1 Planctomycetota bacterium | reverse complement strand
GGGTGCTCGGCCATGACGCGCAGCACGCCGTCGATGCGGTAGCGCACGCGCACGCCCGAGCCCATCGGCTCGATGTGGATGTCCGACGCCCGGAGCGCAAGGGCGTCCTTGAACATGCGCGTCACGAGCCGAACGATCGGGGCATCGTCCGCGTCGGCCTCGGTCCCCATCGTCCGCGCAACGCTCGTCTCGTCGTCGGTTCCGTAGTAGCGCCGGATCGCGGCACGCAACGCCCCCGGGGCGGCGAGGGCGCAGCGCACGTCCAGTCCGAGCGTGAACGACAGCTGGTCGGCGACGATCCTCTTGAGGGGATCGTCGACCGCGACGACCAGCTTCCCGTCCTTGGCCTGGACCGGAACGAGGCCCTGCTCGACGGCGAGCTCCTCGGGGACATGTTCGAGGACCGCGTCGGGGACGCGTCCGCGAGTGAGATCCACGAAGGGCATCCCAGATCGCTTCGCAACGACCCGCGCGAGGTCGGTCTCGTCGAGGTGGCCGAGCTCGATCAGCGCGGCGCCGATCTCGATCCCCCGGCCGCGTTGGTGGGCGCGCGCCTCGCGCAACTGGTCCTCGGTCACGAGGCCGGCCTGACACAGTGTCTCTCCGAGCGAATCCGTCATCATCACGCCCTCCCCACCGACCACAGCAGCCGCACGGGAGGGGGGAGCGCATTCGAGCACGCGGACGAGCCGAGCCCAAGGATCGCGGCGGACTTCGCGGCTTCACCGGAGCGCGCACCGGGATCACACGCACGCGCCCCTCGCCCCGGCTCAGGAACCGGGGCGGGGGGCGCGAGGGGGAAGAGCGGAACCGTCAGGGGGGCGGGCACGGAGCCCTTAGCCCCCGAGGTCCGGTCAGTTTCCGCCGCTCCCCGGCAAAAGGGCGCGACAGACCCCGGAGAAACGCACCGGGAGGGTCTCCGTCGCCGGGTGTCCGACGTGGACCTGCATGATCCCGCCGAAGGAACCGTTGAGGTCCTCGGGCAGACCGGTGAGCGTGACCGTCAGATCGAGGTACTTGCCGTCCTCGGAAACCTGGCCCGACACCTCGAAGCGATCGGCGTACTCGAACTCGCCGCCGTAGAGCCCCTCGAAGGTCACCGGGGTGTCGGCCTTGAGCTTGTAGTCGTCGTGGCTCTGGATGCGAACCGACCGTTGGATGACCTGGGCCGGACGCACCATCCCGAAGCCGACGAAGGCCGGCTCGGCATGCACGAGGCCGGTGACCCGCGCCTGGATCGAGAGCGGCACGGTGTGGTACTTCACCTCGCCCTCGGGGGCCGCGTAGCGCGGGTCCGCGATCGGCAGGTCACTGGTCAGCAGGCAGGGTTCGCTGCGGATCCCGAGGGGCAGCCCGGGCCCCGCGATGATGTGCGCTTTCCAAACCGCAGCGCGGCCTTCCTCGTCGGGATCGACCGGCTCGAGGTCCACCTGGATCTTCTGCAGGCCGCTCAGGTCGGCGGTCAGGCGGAACAGCTCGCCGCGGTGGGAGCTGATCGTGATCGTCTCTTCCTTCTGGTCGGCCACCGTCATCTGGCCGAGGTAGACCGCGGTCTCGGGCTCGACGTCGAGCACCGGCTCCACCTCGGCGGCGAGGCGCACATTGAACGACCCGCCGGGAGCGTTCGTGTAGACGGATACGGTCGCGCCGATCGAGCCGTGCTTGCCTTCGGAGGAGATCTCCGTGTCGAGGCGGAACTCCTTGCCGGTGGGGATCTCGGTGCCCTTCTCGTAGGGCACCCACTCCCCGGACTCGTCCTGGACCAGGACCTCCGCCTTGGTGCAGCCGCAGCTCGGCTTCACGCCGCGGATCACGAGCGCCTCCTTGCCGTCCGAGATGAACTGGAAGACGTGTTCGCGGCTCTCGCCGGCCCGGATCATCCCGAAGTCGTGCAGCTTCTCCTCACCGTCCGCGAGGCGAATGCCGCCGAGGTAGCGCATCGAGGTGCGCTCCAGCCCCTGCCCAGCGGGCTGCGGCGCCTCGACCGTCTCGCCGGTCCAGGTCTCGGGCTTGCCCGGATCCGAGAGGTCCGAAGCATCCGCATCCGTCGCGCCGTCGAGGGCGGAGAGATCGAACTCGGTCTCCAGCGTCTCGAAACCGCTCGCATAACGCCGCTCTCCCTCCAGGGCAGACGCTTCGACGCTCTCGGCGGCATCCTTCACCTCGGCCGCCGCCTCGTCGGCCGCGACCGCCGGCATGCCCGCGTCTGGCATCGCGGCCTCGGACGCCTCCGGCTTCGTCTGGGCCGGCGCGGCCGGCTGGGACGAGGGAGCCTTCTCCCCCTCACCGCCCGTGCAAGCACCGAGGAGGAAGACCGGAAGGAGAGTCAGGAGCGCCCCGGAGGCGCGGAACCGTTTCGTGTCCATGTCGTTGAGGGATTGCTGTGACGAAAGGTGGGGCAGCGCGGAAGTCTACCCGTTTTGGGTGGGCTCGGACGAAGGCGACCCGGATCCGCCCGCATCGGGCAGAACGACCCCCGTGACCGGGGCCTCCAGGACGGGGATCTCCTCGAGGCCGGTCTCGACGATGAGACGACCGAGGAAGTTCCCCTTCGGGATCACCGGTAGGTCGGAGAACGTGACCCGCAGGTCGAAGGCGCGCTCACCGGGGACCTCGAGCACCCGCAGGGTCGCGTAGGAGGAGAGCTCGAAGTCCTCCGGCCGCACGTTCTCGAGGTGGACGGCCGGAGCCCGCAGCTCGAGCGTCGGATCGTGCAGGACGAAGCGCGTGGTGCGCGAAACGATCTCCCCGGCGGGGATGATCCCGAAGGCGAGGCTCGCGGGGGTCAGGGAAGCCGGGCCGACGACCTGGACGGTGACGTAGGGCGTCGCGGTGATCGGGGCGCCGTGCCGGTGCACCTGGTCGGTGGTGAGCTCGATCGGGTAGACGTGGGGTCCCCGGGGCATTCCGGCGGCGAGATCCACGTCGACACGCCAGCTCGCCGACGGCGCGGATCCGGGCTCTCCCGACGCGTCGAGCGGGGTCAGGCGCACGGTGACCTCGGGGGGAACGGCCTTCGCGGTGTGGGTGAGCTGGAACGGCTCCCCCACCGTGCTCTTGACCCGGAAGTCGCAGGATGCCGAATCGGAATCCCGGAGGAGGCCGAGGTCTCGCGTCCCGGGTGTGACGGTGAGCCACGGCTTCACGTCGGCGAGGATCCGGGCGCGGACCGCTCCCTCGGCAGCGTACAGCGTGACCGTCCGGGGCGCCGAACCGCGCTTGCCGTGGGTGTTGTAGGAGACCTGCACATGCAGGCGATCCCCGGTCCCGAGGGGCGATCCGTTCTCGTACGGGGAGAGCGATCCGTCGGGCCCTTCCACCTCGAGTTGGGCGAGCGTGCACCCGCAGTCCGCACGGACCGCTTCGACCGCTTCCCGACCGTCTCCGACCACCTCGAACACGAACTCGTGGTCGAGGAGGTCTCCCTCCCAGACCGACCCGAAGTCCACCTCGGGCTCGGCGCACACGAGGTGCGCGCCGGGGGGCTCCGCGGGGTTCTGCGCCTCGGGGGCACAGGAGACGAGCCAGGAGAGTGCGAGAAAACCCGCCCCGGCGGCTCGGCCGGCCGCGGGCCCCAACCCCGCTGTTGCGCCCTCGGGGGGCCGTCGTATGCTCTTGCGCTCCATGCGAAGGCCCCTGTACGCGATTCGATTCCAGCTGTGGGCGGCCTTTGCCGCGCTCGTCGCCTCCACGGGCTCGGCCTGCGTCTCCGCCCCCACCCCGGCCGAGGTCCTCGCCACCGGCTTCCACTCCCCCGAGCAGGCCCTCGAGACCTTCCAGACCGCTCTCCGGGCGGACCTCGTCGACCTCGAGTACCGCTGCCTCTCGACCGAGTTCAAAGAGTCCCACGGCGGTTTCTCGTGGCTCGCCTACGACGAGGCGCGGCGTCGAGTCCTCGAGGAGGAACCTTTTTTCAAGCTCGTCGCCCGAGCCACGGTCGAGAAGCGGACCCAGCTCGCCCCGAACCGCGTGCGCCTCGAGTGTCGGGTACGATTCCTGTTCCAGACCAAGAGCTTCACGATCGATTTCGTCCGCGAGGACGCCTACCTGGTGCGCGACGCCGAGGGACCTCTGGAGGGGGATCTCTTGTCCTTCGAGGACGCCGTGCGCGAGGAGGATGGCCGCCTGGTCGTTCGCGTTCCCTTCCCGGAGGGAGTCGAGCTCGAGGAGCTCACCGGTCTCGAGATCGCGCGCGAATGGAAGATCGCCGCGTTCGCCGAGGCAACACTCCCCCCCGTCCCATAACCCAACCCGCCCGCATCCCCCCCTCCCATGACCACCCCCAAGACGGCGAGGGCCACCGGCCGCGCAGGCCGAGCGTCCGGCTCCAAGAAGCAACCCCCCCTGGTCTTCTCCTTTGCGCGCGGCAAGGCCGACGGCGACCGGAGCATGAAGGACCTGCTCGGCGGCAAGGGCGCGAACCTCGCCGAGATGTGCAACCTGGGACTCCCCGTTCCCCCGGGCTTCACGATCTCGACCGAGGTCTGCACCTGGTTCGACCGCCACGGGGGCTCCTTCCCGCGCGGGCTCAGGAAGAGCGTCGAGGATGCGCTCGCGAAGCTCGAGAAGGAGATGGACCAGCGTTTCGGAGACCCCGACGCCCCGCTCCTGGTCTCCGTTCGCTCCGGTGCACGCGTCTCGATGCCGGGGATGATGGACACGGTGCTGAACCTCGGACTGAACGAGACGACCGTCGAAGGACTCGCGAGACGCTCGGGCAACCCGCGCTTCGCATGGGACGCCTACCGGCGTTTCGTCCAGATGTACGGCGATGTCGTGCTCGGCATCAAGGCCGACGACGGGGAGGACTTCGACCCGTTCCACCGCGCGCTCTCCGCGCTGCAAAAGCGGCGCGGCGTGAAGCGCGACACCGACCTCGACGCGGACGACCTTCGGGCGCTCGTCGCCACCTACAAGAAGATCGTCCTCGACCGCACCGGCAAGCCGTTCCCCGAGGATCCGAAGGAACAGCTCTGGGGAGCGATCGCGGCGGTCTTCGCCTCATGGAACAACGAGCGTGCGATCGCGTACCGCCATATGAACCACATCCCCGGGGACTGGGGAACCGCGGTCAGCGTCGTGGCGATGGTGTTCGGAAACATGGGGCCGACCTCCGGCACCGGCGTCGCGTTCACGCGCGACCCGGCGACCGGCGAGAAGCGCTTCTACGGCGAGTACCTCATGAACGCCCAGGGTGAGGACGTCGTCGCGGGCATCCGCACGCCGGCGCCGATCGAAGAACTCGAAGAGAGTTCTCCCGCGGCCTGGCGCGAACTCCAGCGCATCCAGAAGCTGCTCGAGCGCCACTACCGCGACATGCAGGACCTGGAGTTCACGATCCAGGACGGGAAGCTCTACATGCTCCAGTGCCGCGTCGGCAAGCGCACCGGCTTCGCGGCCGTGCGCATCGCGGTGGACCTCGTCAAGGAGCGCCGCATCACGAAGCGCGAGGCACTCGAACGCGTCGACCCGGAGGCGCTGAACCAGCTCCTCCAACCGGTCTTCGATCCGGCGGAGAAGGAGCGCGCGAGCCGCGAGGGCCGCATCCTGACCCGGGGCTTGCCGGCCGGGCCCGGCGCGGCCACCGGCCGGATCGTCTTCCGCCCCGAACGCGCGGTCGAGGTGGCCGAGCGCGGGGTGCCGGTCCTGCTCGTGCGCGAAGAGACCTCCCCCGAGGACATCAGCGGCATGCAGGCTTCGCGCGGCATCTTGACCGCGCGCGGGGGAATGACGAGCCACGCCGCGCTCGTCGCACGCCAGATGGGAAAAGTCTGCGTCGCGGGCGCGGGCGAGCTCGTGATCGACACGAAGAAGGCGCGCATGCGCGTCGGCGAGCACGTCCTCGAAGAGGGCGATTGGATCAGCCTCGACGGCAGCACGGGCGAGGTCATCGCGGGCGAAGTGCCGACGCGCCCCTCGGAGGTGATCGAGGTCCTGTTCGGGAAGAAGCGCTCCAAGAAGCAAGCTCCCGGCCCTGTCTACGAAGCCTACTCGAAGCTCATGAAGTGGGCCGACGAGGTGCGCACGATGGGCGTGCGAACGAACGCCGACCAACCCGACCAGTGCCGCGTCGCCGTCGCCTTCGGCGCCGAGGGAATCGGGCTCTGCCGCACCGAGCACATGTTCTTCGAGGAGAGCAAGATCGAGGCGGTGCGAGAGATGATCCTCTCCGATGGACCTGAGGAGCGTCGGCGCGCTCTGAAGAAGCTCCTACCGCTGCAACGCCGCGACTTCGAGGGCATCTTCAAAGCGATGGATGGGCGGCCGGTGACCGTTCGGACCCTCGACCCGCCGCTGCACGAGTTCCTCCCGCACGAAGAACGCGAGATCAAGAAGCTGGCCCAGGAGATGGGCGTCTCCCGCCGCCATATCGAGTCCAAGATCGCGCAGCTCGCCGAGTCGAACCCGATGCTCGGTCACCGCGGCTGCCGCCTCGGGATCAGCTACCCGGAGATCACGCGCATGCAGACGCGGGCGCTTTTCGAGGCGGCCTGCAACGTCGCCAAGCGCACCGGCAAGACGCCGCACCCCGAGCTGATGATCCCGCTCGTCGGGACGGCCCGCGAGCTCGAACTCCAAGCCGCGGACGTCCGGGAGGTGGCGGAGAACGTCTTCGAGAAGAAGGGCATCCGCATCCCGTACCTGCTCGGAACGATGATCGAACTCCCCCGCGCCGCCCTGACCGCGGGCGAGATCGCGGAGCATGCGGAGTTCTTCTCCTTCGGGACGAACGACCTCACCCAGACGACGTTCGGCATCAGTCGCGACGACGCGGGGACCTTCATCCCGGCCTACATCCAGCAGGAGATCTTCCCCGCCGACCCCTTCGCCAAGCTAGACCGCGCCGGCACCGGCCGGCTGATGCGGATCGCTTGCGACGAGGGCCGCGCGACACGCCCGAAGATCAAGCTCGGAATCTGCGGCGAGCACGGCGGCGACCCCTCGTCGATCGAGTTCTGTCAGGAACTCGGCCTCGACTACGTGAGCTGTTCCCCCTATCGCGTACCGATCGCGCGTCTCGCCGCCGCCCAAGCGGCGCTCCGCAGCGAACGAAGCGACTGAGATCCGCCTCCCCCCCTCTCTCGGCTCACTCCCGGGCGAGACGGTCGAGCATGCGTACGACGACGCGCGAGACGCGCGCGATCTTGTCGAAGTCGATCTTGTCGACGGTGTCCGTCGGCTGGTGGTAGTCCTCGTGGACGTCGGAGAACAGGAACGCCACCGGAATGCCCAGGTTCACCGAGAAGTTGCGGTGGTCCGAACGCTCCCAGTACTCGTCGCAGCTCCCGAGCTCGGGGAAGCCTTCCAGCGGCGCCACCTCCTCGATCATTCTCGTCAGACGGTTGTAGGCGGGATGGTCCCGAGTGGGAGTCACCAGGAGGTAGTCCGGGGCGTTGCGCCCGATCATGTCGATGTTGAGGTCGCTCACCGCGCGGTAGCCCTCGGGGAGGGTCGGGGCCAATGTCCAGGCCTCGGATCCCTTGAGCCCCTTCTCCTCGCCGGAAACCCACAGGAGCAGGATCGAGCGCTTCATCGGGCCGTGGGCGGCGAGCGCCTCGGCGATCGCGAGCAGGCCGCAGGTGCCCGAGCCGTTGTCGTCCGCTCCGTTGTAGATCTGGCCGTCGCGGACCCCGACGTGATCGTAGTGGGCGGAGACGATCAAGACCTCCTTCGCGAGTTCGGGATCCGAGCCGGGCCAGAAGCCGGCCACGTTCTCGAGTTCGTATTCCTCGGCGCCGTCCTCGACCGCGCGCCTCTCGAGGAATCGCGTGCCGAGCACCGCGCCCGGCTCGAGGGATGAGAGATCCCTCCCGCCCGCCAGTTTCTTCGCGACGCCGCGCGCCACGAAGTCGTCCGGGAAGACCGCGCCTTCTTCCTCGGACCCGACCACCTGGAGCTGTCCGCGGCTGACCCAGCTCGCCATCCTCGCGGCGCGCCCCGCGGTGTGCTCATCCGGACGGTCGGGGGGGGTCGCCACGAGGCAGCCGATCGCGCCCCGCGCCGCGAGATTCGCCTCGCGCTCGCGCCAGGGAAGGTCCGAGTCGAAAACGAGCGCCCACTTGCCCTCGAGGTCGAGGGACGCGACCTCGTCCGCGCGCGCCTCGCCGGCGAAGACGACTTCTCCCTCGCGTTCCAGCGCGACGGCGCCGGTCGGATAGAAGTAGTAGTCACGCCCGAACGCGAGCTCGCTCCCAGCGGGGCCCGACTCGATCTTCGCGTGGGATGCCTCCGTATCGACCGCGCTGCGACGCATGCGGTAGTGGTCGAAGTAGCCGCGCGTGTCGCCCTCCACCGCGCTCGGCGCTTCGCCGTCACCCATCGGAACGAAGTGCAGGCGCTGGAGCCGCGCCCGAATGAAGCGCGCCGCGATACGCTGGCCCGAGCTCGGGGTGTCGCGACCCATCAGCTCGTCCGATGCGATGAAGCGCAGGTCCGCCTCGATGTTCGCGGGCCGGACCGCGGCGAGGGCACGCTCCAGCGCAGCGTTCGCGGACTGGGCCCCCGCGAGGGAGGCGGAACCGAGGAGAACGCACGCGAAGAAGAACGGACGGATTCGGAATCGCAGCATCGGGAGTCTCGAAGACGGGTCAGGAGGGAAGGGTGTCACCCTGCAGGTTCACGAGGACACGGAACACGAGACGCGCCACGCGCGCCACTTTGTCGCAGTCGATCTTGTCCGGCGTGTCCGTCGGCCGGTGGTAGTCCTCGTGTTCCCCGGAGAAGAGGAACGCCACCGGGATCTTCAGGTTCTGCGAGAAGTTCATGTGATCCGATCGCGCCCAGTACTCGTCGGCACTCCCCAGCCTCGGGAATCCCTCGAGCGGAGAGAGGCGGGTCACGAGCCGCGAGAGCCAATTCGAGGCCGGATGGTCGCGGGTCGGCGTGATCAAGAGGTGATCGGGGGCGTTGCGTCCGATCATGTCGATGTTGAGGTCGCAGATCGCCTGGGTGCCGGCCGGGAGTGTCGGAGCTTCGGTCCAGGCGGCGGACCCCCACAGCCCCTTCTCCTCACCCGAGACCCAGACCAACATCACCGAACGCCTGAGCGGGCCGCGGGCAGCGAGGGCCTCCGCGATCGCGAGTAGCCCCATCGAACCCGAGCCGTTGTCGTCGGCGCCGTTGTAGATCTCGCCGTCCCGGACCCCGACGTGGTCGTAATGGGCGGAGACGATCAGGACTTCGTCGCGCAGCCGAGGGTCGGACCCCGGCCACAGGGCGCACACATCCTCGAGCACGGTCTCCTCGTCCCCGACCTGCTCGCTTTCGACCCGGAGGTCGAGCCCGCTTGCGAGCCCGGCGAGGTCCGCGCTTCCGGCCGCCGCCAGGAGCGCCTCGGTCCCGGTCTTGGAGAGGTAGTAGACCGGGAAGAACGCGCGCTTGGAACGCGCTCCGATCCGGGGCGAGGACACACCGCTCTTCGCGAGTTCGGTCGTCTTGCGGAAGCGCACCGGGAAGGGATCGAGCCCCGAGGCCGGATCGGTGAGGACGATCAATCCGCTCGCCCCGGAGCGTTCCGCGTTGCGCGCCCGGCGCAGGATCGAGCCGCCGTCGTCGACGGTCACCCCCCAGGCCCCCGGCAGGGACGCCGCTTCACAGGCCTCCTTGCTCGCCTCGCCGAGGAAGCGCACCGGCCCGGAGAACGAGCCGTCTCCGGCGTAGCGGCTCGAGGAAATGAAGTAGTCCTCTCCGAAGACGAGCCGCTCCGTCCCGCCGGGGCCGGAGAGCCCGAGGAACGAACGCTCCGGATCCACCTTCTTCCGCGCCAGCGCGTACTCGAAGAAGAAGCTCGCCCCGGCGCCGGGCGTAAAGCCGAGCCGCTCCAGGCGCGCGCGCAGGTAGCGGGCTGCGATCCGCTGTTCGGGACTCGGCGTATCGCGACCCCGCATCGCGTCGTCCGCGAAGAAGAAGAGGTCGGCTCGGATGCGATCCGCTCGAATCTCCTCGATGCCGGAGAGGTCGCCCTCCCCGTTCGATGGAATCGGTCCTTGGTTCGGCGCGAGGACGGGAGCGACGAGGAGGAGGAAGGTCGTGAGCATCCGAGTGCTGGGAGGGGAGACGGGGGCCCGGTCCGCACCGGGCGGGGAGATCGGCGGCCATGGTACGCCGGAACCCGTCGCGCGGCGCCCGGCGCTGGGTACGAGTCCGGCAAAGGCCGAGGCCCTATTCGTCCTCGGTGGACTCCATGGAGCGTCGGCGCTGGAGCACGCTGTCGGTGCTCTCCTGGACCTTGCGCAGGAGGTCCATCAATTCGCGCTCGCGCTCGGGATTCGTGAGGTCGTCGTAGTTCGCCGTGCACCAGGGACACTTCATGTCCTCGAGGTGGAACCGCAGGAACGACGCCGGCCCCTCGGGGAGCTTCCCGGCCGCGAGCCGCGCGAGCCAGTGCCGCGCCGGACACGAGATGCGCCTCTCGCTCCAGACGCGTTGCACGTCCATGTCCAGCAGGCGGTGGTCCCCCTCCTCGGCGCGCGCGAGGAGGGCGAGCAGATCGCTGCCCGATTCCCGAACGGCCGCGAGTTGGCGCAACCGTTTGAGTGCCCGGAACTTGATCCCGGCGACCGCGGTCTCGTCGCGGAGTTCGAAGCGCTCCCATGTGTCTCGGTTCCGCCACCCACCGTGGAAGAGAGCTTCGATGACCGAGAGCCGCAGGAACTCCCCCTGCTCCCAGGTCTCCTCGACCCAGTCGTGCAGGATCGTCCCGAGCAGTTCGCGGGCCCGCTCCCCGAGTTCGCGCCCGCGCACGATCGCGCTCGGCGTCTCACCGCCGACCGCGAAGGACTCGAGCCCGCCGAAGCCCTCGTCGTCCTCGCTGACCTGAATCGTGCGCGCCTTGCGACGGCGCATCTGGTCGATCGTGCGGTTCCGGCAGATCCCGAACAGGTACTGTTCGAAGGTGTAGCGGCGGTCGAAGTCATCGATGCCGCGGACGGCGCCGAGCAGCGTTTCCTGGACGACATCCTCGGCGGCCTGGTGGTCGCCGGTACGGCGCAGCGCGTAGGCGAGCAGGCGCCCGCAGTACTCACGCTCGACGCGCAGCCATTCGGCGTCCTCACGCTCCTGCAACCGCGTGATATCTGGGATCCAGTCGGACATGCCGCAAGGATACGCGCGCTGTGTGCGTGGATCGACCCTCGGTCGGCTCGCGGCTCGCTACGGCGCCCTCGAAATCACGACAAGGAGAACGAACGCGCTCAGCCCGCCGAGAATCGCCAGCACGAAGATCGGCAGCAGGAACCGAAGGGCTCGGCCGAAGATGCCGGGGACCCCGCTCTGAACCGTCTCCACGAGGTGGAACGAATTGCGTCCGAAGAGGACGAAGGGGGCGCTGAGGAGCGTGCCGAGAATCTCCACTCCGACGACGAAGGACTGCATCACGTTGCCGACCGCTCCCCCCGCGGCGGCCGGGGGAACCGGAACGGTTCCGGATCGAGACTCGTCCACCGGGTGCGCGGCGAGGGCTCCCGCCGCGAGGAGCCCGGAGCCCCGTTCGGCCTGCCGCGCCTCCCGGGAACGCTCGAGTTCCCGGCGCCAGGGCGCGGGGGAAGAAGAGGCCGCCGGAGAGCTGTCGTCCGCGTCTTCCAACGTCGCGACCGAGACGATGTCCGAGATGCGTGTGGGCGTCGGCGGCTCGGAGGTCGGTTCCGCGGCGAGGGTCTCCGCCTCGTTCCCCTCGGTGTGTGCGACCCGCGAGCCGGTGGACTCACCCAGATCCGCGAGGAGCTCCGGGATCCCCGGATACCGATCGGCGGGGTCCAATCGCAGGAGGCGCGTGACGACCCCGACGAGGTCGTGCGGGAAATCCGGGGGGAAGCTCGGCGGCTCGTCGGACTCGCGCAGGAGCAGCCCCTCATTCCTTCCGTCGCAGTACGGACGGGTCCCGGTCAAGCACTCGTACAGCATCACGCCGAGCGAGTAGAGGTCGGCGCGCCGATCCGCACGTCCCCGCAGCATCTCCGGCGCCATGTAGTGCGGCGTGCCCCGCCCCACCGAGAGGGTCTGCCGGCCATCCACGAGCAGTTTCGCGAGTCCGTAATCGCCGACCCGAGCGAGGTTCCCGCGCAGGAAGACGTTGCCCGGTTTCAGGTCGAAGTGCGCGAGACTGCGGTCGTGGAGCGCCAGCACGCCACGGCAGACCTGCACGAAGATCTCGAGCGCCCGCTCGCGGTCGAGCGGGCCGCGCGCGAGGAGCCTCGCCAGGGTCTCGTCCCCCGCATACCCCATCACGAGGTACGGGATCCCCTGCACGCTGCCGACGTCCTCGATCGTGACGAGGTTCGGGTGATCGATCGCCGCGAAGTGCCGAACCGCCTCGAGCTCCCGTCCGACCGCCTCCTCGGCCGCCTCTTCGTCGACGCGCAGGAACTTGATCGCGTACAGCTTGTCGATCGAGGTCTTGCGCGCGCGGAACACCTCCCCGAACGCCCCGCTCCCGAGGCGTCCCTCGATCACATACCCGGGAACGAAGTCCGGTCTCCGAAACTCGGCGTAGAAGGCTTCCCAGTCGACCATCCCCGCAAGTGTATCCGATGCCCCGCCCCGATCCTTCCGGTGCTCGGGCCGTCCAAGACTCTCGGGGACAGATGTATTTCCGGGCCGCGCGGTGCCCTCTGTGCGAGAGCTCGTGGAACTCCCCCCTCCCCGATCCAGCCCTCCCCCGATGCGTTCCAGCTTCCGTTTCGCCGCCCTCTCCGTCCTCATCGCGGTCCCCGTTTCCGCGCAGCGCCAAACCTTCACCGACGAACCCAGCTTCCTCGCGGCCCTCGCGGCCCAGGGCTACGTCACGGTGACCGAGGACTTCGAAGACCCCGAGACCTGGGGCCTGCTGCAGACCGACCTCACGCAGGGCACGACCGCCCCGAGCGTGCTGCACGCGGGGATCCGCTGGACCGGGTACGGGGGCGGCGTCGCCCTGGATTCGACGACTTCGAAGAGCCCTTCCTGGGAACTCTCCTCCTCGCCCGCCGGGTTCCCGCGCAACGGCGTCCAAGGAACGAGCTCGCTCGTGCTGCACGCACTCGGTGGATGGGTCCGCTCGTCCGGCTTCGTCGGGAACGACATCGAGCTCATCCTCGACGGAGACACGCAGAACCCGATCGGGACCCACGGCCAGGGCGTCACCGGGAACTTCTTCTTCTTCGGCGTGATCGACACCACCGGGTTCTCGACGTTCGAGTTCCGCACCGAACCGGTGGCCGCCCCCGATCCCCCGAAGGCTCTCTTCGTGGACGCGTTCACGTTCGGCCTCGACGCCTCTCCCCCGGATCACGGTCCCGGACCACGCTGGATCACCGGCTCCGGCGGCACCTGGGAAATGGGTTCCAACTGGGACACCGGAATGCCCCCGACAGCGAGCGAATGCGCCCGCTTCGAGCTCGCATCCCCCGCGCCCTACACGGTGGCCCCCGCGGCCCAGGCCAGCGCGGGGAGGTTGGTCCTCGGGACGGATCGACTCCGCCTCGACCCCACCGGAGCCTCGCTCGACCTGACCAGCACGAACCTGACCGAGGAGTCGATCGTCGTCGCCCGCGGCGGCACCGACCTCGCCGACCTGGAGATCGCGGGGGGAACGGTCACGGCGGTGGACGCATCGATCGCCCACGGAGCCGCGACGGACGGAGCCCTGACGGCATCCCTCGGCGCAAGCCTGCAACTCAGCGGAACGCTTCGGGTCGGGTACCTGGGCTCCGGTCGGATGGACCTCCTCGGCGGAAGCGTATCGAGCGCGTCCTCCGAAATCGGCCGACGCGGCGGGCTCGGAACCGTCGCGGTCGCGGGGGTCGGGTCCACGTGGTCCGCCGGCCTGCTGCACCTCGGCATGGGGGGAACCGGGGCCCTGGAGGTCACGGGCGGCGCGAGCGCCGTGGCGGGGACGACGGTCACCTCCGAACTCGCCGGCACCGGACTCTCCGACGATGCACCGGGAAGTTCCACGATCACCGTTCGCGACCTCGGCTCTCGCCTCGACATCCTCGGTTCCGCGACGTTCGGGCAGGTTGGGCCCAGCGACTTCACGCTCACAGGGGGAGCGACGGCCAGCGCCTATGGGCTCGATGCCGCCGTCGGGGGGGACGCGAACCTCACGGTAGCGGGACCCGGAACGCAGCTCACGATCGACAACCCGGGCTACTACGGCGTCGGAACCCTCCGCATCGGGGTCGGGACCCTCGGCGGAGTGATCACGTTCCCGCCCCCCAGTTCCCCGGTCGGCACGATGACCGTCACCGCCGGTGCCCAGGTCGTCTCGGAAGAGGCCTATGTGGGGAACGACACGAACGGAATCGGCCGGGTCACGCTCCGGGATCCGGGCACGCTCTGGACGAACAGCGGGAACACCTTCCTCGGCTACCGCGGGGACGCGTCGATCCAGGTCCTGGACGGGGCGGCCCTGTCCACCGGCCAGGGGTTCGTCGGCCGGTTCGAACGCCTCGGGTCCACGAAGGGAGAAGTGATCGTCGACGGGGCCGGTTCGCGCTGGGATGCCCTCGCCCTGTACATCGGTTTCAACAACGACGTCTCCACCTACAGCTACGTCAGCGAGGGAGTCCTGACCGTACGCAACGCGGGGCTCGTGACGTCCACGCTCGGCCTCGATGTGGCACCCCGCTGGACCTCAATGGGAACGGTGCGGGTCTTCGGACCGGGCTCGCGCATCTCGGTCGGTCTCGACGTGTCGCTCGGACGCCCCTTCGCCTCGGTCTACAAGTCGTATGCGCGCGTCGAACTGGACGACGGCGGCGAACTCCTCGCCGGGGGAACGGTGTGGATGCGTTCGGGCGAACTCGACCTCGGCGGCGGACAACTCAACGCCCAGGCGGTGAACGTCGCCTCGGAGGCCAGCCTGACCGGATGGGGAACGATCGGTGCGGATGTCTCGAACACGGGGGGGACCGTGGGGAGCGGAAACCGCGGGCCCGGGACGCTGCAGGTCCAGGGAAACTTCCAGCAGAACGGGGCGGGTCGGACGATCGTCGAGATCGGCGGAACGAATCCCGGAGAGTTCCAGCGCTTCCAAGTCAGCGGAACCGCCACCGTTGCGGGAACGCTCGAGGTTCGCCTCTCCCCCGGCTTCCGCCCGCGACTCGGCACCCGGGTTCGTGTCCTCGAGGCCGGTGATCTCCAGGGCCGATTCCAGCGCGTGGAACTCTCCTCCCCGAACCTCGGTCTGGAGGCGCGGGCGCGCTACGACGCCACCGGCGTCACCCTGGTCTTCCGGCCGAAGCCCATGGGGTCGGTCGGGCCGCCGCGCGGCGGCCGGCGCCCCTGAAGGGCCCGCTCAGGGATCCGTCAGCTGACGACCACTCCGCCCTCTTGCTGGGCGGAGAGGAACGCGCCGCGCGCGCGGGCGAACAGATCCTCGCAGTGCTCGATCTCGGGGTGCGGGCAGTAGGAGATCCCGACCGAGATCACGATCTCGTCTCCGACGAGGTCGCGAAGGCCCTGCTCCTCAGCGGATTCGCGGATGCGAGTCGCCATGACCTCGGCCCCGTCCGGACCGGTGTTCGGTAGGAAGAACAGGAACGAACTCTGGTCGAAGCGACCGAGCAGGTCGGTGTCGCGCGAGGCGTTCAGGAAGATGCTCGAGAGGGCGCCGAGGACCTCGTCGTCCACCTGCCCCTCGAAACCGAGCATCACGCAGGAGAGCGGCTGGGAGAAGCGCTGGGCGCGCTTGAACTCCTCGTCGAGCTTGAAGGAAAGGTAGTCGTAGCTGAACAGCCCCGTCTCGGGATCGATCAGGACGTCGATCAGACGACCCGCGCCGTCTCCGACGAGGTCGCGGACGAGATTCTCCGGCAGCTCTCGCTCCCCGCCGTCCTCCGAACGCGACTCCTCCGGCAGAGAGCGCTCACGCCCCTCCTCGGCCTCGAGAAGGGCCCGTAGCTTCTCCCCCGACAGCGGCCGCTCGAGGGTCCCGGTCGCGCCGCAGAAGGTTGCGATCTCGGGCGCGAAGTCGTTGCGCTCGTCGGTCACGACGAAGGTGCGGCACTTGGTCTTGCCGGTCAGGCGCCGGCAGGACTCGTAGACGTTCTCGGCGCGAAGCCACGCATCGAGCAGGATGACGTCGCCGGGGGTCGGCCTGGAGGCCAACAGGTCCTCGACCGTCTGGGGCTCGGCGATGTGCCAACCCTCGAGGGCGGCGACCGCGCCGCGTGCCGAGGCGAAGAGAGCTTCGTCGTTGGTGACGATGCGAACCGTCCGGGTGGATTCCGTCATGGCTGGGGTGGGTCCGGTGGGGTCGTGCCGATGGGCTCGGAAAAGCCGGCCGCCGAAGGGCACGGCAGGAGCAGAGATTGAGGCAATCTCGCGCGCTGGTCAAACCACCAGGGAGGAATCAGGCCCGGATCACGCCTGGAATCGGCACGATTCGGGATGGAAATCCTTTCCGACCCCCTCCGCCCCGCCCGAAGCCGGGTCGCTCAGCCCGCGAGTTCCTCGATCCACTCGTCCGGCATCTCGTAGTTGCCGTAGACGTCCTGGACGTCGTCGTGGTTTTCGAGGAGTTCGATCAGCTTGAAGAGCTTCTCCGCGTCGGCCTTGCTCTCCACCTGGACGGTCGTCTGCGGGACGTAGCCGGTCTGCGCGGATAGGAACGAGAGGTCCTGGGCCTCGAGCGCCTCCTTGACCGAGAGGAACTCGGTGGCGGGTGCATAGATCGTCGCCACGTCCCCGTCCACTTCGACGTCGTCCGCCCCGGCCTCGAGCGCGACCTCCATCATGTCGTCCTCGGAGCGCTCGCCGGTCTCGACCACGAAGATCGAGCGGAAGTCGAAGAGGAAGGACACCGAGCCCTGGGCACCGAGGTTCCCACCCCGCTTCTCGAACATGTGCTTCACGTCCGGCGCGGTGCGGTTTCGGTTGTCGGTCAAGCAGGTGACCATCAGGGCGATCCCACCCGGGGCATAGCCCTCGTAGATCAGCTCCTCGAGGTCCCCCATGCCTTCGCCCGAAGCGCGCTTGATCGCGCGTTCGATGTTGTCCTTCGGCATGTTCTCCGCACGCGCCTTCTCGATCGCGTAGCGAAGCTTCAGGTTGGCTGCCGGATCGGCCCCCCCCTGCCGCACGGCGGACATGATCGCCTTCGCGCACTTGGAAAAGATCTTCGCGCGCTTCGCATCCACCGCGCCCTTGCGCCGTGCGATGTTCGCGGAGTGGGAATGTCCTGCCATCTTGGCTCCTGGCCCGCGGGGAGGGCCGGCGTTGATCTAGCCCGGGTTATTCGTGAGCCTGTGCGCCAGGCACAGCAACTCGTTTCCTGATGGTGCTTAGCGATTCCGGACCCCGCAATCGACCCCTGACGGGTCGACGAGGACGGCAGGAATCGCAAAGTGCCGTCAGGGGACGAGAGACCGCCGAAGGCGGTCGATTGCGAAGTCTGGGGTGCAAGCTCATGAAGGATCCGGGCTAACGCTTGGAGAACTGGAACCCGCGACGCGCACCCCGGCGACCGGGCTTCTTGCGTTCCTTCATGCGCGAGTCCCGCGTCAGGAGGCCCTGCTCGCGGAGGGACTCGAAGAGCACCGGGTTGATTTCCTTGAGCGCGCGCGCGACGCCGAGCTGCACCGCACCGGCCTGACCGTGCGGGCCGCCACCGTCCACATTCGCAAAGATGTCGTAGCTGACGCCCTCTTCGAGCAGGGCCAACGGAGCCTTGGCGAGGTTCACGTCGCGCAGGGTCGTGAAGTACTCGTTCACGGGCTTGCCGTTCACCTGGAAGGTGCCGGAGCCGCTCTTGAGACGCACGCGCGCGACGGCGCTCTTGCGACGGCCGAGGCCCCAGGTGTAGGGATTGTTGACGGTCATGATCCGAGGGTCTCCACGGTGACGGGTCGTTGGGCGGTATGGGGATGGTCCGGTCCGGCGTAGACCTTGAGGCGACTCAGCATCTGCTTCCCGAGGCGCGTCTTCGGAAGCATCCGGCGCACGGCGATCTTGATGATCTCGTGCGGACGCCGCTCCTTCAGGTTCTCGATCGAGTGGACGTAGAGTCCGCCGGGGTAGCCCGAGTACTTGGGATAGCTCTTCACGTCCCCCTTCTTCCCCGAGAGGACCGGCTTGTCCGCGTTGATCACGACGACATGGGCGCCACCCAGCTCGCTCGGCGTGTAGGTGGGACGGTCCTTGCCCTGCAGGCGCATGGCGATCTCGGCGGCCATGCGGCCGAGCGTGTGCGCGGAGGCGTCGTAGAGGTACCAGCGCTCTTCGGTGTCCTGGGCGCGGATGTGGGAGGTCTTCATGGGGAGGGAACTCGGAACGGGTCCCGGATCGCATTGGGCCCGGATCGCGGCGGCGCCGGCGACCTCCTCCCATGAGGGGGGACGGTCGGGTCGGCGGACACGCGGCCGGGGGACGAGTTGCACCCGCGTTCGGAGCCCGGTCAGGCTCCCCTCGCGCGAGTGGGGCGAAAGAAGGTACTGGCGACACCGGGGGGCATCAAGATGCCGGGTGCCGGATTCCTGCGGGAGATCCTAGAAACCCACGACCCGGATCCACCGGGCGGGCCCCTCGCCGGGCGGGGATTCCCCGATCAGGACGCCTCGTCCGGGCGGGAGGCCCGCCACGAGCCACCCGGGTGGCGGAGGAGCTCCGGGAACGGGATCGGGAAGGGCCCTACCCTGCTCCCAGCGCCCGCGGGCGACGAAGGTGCCGTCCGGTTCCCGGGTCCACGCACGCTCCAGGGACCGTGGGGCGGGGGCGTCCTCGAGCCAGACTCCGGCGAGGTTCCACTCCTCCATAGATAGGAGGCGCGCCTCCCCTCGAACCGCGGCGCTCCCCGAGGCCCCCCCCGGGGCGAGGCGCAGATCGAAGACGAGGAGCGCGTCGCCCGGTTCGGACTCGATGTGGACCGCGCTCCCGAGCTCGACGCGGGTCCCGCTTCGGACCAGGAGCCCGCGCTCGACCC
>DRLC01000123.1 GCA_011053145.1 Planctomycetota bacterium | reverse complement strand
GGACCTGGGCCTCGGGACGGATCGTGACGTCTCCGGTCATGAGCCCGACGTCGATCGCCGGGTCGTCCCGGAAGTCGCGGTACTTCTGGTTCGAGAGCGCTTTGATCGGAGCGGTGTAGACGCAGCGCCTTCCCCGTGCGACGGCGTCGGCGATCGCGTATTCGGCCACGAGCGTCTTTCCGGCGCCCGTGGGCGCCGAAACGAGGACGTTGTCCCCCTGTCCGATCGCCTCGATGGCCTGGATCTGGAACGAGGAGAGCCGGAAGCCCTTCCACTCGGTGACGAGCCCGCGCTCCGCCGCGCCGTCTTCGGTGATCCGTGCTTCCATCGCGGCCATGGTGCGGTCCCGACCGCTGGGGGAGAAGCGGGAGGCCGCGGGAAAGATCGCTCGCCGTCCCAGTCCACCGCCCCGCGGTGCTTGTCCGCCGCCGGTCGATCCCGTACTAATGAGTGCGCCGGAGGGGTGAACCGGAGTCCATGCCGGAACGTCCGGGCTGCGGACACGCCTCCCCATCGCAAGCGACCCACCGCCTCGCGCGCGCCGCGGGGACGCCCGAACGAAATCCCTAGCACCCCCAAGCAACCACGATGGAGCGCTCCAGGTCCACACCCTCCTCGCCCTCCCGCACCTCGCGCGTCGAGCGGCAGCTCGCCCCCCTCAAGATCGTTTCCCGCCTGCTGGGCCATGAACTGCATGCCCAGCAGAGCCCGCGCCTGACCCTCACCCGGGACGAGGTCCTCGAGATCCAGACCACCCTGGACCTCTACATCGAGAGCGCGATGCGCGGCAGCAAGGGGGCTGGGACGTCGGCTCCGTCCCAGGCGACCGGAGAGCTCGAAGTCCAGGCCGTTCCGGCGCGGGTGAACTGACCCCGCGTACGGGGGGGGACCGATGGGGAAGCGCAGGCGCGCCAAGGGACGGCGTTCGCACCGCGATGAGCGGGGCGAAGGGAGCTTCGTCCTTCCCCTCCTGCTCCTGATCGCGGTCCTGGCGGCGGGCTGGTCCTCGACCCCGGCCGACCGCCGTCCTTCGTGGCACCTCTCCTTCGAACGCCTCCTCGGTCGGGATGCCCGTGCCGAACCGGTTCCCGAGGTCTGGGTCGATCCAGCCGCGCTTTCCTTCGCCTCCCTCGCGGAGGGCGTGGGCTTCGGACCCCTCGATCCGCGATGGTTGCAGGAGCTCGAAGCCGCGGCCGACGCGGTGGCTCCGTTCCGCTTGGGCGGCGCGGAGGAGGACGCGGGCTGTGCGGAACTCTCGATGCGCCTGGCCGAGCTCTCGTTCGTGCGCAGGGTTCCGCTCGTCCGCGCCGACGAACAGCGCGGACTCGTCGTGGACCTGGACCTCGCCGAGCCGGTCGCCTGCGTGCCGGTGGGGTCGAGCTTCCTGTGCGTGGACCGCGACGGTGTGCTGTTGAGCGGGACCTGGCCCACACCTCCCTGCGTCCAGGGGATGCCCCTCCCGGTCATCGGACCGATGCGCGACGCGTACGATCTCTTCGCGGCGGCCCTGCCGGGCGACTGGCTCGAGGAGAGCGCGCACCTGGACGCGCTCGACGTCGCCCTATCGATGCGGGAGCACCTGGAACGTGCCGAGCGGATCGAACTCGGCCGCGTGGTGATCGACGCGAGTCGCGCCCGGATCGCATCGGTCGAGGAGCCGGGCATCCGTCTCCTGCTCGAGAATGGGCGCCTGGTGCTGTTCGGCCGCAGGCCCTCGACGGACGAGCCGGGTGAGCTTCCGGTCGAGCTCAAGTGGGCCTCGGTCGAGCGCGCCCTCGAGCTCGACGGGGCGGCCGACGGACTCGCGCTGGGAAGCGAGCCCGCCTTCGACTGGTCGGTGCTCGATGTGCGCTGGGACCGTCCGGAAATCGTGCCGCGGTTCGACCCGGCGACCGCCGTCGCCGCGGCCTTCGACCTCGGGCGCTAGGGCGCGCTCCCCACCGTCGCCATGGCACCTCCAGTGGGGGTTCTCGGGCGCACGCCGGCGGTCGCGTGGGCGGGTTCGCTGGCTCTGATCGCCGTTCGGGCGTTCGGGGTCGCGAAGCTCCTCTCCGGGGAGACCGCGTATTTCGATCTCACCCTGTGCGCGTGGCTCGCGCTCGGAACGTTGCCGTTTCGCAACGCGGAGACCGGACCGGCCGAACGCATCGCGTCCGCACTCGCGCTCGCGCTCGGGCCGCTGGCGCTCGCCGTCGGACTGGACGCCCGGGGCGATCTCTCCGGGTGGCTCGCCGAGCACGGGGGCCGCGTCGCGATCGGGATCGTGCTCCTCGTCGTCCTGCGCGCGAGCGCGAGCCTCGCGGCGGGGCCCGGTGTACGCGAGCGTGCGCGTGCGATCGCCGCCTGGGGTTGGCTGCTGCTCGTTCCGGGGTGGGCCGCGCTCGAGGTGGCGCTCGGGTTCGCGGGACGGACCGCGGCGGACGCCGGGACGACACCGCGCTACCTCTCCCCCCTGGGGTGGTGCGTGGGCGTGGGAGGCGGCGGGGGAGCAGCGCTCGCGGGAGTCCTCGCGCTGCTCGCGGCGGTCGCTTTCCTGGGACGCGGCACCCGAGAGGTGCGCTGATGGCCATCCTCCTGCTCCTTCTCGCGCTCCTCGGGGAGAACCGGCTCTTCGTCGGTCGCGTCGAACTCGTGGGGCCGGTGAGCGAGGTTCGCTTCGACTGCGGAGCGGCGGGCGAGGTGCGGCTCCGAGCGGATCTCGTCGAAGGCGAGAGGCGCGGCGTCGAGATCCCGTTCCCGGTGCGCTCACCGCTCGGGATCGACGCGCTGGACGATGTGCCCGCACCGCGCGTCGTGGAGCCGGCGCGCGGGGTGCGGTTCGCGGGCTGGAGCGAGGCCCAGCCCGCGGCCCGCTTCGCCGTGCTGCCCCTCGGGTTGACCTCGAGGACGCGTCCGCCGCTCGCGCGTGGGGGAGCTGGCGGGGCGGGCGGCGCCGGGGTGGGGCTCGCGATCGCGCTGGCAACGGGACTCGGGGTGCTCGCGCTGCGACGGAGAGCGGGGCTGGCGCTTTGCGTGGGGCTCGCCGGCGGGTTCTTCGCCGCGGTCGTGCCAGGGCTCTTTCGGGGGGCGACGGGCACGCGCGCCGGGGAGAGCGTGATCGAGGTCGAGGCGGGGGTCGAGC
>DRLC01000122.1 GCA_011053145.1 Planctomycetota bacterium | reverse complement strand
TGGGAATCGAATTCTTGGACGGCAACGTCGGCACGCGCGTGCGCAACAACCTGATCGGGGGCATCCTCGGCCGAGGCCAGCCGCCCCACTGGGCCGGCACGGTCTGGGGCTGGGCGGTCTACTTTTCCGGCAACGGCAACGACATCGAGCTCACCGGCAACACGATCGGACTCGACGTGAACGGGGATCCGACCCTCGGGAGTGTCTGGGGGATCCATACAGACAACAGCCTGTACACGGACGTCCGCATCGGAGGCATGGGCCCCGGGGAGGGCAACGTGATTGCGGGACACCTCCTGACCGGCATCACGATCGGTCGGGGAAACCGCGGCGTGCGCTTGGCCGGGAACTCGATCCACTCGAACGCCACGTCCGGGTCCGGGTTCCTCGGGATCGACCTCATCGGGACCGACCTCGCCACCGGGGTGACCCCGAACGACCCCTTGGACGAAGACCTCGGAGGCAATGGGCTCCAGAACTATCCGGTGATCGCGACCGCGGTCAGCGAGATGGGCGGCACCCGGATCCAGGGTGCACTGGACTCGGCGCCGAACCAGACCTACACGCTCGAGTTCTTCGCGTCCCCCACCTGTGATCCGACCGGGTTCGGACAGGGAAGCACGCCGCTCGGTTTTGCGACGGTCACGACCGACTCCGGCGGCCACGCCGCGTTCGACGTCCTCGTCGGCACGAGCAGCGCGGGCGACTTCGTGAGCAGCACCGCGACGCTCGAACCCGAAGGCTCCACATCGGAGTTCTCGGCCTGCGTCCAGACGACGGGCAGCACCTGCGCGACGAACATCGGATTCGGCGGTCCCGGTTCGTCCGTCCTGTCGCTCTGCGGAACACCGCTCGGCACCGGCGGGAGTGCGACGCTGAACCTCGACTCCGCGCCGGCCAATGAGCCCGTGTGGATCACCTTCGGCCCGACGAACAACCCGACACCTCTGTTCGGCGGGACGGTGGTCCCCGTTCCGGGGCGCACGATGTTCCTCGGAATGACCGCGGCCGACGGGACCCTGTCCTTCGGTCCGATCCTCGGAGGGGGCGGCCCGGCCACGATCTACGCCCAGGCAGCCGTCCGTGATCCTTCGATCCCGACCGGGTTCGGAATCTCGAACGCGATCGAGATCCAGTTCCTGCCCTGATGATGGAAGCCGTGCGGGGAGGCCTGCCTCCCCGCACGGCGGTCAGTTCGGCGGGGCGCCCTCGGCCAAGGGTTCGAGGAACGCATCGAGCGTGATCTCGATCCCCGCGGCGAAGTCGACCTCCGGCTCGTAGCCGAGGATCGCGCGGGCATCGGAGAGGTCGGCCAGGCTGTGGCGAACGTCGCCCGGTCGGAAGTCGGCGTACTCGGGCTCGAAATCCCCACAGGGGATGCCGCGCGCGGCGAGGCCGTCCCGAAGGAGGAAGAACAGCTCGTTCAGGCTCGTGCGAGTCCCGAGGGCGACGTTGAACGAGCGGCCCGACGCGGGATCGACGCGATCGGAGATGCACTCGGGGAGGGGCCCGAGCGCGGCGAGCACGTTCATCTGGACGACGTTCGCGACCGGGCAGAAGTCTCGGCTCGTCTCGCCGTCGCCGAAGATCGTCGGGGACTCTCCGCGTTGGAAGGCTGCGATCCAGCGCGGGATCACCGCGGCGTAGGGTCCCTCGGGGTCCTGGCGCGGCCCCACGACGTTGAAGTAGCGCAGGCCGGTGGTCGCGATCCCGTAGGTGGACGCAACCTGCTTCGCCCAGACCTCGTCGATGCGTTTCGTTGCCGCGTAGGGCGAAAGGGGCTCGCCGATTTCCGCCTCGCGCTTCGGAAGTCCCGGGTGGTCACCGTACACGCTGGAGGAGGAGGCGTAGACGAAACGCTCCACGCCGGCGCACCGGGCCGCTTCGAGGAGCGTGACGAAGCCGGTCACGTTCGCCGCGAAGCTCGCCGCGGGATCCGCGATCGAACGCGGGACCGACCCGAGCGCGGCCTGATGCAGGACCAGCGGAGCGCCGTCGACGGCCTCGCGGCAGGCCGCGGCGTCTAGGATCGAGCCCTCGTGGAACGTGAAGTGCGAGAAGGCCTCCGCTCCCACCCGGCGCTCCAGCGCGGCGAGGTTCTCGCGCTTGCCCGTCGAGAAGTCGTCGAGGCCTCGCACTCGCTGTCCGAGGAGCAGGAGCTCCTCCACGAGGTTGGACCCGATGAAGCCGGCCGCACCGGTCACGAGCCAGGTACGCGGGTGCTCCCGCAATTCGTCGCGAACGTCGTCCCAGCGAGTCATGTGTGTTGTCGGTGAGGTTAGAGCCGCCAGTAGCGGACGCCTTCGGGAAGGGATGCGGGATCGAGACCCCAGAGAACATCCACGATCGTATCGACGCCGCCCCTGACGAGCTCGACCGCGACATCCGCCAGGCCCGCGTGGGGTACCGCGAGGATCAAAGCGTCGAGCCCGGTGAGCTGCTCTTGGGTCACGGGCTCGATTCCGTACTCGGCGCGCACATCCTCGGGGCTCACGGTCGGGTCGTGCACGAGGACCTCCACACCGAATTCCTGGAGCTCGCGCACGATGTCCGGCACGCGGGAGTTCCGCAGGTCCGGAACATCGGGCTTGAACGTCACGCCGAGCACTCCGACCCGCGTGCCCTTCACCCCCCGCCCGCGCTCGATCAGGAGCTTCACCGTGCGCGCCGCGACAAAGCTCCCCATGCCGTCGTTGATCCGTCGGCCCGCGAGGATCACCTGGGGGTGAAAGCCGATCGACTCGGCCTTCGTGGTCAGGTAGTACGGGTCCACGCCGATGCAGTGGCCGCCCACGAGACCGGGACGGTACGGGTGGAAGTTCCACTTCGTGCCGGCCGCCTCCAGGACATCGCGCGTGTCGATCCCCATCCGATCGAAGAGCATGGCGAGCTCGTTCACGAGGGCGATGTTCAGGTCCCGCTGGACATTCTCGATGACCTTCGCGGCCTCGGCCACGCGCAGGGAGGGGGCACGGTGCAGGCCGGCGTCCACCACCGCCCCGTAGACCTCCGCGATCGCATCGAGGGACTGCGCATCGCTTCCGGCGACGATCTTTCGGATCGTCGTGAACGTGTGCTCCGTATCCCCCGGATTGATCCGCTCCGGCGAGTAGCCGATCGCGAAGTCCTGGCCGAAGGTGAGACCGGAAGCTTGCTCGAGGATCGGCGCGAGAACCTCCTCGCACACGCCGGGATAGACCGTGGACTCGAGCACGACGATGTCCCCCTTCGAGAGCGACCGACCGACCGTGCGGGCCGCCGACTCGAGGGCGCCCAGATCCGGGCGGCGGTGAGCGTCGATCGGCGTCGGAACGGCGACCACGTAGAAGTTCGCATCCCGGAGGTCCGCCTCGTCCGCGGTCCACAGGAGTTCCGCGGCGCGCACTTCCTCGTTCTCCACCGCACCGGTCGGGTCCTCTCCCCGGGACAGCCGGGACACCTTGTCCGCGTCCACGTCGAACCCCACCGTGCCCGGAAAACGGCGGGCGAAGGAGACGGCGACGGGGAGACCGACGTAACCGAGGCCGATGACAGCGATCTTGCGCATGGGGCTTGGCTGGGACATTGGGAGGTGCGGGCGGACGATCGAGGGCGATTCTACGCGGAGAGCATCGTCCAAAACGCGCCCGAACTGAGGGGAGTTCCCCGGGGAACCGGGGCCGACCCCCGCCGCCTCGCAATCGGGGCGAAGTTTCCATTGCCCGCGAAGATCACGAGCGGCAAGCTCACCCCCGGACAGATGAGGGGACGGCAGACTCCCCCTCGCTCATCGGCTCGCCCAGCAGGACCACCCCGCGATGACCCTTCCCGAGAGAAGCGTCAAGACCCCAAGCACGCCTCCGCCTCGAATGCGCCTCCTTCCGGGCGCGCCCGGCGCACGCATGCCCCGGAACACGGGCCGCGGTGGACCCGGCTACGGTCAGGGAAAGAAGCGCCTCCTCTCGCTGCTCGTCCTCGCCCCCGCGCTCCCCGCCGCGCTCCTGCTCGCCGGCCCGATCGCCCTCGTGAACCTGATCCTGTTCCGGGACCCGCGACGCATCCTGTTCCGCCAACCGCGCGTCGGGCGTGGTGGGCGCGTGTTCTCGATCTGGAAGTTCCGCACGATGCGGGAGGTCGAAGACGCTCACTTCGAATCGTGGTGCGACGGGCGCGACGGACTTCGGGTGACGGCGTTCGGCAGGCTGCTCCGCAACACGCACCTCGACGAGCTGCCGCAGCTTTGGAATGTGCTGCGCGGGGACATGGACCTCGTCGGCCCGCGCCCGGAGATGGTGGAGATCCACGCCTGGGCGGCGGAACTCATCCCGGGCTTCGAGCGCCGCCTCGCCGTGCGCCCCGGACTGACCGGCCTCGCACAAATCACCCAGGGCTACACCGGCAAGGACGAGCGCGCCTACCGCCACAAACTCGCCGCGGACCTCAGGTACCTGCGGACGCTCTCGGTCCGACGCGATCTCGCCATCCTGCTGCGAACGCTCGTCTGGATGCTGGAAGGCAAGGGCTGGATCCCGCGCGGCCGGGTACGCCGCCCCGGGCCCTCTGGAGGGAAGCAGGGCGCTGGAGATGGGCTCGGGACTGCTACGATCGGGCCATGGCCGCCTGCGGAATCCTCATCGACGACGCGTTCCAGGAGCACGACACCGGTCCCTCTCACCCCGAGCGTCCCGAACGACTGAGGGCGATCCACCGCCGCCTCGACGAGGGCGGTCTCCTCGCCGAGCTCGTGCCGCTGCCGCCGCGCGAAGCGACCCGCGAGGAACTGGAACGGGTCCACTCGAGCGCGCACATCTCCTATGTCGAGGAGCGATGCCACTCCGGGCCGTGCTCCCTCGACGGGGACACGCGTGTCTCGAGCGGGTCCTGGCACGCCGCGCTCCTCGCCGCGGGCGGGTCCATCGCCGCCGCCGACGCTGTCCTCGAGGGCGGCATCCAGCGCGCGTTCTGCTGCGTCCGCCCCCCCGGACACCACGCCGAGCACGCGCGCTCGATGGGGTTTTGCCTGTTCAACAACGTGGCCGTCGTGGCCGAGCATCTGCTCACGCAGAGCCCGCACCGCGTCGCGATCGTCGACTTCGACGTCCACCACGGGAACGGCACCCAGCACCTCTTCGAAGCACGCGCCGACGTCTTCTACGCGAGTCTGCACCAGTGGCCGCTCTACCCCGGGACAGGAGCATCGAGCGAGCGTGGACGCGGGAAGGGAGAAGGGACGACCCTGAACCTGCCGATGCCGGCGGGGTCCGGGGACTCGGACTGGGTTCGCGCCGTCGAGGATTCGATCCTTCCGGCCCTCGAGGACTTCGCCCCGGAGATCCTGCTCCTGTCCGCCGGATTCGACGCCCATCGCGAGGACCCGCTGGCCGAGTGCGACCTCACCGAAGCGGGTTTCCGGAGCATGACGCGCGCGCTGGTCGCCTTTGCGGAAGCGCGGTGCGCCGGGCGCGTGGTCTCGCTCTTGGAAGGCGGATACGATACCGCCGCGCTGGCGCGGTCGGTGGAAGCCCATCTCGCGGAGCTCCTCGCGACGCCCTGACCCCATGCGACTGCGATTCGACGATCACGACCGCGACGCTCTCGGGATGACGTACGTCTACCCGGTCGTCTCGCGCCGGGCACGCGGCGTCTCGATCGGGATCAACCTGAATCCGAACAACGCCTGCAACTGGCGCTGCGTCTATTGCCAGGTTCCCGATCTCACCCAGGGCAAGGCCCCACCCGTGGACCTCGCGCTCCTCGAAGAGGAGCTCACCGCGATGCTCGAGCGCCTCGTGCACAGCGACTGGATGGAGCGCAACGTCCCCGAGGGCTCGCGCCGGCTGAACGACATCGCGTTCTCCGGAAACGGCGAGCCGACGAGCGCGGACGCGTTCCCGGAGGTGGTCGCGCTCGTGCGGCGCAAGCTCGATGCGTTCCCCTCCCTCGCGCCGACCAAGTTGGTCCTGATCACGAACGGTTCCCTCGTGCACCTCGAGCACGTGCAGCGCGGGCTCGTCCACCTCGCCGCGGGCCGTGGCGAGGTCTGGTTCAAACTCGACGGCGGGACGGACGCGTTCCTCGCACGCTTCAACGGCGATCGCGTCGGGGCGCAGCGGCGGGAGCGCAACCTCGCCCTGGCCGCGCGCCTCGCCCCCACCTGGGTGCAGACGATGGCGCTCGCCTGGAACGGCGAGCCCCCGCCGGAGCGGGAACGCGAGGCCTATCTCGCGCTCCTCGGCCGCGTCCTCGCCGGCGGATCCCGCCTCGAAGGCGTCCATCTCTACGGGCTCGCACGTCCCTCGCACCAGGTCGAAGCCCCCGACCTCTCGCCCCTGGACCCGGCCTGGATGGAGGCCTTCGCGGACCGCATCCGCGCCCTCGGCCTCGAGGTCACCGTCTCGGTCTGAGTCGCCTCAGTCTCGGCCAAGGGCCCAGCGCACGCCCCAGGCGACCTGTCCGAACAGAACCGTGTCGCGCGAGGAGTGCGCGATCACCAGCGCGATCTCCGGCCCCATCACGAGTCCCCGCGAGAGGCGCACCTGGTAGCCGACCCCGGCGCGCAGGCCGAGGTAGGACCCCGGAAGCTCGACGAGGTTCGGCTTGCCCCTGGCGTGGAAAAAGATCGGCCCCGCGAACCACTCGACGCTCTCGGAGGCTCCGGGGCTGCGCACGAGCCGGGCCGCGAGGGCGAGCTGCGTCCAGTTCCCGGCCGGGGGATTGCCGTCCTTCGAAAAGGTCTCGTCGTCGAGGAACTGGTCGACGAGTTGGAGTTCGATCCGCCAGTCCCCGAGGTCGGTTCGCGCGACCGGCCAGTCGACCGTCGCTTGCACCCCGAGGTTCGGAAGGAAGCTCGGAGCGAGTCCGAGGCGCGGGGCGGCGCGGGGCGGACGGGGGGTCGGCGGCGCCTCCGGCGGGAGACGCGCCGGGTCGACCCCGGGGACCGGACTCCGCGCGGCAGGCGCGCTGCCGCGAGGCCCCTGGCAGGCGGAAGCGAACGAACAGAAGAGCGCGAGGACGGTGCATGCGAACCCGCGGCCGAAGGGAAGGTGCGGAGTCAAGGGGCCGTCTCCTCCCCACCCGCCGGGCCCTCGAGGTCGTGTTCGGCCTCCGCCCGGATTCGCTCCACGATCGCCTCGGGCGTGACGCCGGTGGTCTCGACCTTCAGATCGCAATGGCCGTAGAGCGACTCCCGGCGGGCGAGGATCGTGCGCAGCTCCTCCATCGCCTGGGGGTTGTCTCCGATCGGCCGGCGGTCTCCCTGGGCGATCACCCGGCGGAAGTGTTCCTCGGGCTCGGCGTGCAGCCAGACGGTGCGGCACGTCTCGCGCAGGCGCCGGTAGGTGTCCGCGCTCGTGACGATCGAGCCGCCGGTTTCGAGCACGAGTCGGTCCCCCTCCGCGAGCACGGCCTCGAGCGCCTCGCGCTGGAGGCGACGGAAGGCGTCGGGCCCGTGGATGTCGAAAACCTGGGCCAGGGTCAGGCCCGCGCGCTCCTCGATGCGCCGGTCGAGTTCGACGAACGGGACCTCGAGGGCCTGGGCCAGGAGCCGGCCGACCGTGCTCTTCCCGGCCCCGCGCAGGCCGACGAGCGCGATGCGCTCGGTGGTCGCCAGGTGCCAGGGGATGTCGAGCAGGGTCGCGGGGCGAACCCGGACGGCCATCGCCTGGCGGGCGAGCACGAGGATGCTCGGATTCGCGCGCCCGGCTTCGGTCTCCGTCCAGTGGCGACGGGAGACCCCGGCGTCCCGGGCGGCCTGCGTGACCGTCTTCCCGGTACGTTCCCGGGCCTTGCGCAGGCGTTGGCCCAGCTCGGCGAGAAAGGCGTGGACATCCATGGGGCGAGCCCTAAGATGCCTAGAGCCTTCCACTTCGGGAACTATATTTCCCGCTTTTCTTTCCGCCACGGCGCCCCGCGCGGCGGCTGTCCGGCGCGTCTCCATTTCCAAGCCCTTCCATGCCCGCTTCGACCGCCCCCACCCAGAACTTGGACGCCGAGTGCGCCGACGTGATGGAGCTGACCCCCTTCCAGACCCACCCCGACCGCTACCGCCACTGGCGTCTCAGCTTCGATGGCGACCGCGCGCGGCTCGAGATGAACGTGCAGCCCGACGGCGGGATGCGCGAGGGCTATGAGCTCAAGCTGAACTCCTACGACCTCGGCGTCGACATCGAGCTGGCCGACGCCCTCTCGCGGATCCTGTTCGAACACCCCGAGGTCCGCGTGTGTGTGATCACCGGGACCGAAGACCGCGTCTTCTGCGCCGGCGCGAACATCCACATGCTCAGCACGAGCACGCACGCGTTCAAGGTGAACTTCTGCAAGTACACGAACGAGACGCGGCTCTACCTCGAGGACGCATCCGAGCACTCGAACAAGCGCTTCCTCGCGGCCCTGAACGGCACGGCCTCCGGGGGCGGGTACGAGCTCGCCCTCGCGTGCGACAAAATCCTGCTCGTGGACGATCGCAACAGCGCCGTCTCCTTCCCCGAACTGCCGCTCCTCGGGGTTCTGCCGGGTACCGGCGGACTGACGCGCATCGCCGACAAGCGCAAGATCCGCCGCGACCGCAACGACGTGTTCTCCTGCGTCGCCGAGGGCATCAAGGGCAAACGCGCCGTGGAATGGAACCTGGTGGACCGCATCGCGCCCCTGTCCCGCTGGGACGAGGCAGTGTCCGAGATGGCCGGCGAGATGGCGGACGAGCTGCCCACCTCCGACGCCGTCGGGATCGAGCTCGCGCCGACTCCGTTCACCGTCGAGGGGAACGCGCTGCGCTATGAGTACGTGACCCTCGAACTCGATCACGCGGCTCGCACGGCCGAACTCACGATCCGCATCCCCGACGAGGCCGGCCCGAGCGACGGCGCCGCCGCCCACGCCGCGGGGAGCGACTGGTGGGTGCTGCGGGCGTTCCGGGAGCTCGACGACGCGATCCTGCACCTGCGCTTCGACCTGCCCCAGATCGGCCTCGTGACGACGCGCGTCGTCGGCAACTCCGCGGTCGTCGCCGCCACGGATGCGCTCCTCGCGACCGACGACCACTGGTTCGTGCGCGAGACGCGCAACCTCGTGCGCCGCGTTCTGAAGCGCTACGAGAACTCCGCCAAGAGCCTCTACGCGATCATCGACGGAGGGACCGCCTTCACGGGCTGCTTCCTCGAACTGGCCCTCGCGGGCGACCGCACGTATGTCCTGAACGACCCGGACACCCCCGTCCACCTCGGGGTCACGGCCGCGAATGCGGGGATGTACCCGATGGCGAACGGCCTGTCCCGATTGGAGACGCGCTTCCTCGGCACGCCGGAAGCGGTGGCTCCGGTCCTCGCGCACCGGCTCGACCGGGGCGGCGAAGTGATCGATGCGGAGACCGCGGACGAACTCGGCCTCGCGACCTTCGCCCCCGACGAGCTCGACTGGGAAGACGAACTGCGTCTCGCGATCGAGGAGCGCGCGTGCTTCTCTCCCGACTCCTTGACCGGGATGGAACAAAATATTCGCTTCGCCGGGCCCGAGACCATGGAGACCAAGATCTTCGGGCGCCTGTCCGCCTGGCAGAACTGGATCTTCCAGCGCCCGAACGCCGTCGGGCCCAACGGTGCGCTCAAGTGCTACGGCACCCCGCGCCGCCCCGAATTCAACTACGACCGCACCTGACCCCTCGCCCCGAGCGACCCATGGCAACCATCGATTACGAACAGAAGATCCCGAACAACGTCGACCTCAAGAGCGACAAGAAGCTCCAGCGCGCGCTGGAGAAATGGCTCCCCGACTACATCGAGTGGTGGAAGGACATGGGGCCGACGGACTTCAACGAGAACGACGTCTACCTGCGCACCGCGGTCAGCGTCGACCGTGACGGCTGGGCGGACTTCGGCTACGTCAAGATGCCCGAGTACCGCTGGGGCATCTTCCTGACCCCGACCGAGAAGGAACGCATCGTCGGCTTCGGGGACCACTTCGGGTCCAAGGCCTGGCACGAGGTCCCCGGTGAGTACCGCAACATGCTGCGACGCATCATCGTCACCCAGGCGGACACCGAGCCCGCTTCGGTGGAGCAGCAGCGCATGCTCGGGCACACCGCTCCGTCGCTCTACGACATGCGCAACCTCTTCCAGGTCAATGTCGAGGAGGGGCGCCACCTGTGGGCGATGGTCTACCTCCTGCACGGATTCTTCGGGCGGGACGGACGGGAGGAGGCGGACGAACTCCTCGAGCGCCGCTCCGGCAACCCCGACCACCCGCGCATCCTGGGCACCTTCAACGAGCCCTGCACGGACTGGCTCTCGTTCTTCTGCTTCACGACCTACACGGATCGCGACGGCAAGTTCCAGCTCCTCAGCCTCGCGGAGAGCGGCTTCGACCCGCTCGCACGCTCGTGCCGCTTCATGCTGACCGAGGAGGCGCACCACATGTTCGTCGGCCAGACGGGCCTCGGACGGATCATCGAGCGCACCTGCGAGCTCCTGAAAGAGCACGACGGCCGCGACGTCCGCGAATTGGGCGGGATCCCGCTCGAGGTCGTGCAGAAGTACATCAACTTCTGGAACAGCTCCTCGAACGACCTGTTCGGCGGCGAGATCTCGTCGAACGCGTCGAACTTCTTCGCTTCCGGGATCAAGGGCCGCGCCTACGAGGAGAAGCTTGACACCGACCACCGCGCGAACGAAGGCATCTACACGATGGAGGTCTTCGAGAACGGCCGCCTGACGACCAAGGAAGTGCCGCTGCGCAACGCGATGAACGAGGTGCTGCGGGACGAGTACGTCAGCGACAACGAGAAGGGGATCATCTACTTCAACAAGATCGTCGAACGCCACGGCGTCGACTTCCGCTTCCACCTGCCCCACCGCCGCTTCAACCGCAAGGTGGGCATCTACTCCGAGGGCTGGTTCTCCATCGACGGCACGCCGATCTCCGAGACCGAATGGCTCGGCAAGGTGGGCGAGTGGCTCCCGACCCAGGAGGACCGCGACTACGTCCAAAGCCTGATGGTCCCGTGCCTCGAGCCCGGCAAGTACGCGCCGTGGATCGCGCCCCCGGCCAAGGGCATCGATGGCAAGGGCATCGATTTCGAATACGTGAAACTGTAGGGAGGATCTGTTGCGGGCGATGGCCGGTTTCCTTGCCCCGTTTGGCCTTGCCAGACGGGGCAAGGAAACCGGCCATCGCCCTGGACGGATCAGGGGTAAACTGGGACCAGCCTCCCCACACCGATGAAGATCCTCTCCACCCTCGCCTGCCTCGCTCTCCCCTTCCTCGTCCCGGCGCTCGCCTCCGCCCAGAACGCCTCCTTCGACCCCCCCACGGCACCGGATCTCGATCCCGCGCCGGACGTCGTGGAGGTCCAGCTCGTCGCCGAGGAAACCGACTGGGAATACACCCCCGGGGTCACGACCCGTGTCTGGAGCTACAACGGTCAGGTCCCCGGGCCGACGATTCGCGCGAACGTGGGCGACCTCCTGCGGGTCCAGTTCGAGAACCGCCTCCCGGAACCGACCACGATCCACTGGCACGGGATCGAGGGCCCGGCCGACATGGACGGCAGCCACATCGCGCAGGCCTGGATCCAGCCCGGCGAAACGTTCACCTACGAGTTCCGGCTGCTGCGCGACGGGCTCTACTGGTACCACCCACACATCCGCACCTTCGACCAGGTCGAGAAGGGCCTGCACGGGGTCCTCCTCGTGCGCGATCCCGAACTTGAGCGCAGGCTCGGGTTCGATCGCATCGAGGAACACATCGTCGTGTTCGATGACATCCTCCTCGATGCGAACGGTCAGGTCGTCCCCGCCTTCTCGTTCACCGACCCGCTGCAGCGCGTGCTGTACGCGCTGAACGGACGCGAGGGCAACGTGCTGCTCGTGAACGGCAAGGCCGCGGGGACGCGCTCCCTGACCGTGCGCAACGGAGAGCTCATGCGCTGGCGCGTCGTGAACGTTGCGAACACGAGCTTTTGCCGCCTGGACCTGAGCGCCGACACGCACATGCCGATGATCCAGATCGGCACGGATTCCGGTCTGATCGACCGGCCCATCCCCCGTCCGCCCGTCATCCCCTTCATCACCCCGCCCCAAACGCGTCCGGGGGGACCCGGTTCCGCCGGCCCCCGCGCGGCCTCGATCCCCCTCCCCGATCGACTCGGCATCGACGAGTTCGAAGGGCCGCAGTACCACACGGTTCCCCAGGTCGACCGCCAGGGGATCCTCCTCGTGCCGGGAGAACGGATGGACGTGCTCTTCCTCCCCCGTGCCGACGACGGAGACACGCTGCGGGTCTTCCAGCACGACTGGTTCCGCGGGCGCCACACCGCCGAGTTCGCGCCGGACGGCTCGATCATCCTCTCGGACGACACCCAAGATGGGCGGATGCCGCCGCGGTTCTACTTGAACCTGAACGTCGTGGGCCCGCGGCCGAAGGCGATCCCGAAGGTGCCGACGGAACTGCGAACGATCGAACACATCGACCCTGCCGACGCGGTCGGCACGCTCGCCGTGACCCTGGGCCACACCCTGCCCACGCCGCAGGGGGACGTGACGATGTTCGCCCAGGCGCGGTTCGAGCCGATGGCCGGCGGAGGGACGAAGATGGTGCCGCTCCCCACCGCGCTCGTGGACAGCTTCGAAGCCCACGACGTCGACCTCGGTGAAACCTGGATCTGGGAGATCACGAACCTCTCCCACGGGGACCACCCGTTCCACACCCACGGGTTCTTCTTCCAACCCTACGAAGTCGAGTTCGTCGACCAGGACGTCGCGATCTTCAACAAGACCGTGTCCCTTCCGATCACGTTCCCGAAGGACACGATCCGCGTCCCGGCGAGACCCGGCCTGCGCGGTCGCAGCAAGACGATCCTCCGCGCGCTCGTGCGTTTCGATGACACGGGACGCGAGGGACGTGCGTTCGCCGAGGGCTCGACGGCGACGTTCGATCGGGACGGACGCTGGACGTCGGGGGGCTGGCTCTTCCACTGCCACGTCCTCGAGCACGCTGCCCTCGGGATGCTGTCCTTCTTCGAGGTGCACGACCCCTCGAGCCCCTTCCGACTTCTCGGCAAGAGCCTCCCCGGGACCCTCGGGAAGGCGTCCCTGACCGGATACCGCGCTCCGGTTCCCGGTCTCGCGTTCGAGTTGGACCTCGTCGGCGCCCCCCCGAACACGCCGGTGACGCTCGGGCTCGGGCGGAACGCCGACCGGACTTCCCGTTTCGGCGGCACGGTCGTACCGCGACTCGAACACTTCGTCCGCGCCGTCACAGACGACCGCGGGCACGCGACGTTCCGGGTGAGGGGCTGGGAAGCCCTCGGGAGCGGCGTGACGCTCTACGCCCAGGCCGCCTTCTTCGATACGGGCGCCCCACGCGGCGTCGGGCTCTCGAACTCCCTCTCGGTCGAGCTCCCCTAGCGCCCCGAATCGGAAACTCGAGTGCGCCGGACGGGGCCGCACGGACCTCGGGTCCGGGGCGCTAGCAAGGAACTCTCCCCCTCTCGCGGCCCCGGCCTCGCGGCGCGGGTAGGGTTGCAGTTGCCGAGAGGGTCAAGGGCCAAGAAGCACGCACCGGGTTCCCCCGGGGCCGCGTGCCCGGCGGCCCGCAGGCGTTGAAATCCGTCAATTGCCGGCCAATTCGGTCGGATCCTTCCCCCCGCCCCGGAGAAGGCTTGTATTTTTGGAGTACCGGGCTGAAGAGCGCGGTAGCTGGCTTTCCCCTAGCTCACGACCTCCGATTGCC
>DRLC01000121.1 GCA_011053145.1 Planctomycetota bacterium | reverse complement strand
CCCCACTCTCCCACAACAGCACGACCGTGGCGGTGCTTCGCGCATCGGAGGAGTAGACGAATCCGAACGGGACCGCGCCGCCGGCGACCATCGTCAGCGCCGCGCGCGCGCTGCGAGCGTTCTGGAATCGGGGCTCGAGACGGGGAAGTAGGCCCGCCCCCTGGAGCCAGCGACGTGCGTACCGCCCCGCGGGGACCGTCGGACCGCCGATCGCGATGTCACCGACGCACTCGACCAGGTCCGCGGGGTCATCGATCCGCCCTGCCTCCTCCCCGGATGCGGGGCCGGACACGAGCGCGAGGCGGTTCGCGAGGAACACGTGCCTCGTCTCTGGATCGAGCTGGTCGAGTACACGGTCCAGACTCTGGGCGTCCGCGGAGAGGAAGACGTCGCAGCCCCCTCCCGCTTCGATCCGGCGGGAGAGCGTCGACGAGGCCCCGAAGGAGAACTCGAGATCCACATCGATCTCCCGCTCGCACTCGCCCTCGAGCCCTCCGAGGAGGTCGCGCAGCGAGGAAGCGGCGAGGACCTTCAAGACCGGTCGATCCTGGCTTCGCCCGCAGGCTGCTGCGAGCACCACCGCGAGAAGCAGGACCGGGGTCCGCGGGAGGAATCGACGTCCGATTCCCGGAGCCGAACAGACCAGTCGGAGTGGGGGGAGGAGGAGACCCATCGGGCCGGGATTCTAGCCCGATCCCCGGACCACGCTTCACCCCATCGGTCCCTGCGGGGCGATTCGCGGGCTCGGCCAAACCCAGCGGTCAGCCTTGGGTGGCGAACGCGAGGAGCGGAGCCATATGTGACGGGGCCTTCTCGGGATCGGCAGGCCATTCCCGCCACTCCACGCCCCCACCGCCGCAGTGGGAAATGTGGCTGTGGCACGAGCGGACCTCGACCTCCGCCCCGCTGGCGCGGAGATCCTCCACCTCCACGGAGCCGCGCGCCACACAACAGCAGGTGCCCTTCTCATCCCGCATCACCCCCAGGACCGTTCCCGTGACCCGGATGCGCTGCTCGGGGGTTTCGATCAGGATCGGATTGCCCGGATAGCCCTCGAGGGTCTTCACGTAGATCTCGCCCTGGGTGAGGGAGAAGACGAGGGGCTCGTCTCCACCCAGCTCCGGGAGTGCGGCAAGCTCGACCTCACTTCCCCCGAGCACCCGCACCCGAAGCCAGTCGGAGAGCTCCAGGTCGATGACCGCATCCAGGGAATCCACCGCAGCTCCTTCCGAGAGCAAGTCCCCCAGCCTGCGCGCGTCGCCGGAGCCGTACACGACCCCCGCGACCTCGATGCGGTCCCCCCCGCGCACGTCCCTCACGCGCCAACGCTGCTCTTTCGGCAGGTAGAACGTCACGAAGAGGAACGCTGCCGCGGCCGCGGTCCAGACGATGACGCGGCGCAGAAGGCTCGGGGGCGAAGTGGCCCGTGCCGGCTCGGGGACGCCGGCCGAGAGGAAGCGACCCCGAAGCTCCTCCCGGAACGCCGGGCTGGCCTCGGGCCGGGGCGTCCCGGCGATGATGCGTTCGAGTCGATCCTCCACAGTGTTCCCTGTACGCGCCCCCACGCCCTCCCGTGACCAGGATTCACGTCCGGCCCCCCCAGCTCCCTGGAAGCCGGCCTGTCCGGCCCCGAGGAACGCCTCCCGGCATCGATCGCGAAACTCCTTCCGGGCCTCCGGCCGGGGATCGGCCCCCAGGAAGGACTCGAATTCCTCCTCGTGGAACTCCCGCTCGCCTGCCATCACATCCCTTCGGTGTGCAGCTTCCAGGCCGGCCCGAGGATCCCGCGCAGGACCTCGAGGGCCCTGGAGTAGCGTTTGCGCACGGCCACCTCGGAACGTTCGAGGATGCGGCCGATCTCCTCGAAGGAGAGCTCCTCATAGACCCGCAGCAAGACCGTCATGCGCATCCCGTCGGGCAACTCGTCCACGGCCTGGCGAAGGGTCTCCGCCATCTCCCCCTCGCTCAGAACCTCTTCCGCCCTGGGCTGCATCGAGGCGAGGTGGATCCCGGCCCCATCCCGCTCGACGCTCTCGTCCGCCTGGGCTTCGCGGTGCCGGCGCGAGCGCCAATGATCGCGGAGCTTGTTGGTCGCGATCGTGAAGACCCAGGGTCGCAGCGCCCGAGCCGGATCGTAGCTGTCGAAGGCTCGGTGGATGTGCAGGAAGACGTCCTGGGTCAGATCCTCCGCGAGGTGATCGTCGCCGACGAGCCTGCGAATGTATCCGTAGATTCGGTCGAAGTAGGCGTCGAAGAAGGCCTCGAGGGCAGAGGGATCACGATCCGGCAGCCTTCGTCGCAGTTCGGGCGGAACATCCCCAGGAACTTCGGGCCTAGATTCCGGCTGCGATCCTCGTACTGGTTCCAAATGCACTGCTCCTGGCTCCCCGGCGGTCGTCCCAAGGTACCTCAAAGGTGCGAGTGGAACTAGCCGGGCGACTGGCCCAGGCCAGCCGGCCCCGATGGGCGAACGAACCGCCCCTGGGCGAACGTCCGGTCGGAGGATCCCGTTCGCCTCGCAGCGCCGGGGTCTCGCCGGGCCCTAGGGCAGATCGATCCCTCGCTCACGGGCGCATTGGACCGCCTCGTCGTACCCGGCATCGGCATGGCGCATCACCCCGGTGCCCGGGTCGTTGGTCAGCACCCGCTCCAGCGCCGCCGCCGCCTCGGGCGTCCCGTCGGCCACGGTGACCTGGCCGGCGTGCAGGCTGTATCCCATGCCGACGCCGCCGCCGTGGTGGAAGCTGACCCAGCTCGCGCCGCTCGCGACGTTCAGCATGCAGTTGAGGAGCGGCCAGTCCGCAACCGCGTCGGTGCCGTCCTTCATGCCTTCGGTTTCGCGGTTCGGTGATGCCACCGAACCGCAATCGAGATGGTCCCTGCCGATCGCGATCGGGGCGCTGATACGGCCCGAGGCAACCGCTTCGTTGAAGGCCAACCCCGCCCGGGCCCGCTCACCGTAGCCGAGCCAGCAGATGCGCGCGGGGAGCCCCTGGAACGCCACGCGCTCGGCGGCCATGCGGGTCCACCGGGCGAGAGCCTGATCCTCGGGAAAGAGTTCGAGGATGATCTCGTCGGTGACGGCGATGTCCGCCGGGTCCCCCGAGAGCGCGACCCAGCGGAACGGCCCCTTGCCCTCGCAGAACAGAGGCCGCACGTACTTGGGCACGAACCCCTGGAAGCCGAACGCGTTCTCCATCCCGGCCTGCCTGGCGTGTCCACGCAGGTTGTTCCCGTAGTCGAACGTGTCCGCCCCTCGCTCCTGCAACGTGAGCATCGCAGCGACGTGTTCCTTCATCGTGCGGAAGGACTCGGCCTGGTATCGCTCCGGATCGCTCTCGCGAAGCGCGAGGGCCTCTTCGAACCCCATTCGGTTCGGGACATATCCGTCGAGCGGATCATGGGCGCTGGTCTGGTCGGTCAAGACATCCGGCGTAACGCCCCGCTCGATCATCCGATCGAGCAGGTCCACCGCGTTCGCGACGACCCCGATGGACTTCGCGACTCCCTGTTCCTTCCACGCGAGCGCCTGGTCGATCGCCTCGTCGACATCCTCGAGGAGGAGGTCGCAGTAGCGGGTCTCGAGGCGCTTCTCGATCCGCGAGCGATCGACGTCGGCGCCGAGAAAGGTCCCTTCGTTCATGGTCGCGGCGAGGGGCTGGGCTCCGCCCATCCCCCCGAGCCCCGCACTGACCACGAGGCGCTTCGCGAGCGTGCCGCCGAAGTGACGCTTCGCCGCGGCGGCGAACGTTTCGTAGGTCCCCTGGAGGATTCCCTGGGTCCCGATGTAGATCCAAGACCCCGCGGTCATCTGGCCGAACATCATCTTCCCCTCCGCCTCGAGGTGGCGGAAGTGCTCCCAATTCGCCCAGTTCCCGACCAGGTTCGAGTTGGCGATCAGGACCCGCGGAGACTGGGGGGTCGTACGGAAGACCCCCACGGGCTTGCCGGACTGCACGAGCAAGGTCTCGTCGGGGGCGAGCCTCCGCAGCGTCTCGACGATCTTGCGGAAAGAGGGCCAGTCCCGCGCCGCCTTCCCGCTGCCGCCGTAGACGACGAGATTCTCAGGGTCCTCGGCCACCTCCGGGTCGAGGTTGTTCATCAGGCAACGCAGCGCGGCCTCGGCCTGCCAGGTGCGTGCGGTTCGCTCGGTCCCGCGGGGCGCGCGCTGGGGGCCGTCGTGGATTTCGAGAGTGCTCGCCGCGGGGGCGTCTGTGGCGGGGGGCTTCATCGTTCCGATCTCGGGTTGGGGACCAGATCGGAGTATACAGCCCGACTCCGCCAGGGTCAGTTCACGACGAGCCGTACCGCGTTCGTGAGCTGTGCACTGCCGCCGAGGAGCACCGCTTGGATGTGGCTTTCGAGCCCCTCGAGAGTGGGATCGTTCGGGATCGTCCCGGTGTGGACCGAGCTACCCCCGGATACCGGCGCGTTGGAGCGCAGGATCGTCGGAGTGCCGAAGTCGAGCAGCAACTCCCCTGCAGCTACGAAGGTCCCCGAGGAGGCGCCCAGGGTGCCGAGCAGCGTCGTCGAGGTCGCCTGCGGGAACGCGCTCGCGTCCACCGTCGCGGACCATGCCGAGCCCAGGGCCGGAAGGGCACTCGAGAGGATCTGGGGATTGGCGCCCGAGCCGTTCTCCACCTCCGCCACGGGAGCGAAGGGATCGTAGCCGTCGATCCGCCCGAACCCCTTGCCCCGGGGGTCGAGCCAGACGCCGAGGTTCTTGCTGTTGTAGAAGCGCTGGAGCTTGCCGTAGTAGGCGATCTGGTTGCCGCAGGTGAAGTTCGAGACGCAGCACGCCGGACCGACGACGCGCCCCGAGCCGTTGAACAGCGGCGATCCCGAACTCCCCCCCTGGATCACTCCGACGTCCCACTGGGCAGCCCACTGGGTGCCGCTATCGATCGGGTCCGAGTTCGCGATCGCGATCTTCTTCGGGTTCCCGGCAGGATGCGAGATGCTGATCATCGGCCCGTTCTGGGATTGACCTCGATCCCAGCCCGCGTAGTACGGGGAGTAGCTTCGCGGTGGAGCCTGATTCAAGAGGTAGAGCTGCGAGTCGTAGAGGTTCGACTTCGCCAACAGGGTCGCGCCGGCAACGGTCATCTGGTTCGTGGAGCTGCCGCTGCCACAGCCGGTGCGCTCGTAGTGGAACGCCACGACCGCACCCGTCATGTCCCCGCAGTGGTCCGCTGTCAGCATGTACGGTGTCCCGTCGTTCGCGGAGTTGTTCAGCATCGAGCCCGAGCACACGAAACCGCCGCGGTAGAGTCCGACCACGGCGTTCTTGATGTCCTGGTAGGGCGCTCCCTCGGGACAGTTCACATCGACGAGGCAGACCTGCGAACGCATCGAGGGGACGGACGGCGTGCGCGCGAGCGCGAAGACGTCGCGGTAGTCGTAGACCACGCTCTCCAGGGCGAGGCGCGGCGCGCCGGGTTCGCTCTTCGGCTGGACGTACTCGATCACGGCGCGCTGCCCTGCGAGGGGCTGGATCGGAAGCGACCCGTCGGGCAAGGCCACATCGGAGCGATAGGCACCGAAGCGGATCGATCGATCCGGGGTCGTCACGAACAACTCCCCGCTCGGGGGCAGATCGAAGGTCCCGAACTGCAAGCCGAGGGAGAAGGCGCCGGGGGAGTGGACTTCCACACGCCAAACGTAGGAGTCCTCGGTTTCGTCCCAGCGCCCATCGGTGTCGATGGACAGCGCGAGGGGGAGAACAGCTCCATAGCGCAGCGGAAACGCCCCGCGTTCGAGATCCTCGGCGAGGAGGGCCTCGACGTCCGGGCGGGGCACGACGACGGTCGGCACGTCGGTGCCGAGGCCGGCGCGGACGGACGCGGGGACCGACGGGTGCGAGAGCTGGGCCGAAGTCCCGGTTGCGAGGGCGAGGAAGGAAAGGAGGAAGTGCAGGGGGCTGCGCATGGGGTCGAACGGAGAGAGGGCGGGGGGGATCGATGAGTTACCGAGTGTAGGGGATCCACGGGGATCCGTGTCGAACGAGCCGACCGCCTCGCCCCCCCTACCCACGCGGCCTGGAGCGAAGCCCCCTCGGGCCGAGGGGCGAAAACGACCTCGATCAGGCGAGCGGACCGACCGCGCCTTCCACCGCGGCGAGGAGCTCGCCGCTGCGGATCAGCTCGCTCGCCCGCTCGAGATCGTCCGCGAGGTAGCGGTCGCGGTCCAGCGCGGGAATGTTCGCCCGCAGGAGCTCGTAGGCCGCGAGCGCCCCCCGTCCGGGCAGGAGTTCCGCATGGAAATCCCGGGCCTGCGCGGCGCACAGGTACTCGATCCCGAGGATGCGCTCGACGTTCCCGACGACCGTGCGCGCCTTGCGCGCCGCGGTCATCCCCATCGAGACGTGATCCTCTTGGTTCGCGCTGGTCGGAATGGTGTCGACCGACGCCGGGTGGCAGTGCACCTTGTTCTCACTCGCCAGCGCTGCGGCGGCGACCTGCGCGATCATCATCCCGGAGTTCAGCCCGGGCTTCTGGGTCAGGAAGCCCGGCAAGTGCGAGAGATCGGGGTTCACGAGTTGCTCGACCCGCCGCTCCGAAATGTTCCCGATGGTGGCGACGGAAATCGCGAGGTAATCGAACACCATCGAGAGCGGCTGACCGTGAAACTGGCCCGCGCTGATGACCTCGCCCGTGTCGGGGAACAGGATCGGATTGTCCGTCACGCTGTTCACCTCGAGCGCGAGGATCGACCCGACGTGGGCGAGCGCGTCCTTCGTCGCCCCGTGAACCTGGGGAATGCAGCGAAGGGAATACGGATCCTGGACGCGATCGCAATCGCTGTGGCTATCGATGACCCTGCTGTCCGCGAGGCATGCGCGCACGTTGGCGGAGGTGCGCGCGTGGCCGGGGTTGCCCTTCAGAGCGGCGATGCGTGCGTCGAAGGGTTTGGGGCTCCCGAACAACGCCTCGATCGTCAGGGAGGCGATCGCATCCGCGGAAAGCACCGCGCGGCATGCGCGCAAGTACGCCCCGGCGCCCACCGCGGCCATGACTTCGGTTCCGTTGATGAGGGCGAGCCCCTCCTTCGCGGCGAGACGCAGCGGCTCCTCTCCGACGCGGGCGAGCGCTTCCTTCGCATCGAGCTCTTCGTCCCCGACGAAGGCCCGTCCCCAGCCCATGTACGCGCCCGCCATGTGCGCGAGCGGCGCGAGATCCCCGCTCGCTCCGACCGAGCCTTGCTGGGGCACGCGCGGAACCAGTCCCTTCTGGAAGAAGCGAACGAGCGTCTCGAGCAATTCAACCCGGACGCCGGAATGGCCCCGCAGGAGCCCGTTGATACGAAGCACCTGAACGGCCCGGACCTCGTCGCGCGGCATCGGATCCCCGACGCCGCAGCAGTGGGACTGGATCAGATTGGCCTGCAGCTCTTCGAGGTCCTCACGCGAGATCGTGATGTTCTTCAGCTTGCCGAAACCGGTGGTCAAGCCGTAGACGGGCTCGCCCTTCTCCACGACGTCCTCCACGAGGGAGCGGGCGGCAGCGACCCGCTCCAGGGCGCTCGGATCGAGCTTCAGTTTGATCTCCTCTCCCTCGAAGATCGGCGCGAGGTCTTCGATCGTGAGGGAAGTTCCGTCCAGGGTCAGGGTCTTCATGGCGCGGGGAGTCTACCCGCAATCCGGGGCCTGGAGGATGCGCGAGTCGGAGCCCCGGGAAGGCGCGCGAGCGGGCGCCTACGGGACTCGGGGATAGCTGCGTCCCGCCCTCTTCCAAGCCTCCTCGTCCTGCCCGTCGATGCAGGCGGCAGGGAGTTCGACGCGCCGATAGGCCTCCGGGCGCAGGGAGAGCTCCACGTCATCGATCGGCTCGCCGTGCCAACTCAGGCGCGCATGCCAGCGCCCTTCGAGAAGGTCGCGCACGACCAGGTCCTCATGCGGCGGGAGGATCCACGGTTCGAGCGGGGCGCCGTCGACGAAGACCTCCACCGGAAGGCCCTGCCAGCGGCCGGGGAAGTCGAACGAGACGAGACCTCCGCCGAACTCCGCGCGCTCGAGCTCGAGGTCCACTTCGTGGTCGCCGCGGTGCACGAGCCGCCCTGCCCACCCCGTTCCACCGGGGCCACGCGCTTCGAGGTAGCGCGTCGGGGTGATCTCTTCCCATGCGGTGAGGCGATAGCGGCCCTGCTCGTCGGTGAACACCTCCTGGCGCGCCATCGGAAACACCGGCATGTCGGCGGTCTCGAGGTAGAGGCTCCCCTGGCGAAGGAAGGAGAGCGTCGCGCGGACCATGTCTGGGGCTTCGAGGGTGACGCTCGCCCCCGGAACCGGGACGCCATCGCGGAGCACCTTGCCACTGATCGTCGCCGCGGGCTTCATCCGCAGTTTCAGGTCGTAGGGTCGGCCGCCGCGCAGATTCACCACCGCCTGCTTCGCCTTGGCTCCGGGCCGGAACGCGAACACCTGGACGACCTCGACGGGGAGTCCCGTGATCTCCTTGGGAGTCCCGGGCCAGACCTCGATCGGATTCAGCCTGTGGAAGGGAAAGCGCGAGTTGCGGTAGGACGCCTGGGGAGGCCGATGCCCGGCATTCCCGGGGAGTAGCACGACCTCGACCGGCCCCGGCCCCCCCACATCGTTTCCGATCGCGATGCGCAGGCTCGCCCCCTCGCGCAGGGTGAACGAGAGTTCGGTACGCGGAGCCACCTGGGCCGAAGCAACCCAGACCAGTTCCTGGTAGGCGGCATAGTCCGGATGCTCGATCTCGACGAGGACCTGTCCCGAGGCGACGCGCCCCGCGAAGAAGTTGCCCTCGGCATCGGTGAACACGGGGGTTCCATCGATGCTCACCGAAGCCCCCTCGATCCCTTTCCCCTCGCTGTCGATCACCTTCCCGGTGACGACGCCGGGGGATGCGAAGCTGAGGTTGAGCGCGGTCTCCTTGGTCCGCCGGAGGCGCACTTCCCTCCGCGCCTTCAAGCCGGCCGCGGTCTTCACGTCGACGATCGAAAGCCCGGGCAGGAGATCCGCGGCCCCGAATCGCCCCTCGCGGTCCGTTTTCAGCACGCGACCCGCGTTCGGCCCCGCCGAAAACGAGAGCGTCGCCGACGTTCCGAGGTCGTCCGGCCCGAGGACATGCCCATTGAGGATCGCATCGGCCCCGGACCCCACCGGGACCATGCCCCCCTCGCGCGGCAGGTAATCCGCCTCGATGAGATCCAGGTCGAGCCGGAGAGGCCACAGGACGGTGCTCTCCTCGAGTTCCCCGACATCGATGCGTTCCGGGGCCGGGAGAGGGGAAAGTCCGGATTCCCCGGACTCGGCCACGGCGACCTCGGCAGGCGGAGCCATCGCCGGCCTTGGGGCGGTGGGTACGCTCCGACGCTCCCCCTGCGGGTTGGACAACAGGACGAAGAGCACGAGGCCAGCCCCCAGGGCGAGGGCGGCGAGCAGAATGGTTCGGGCGCGGGGCGACATGGAGTGGGTGCCAGGATAGCGGGGGAAAACGGGGAGGTCACAGTCCGCTGTTCCCCCCGGCTCGGAAGGCCCTCCCGACCCCCCTCGGGAGCCCGCTTCCGGGTGCCATCCATGCCTCACTGCGGGGGTGGTGGGCGTCGGGATCGACGATCCGCGGCGGGGAAAGGGGACCCCCTTGACGGGCCGAAGGAGGACGGCAGGTATCGCAGGGTGCCGCCAGGGGACGGGAGACCGCCGAACGCGGTCGATTGCGAAGTCTGGGGCGCAGGCCCATGAAGAACCCGGGGTTGGGTCAGGCCCCACTGGCACCCGAGCGCCGCCAGCCTCCGACCTTCTCTCCTCCCTGGGGAAGAGGATGGACCAGATTGCGGGTTTCCCTGTCCGCGGATACTGTGGGAATCCACCTCCGCAGCTCGCTGTCATTCCCAAGGCATCCTGCGTGAGGAACTCCGCTCGCCTCCTCTGCCCGCACACGCAGAGGGCCTTCGTCGCCGATCCGGGGTTCCAATCGCGGCACGGAGGAAACGGAGATTCCAACCATGGATGGAGAGAAGGCCGCCCCGCGAGCGCCCATCGTGCCGAGGGGCGTCGAGCCACGGCGCGCTTGGCAACTGGGTCTCCTGGTTTCCTTCCTCTACCTCCTCGTCGCTCTCCCGCTGTTGCGATCCTACGGCGCGACCTGGGACACCGTCCTCATGGACTACCCCTATGGGGAGCGAATGCTCGAATACGTGCTGACCGGGGAGGATGCCTACCTCAGCCTGCGGGACAAGTCGCCGGCTCCGCCGGTTCGAGCCCCGCATCCCGATTTCTCGCTGGGGCACTCCCCGTGGTACCAGGCATATCCCGTGGGGGCGCTGCTCTCGGCGGTCTCCTGCCGGCTGCTCTGGACCCGACTCGGACTCGTTCCGGCGATGCAGGCGCACAACCTCGTGATCCCGCTCCTGGTCGCCTGCCTCTTGATCGTACTCGTCCGCTTCGCGGCCGTGCGCTTCGGAGCGCTCGGAGGAATCGCCGCCGGTCTCTTCCTCATCGCGTCTCCTCGTTTCTTCGCGAACGCCGAAGTGAATCTTCGGGACGTCCCCGTTGCGTGCGCCTACGCCACGGCCACGCTCCTCGGATATCGGGCGTTGACGGGAGGCAGCTTGCGCTGGTGGATCGGCACCGGCGTGATGACCGGTATCGCTCTCGGGGCGAAGGCGAACGCACTCTTCATCCCCCCGCAGTTTCTTCTCTTCCTGCTCCTCGCGGCCTCGGTTCCCGGACTGCGATCTCGCGCTTCCCTTCGCTGGTCCTGGCCCGGATTCGCGCTCGGGACGCTCGCTGTGCTCGGTACGAACTTCCTCGTCTCGCCGCACTACTGGAGCATGCCGATCTCCGGCCCCCTCACGCGCCTCTCCGAAATCATGCGGCTCGGGAGCAGCCACTTCGACGAAGGGGTCACGTCGACCACTTCAACGATGACGCACTATGCACCCTGGCTGATCCTGACGACCACCCCGATCGTCATCCTCGCGCTCGCCGGGCTCGGCCTGGTCTCCAACAAGCTCTCCCGTCCGCTGCGCGCCTTCCTCTTCGCCGCTCTCGTGGTCACCGTCGGCCGCAACATGCTGCCCGGTGTTCGCAATCACGGCGGGATCCGGCGCTTCCTCGAGTTCTACCCCTACGTTTGCATCGCCGCTGGGGCTGGACTCGCTGCGCTCCACGGAGCGATCGTTCTGCGTGCACGGGGTACCGCGATGCGCTACGCGGCGCACTCGATCGCGGCCGCCTGCCTCCTCTTCCCCTCCATTCAATCGCTGCGGACGAACCCGAACGGAATCGCGTACTTCAATGTTCTCGCGGGGGGTCTCGAAGGTGCACAGAGGAGCGGAATCCCCAACGCAACCGACTATTGGGCCAACAGCTATTGGCAGGCATTCGGTTGGCTGAACGAGCACGCCGAGGCGGACTCGCAGATCCTCGTCCCCATCGCCGCTCACGTCGCCGCATCGATCGCGCCCGTTCGATTGCGCAAGGACCTCTCGCTGCTGAACTCCGCGGTCGGGCCGGAACACGGCGTTGTGTACGCACTCTTCATCACCCGCCGACGGGCCTACCACGCCTTCGAACGCGCACTCGAACAGCGGATGGAACCGGCACACGACATTCGCCTGCAAGGGGGCGTCCTGACCAGGATCTACCGTCTGGATCGCGACGAGGACAGCGAAGAGCTACTCTCCCTGTGGAACGAGTCCATCGGAGTTCGGCCAAACATCCAGCGGATCCGTTCCTGGCTCGAAGCGCATCCGCGCGAGGGCGTCGAAGCCTGGAACATCGCTCGGAACGTGGACGCACTCGGGGTCGAAGAAGCGTGCCGCAGGTTGCGCGAGCTCCTCCCCGGGGAGCTTCACGAAGGGCTCGAAGGGGTACTGGGAGCACTCTCGGATCACCCCGGTCCGCCCCGCGCGGGGAAGGGCTCTACCCCCGCCGCACCTCTTCGCTGATTCCCGACGGAGGAGACCCCGCTCGCTCCCACTCCTCCCGCAGGAGGACGAACGACCATTCGTCCCGGACCTTGCCGTCGCTCTCGAGCTTGTCCCGGACCGTCGCCGCCAATCGAAAACCGTTCTTCTCGAGGATCCGGCGGGAGGGGTCGTTCCCCACGAAGACCCAGGCGCAAACCGAGGTGGCGGAGAGGTGACGAAAGGCGAAGGCGACGGCGAGACCGACCGCCTCCGTCCCGAAGCCCCTGCCCCAGAAGCGCTCTCCGATCCAGTACCCGAGATCCGCGCGCGCCGGCTCCCCCGTGACATCGACTCCGATCGTCCCGAGAAACGCACCGGTCGCTCGTTCCTCCATCGCGAAGAGGAACTCACGCTTCGTCCCCGTCGGCCGCGCGACCGACTCGCGCACCCAGCTGTCGTAGGCGCGGGAGAGCTCCTCCTCGGAGGTCGGGCCGCGCCACAGGAGCCAGCGCAGGATCGGTTCGCGCCCGTGCAGCATCGAGAAGGCCGCGGCCGCGTCCGAGGGGCGGATCGGGCGCAGGACTGTCGTCCGGCCCTCGAGACGGGCGTCGGTGATGGGCTGCTTCGATTCCATGGCAAGGCTTCCGGTGTGCAGTCTGGAGGCCTGGGCGCTCTTCGCGTAGCATGGTTCGCTCGTTTTTCCGACCGAACAGGACCCGACACGGGGCATGTCGGGATCCGGGCGGGCCCCACGCGCACCGCTGGGGTCGCCGCGTCCGGCGCCTGGCTCTCCCCGGGCGCGGCCAGCCGAGCGCCCGCCAGTGCGACTTCCGATCCAGCGCATCCGCACCCATGAAGCAATACACGATCACGGAAATCCTCGGAGATGGCATCTCCACGGAGCTCTCGGAGAGCGTTCACCACGTCGCGTCGACGCTCCCGTTCACGCTCGAGTTCCGCCAGGTGGACCTTTCCCTGGAGAACCGAAGGCGTGACAGGGAGGCTGCCTACGATGCCGCGAAGACGGCTCTGACCGAAGTCGGCATCGCACTCAAGTACCCGACGGTCACCGAGACCGAGAGCCCGAACAAGGTCCTGCGCGAGTTCTGCGATTTCAGCGTCATCCACCGCCAGATCGCCACGTTTCCCGGGGTCGAGAACAACTTCAAGCGCACGATCGACCTGGACGTCATTCGGGTCGCGACGGGTGGGACCTACAGCGACCGCGGGCGGCGCATCGGGACCGAATCCGCCGTGTCTCTGCGCGTGATCGAGCGCCAGCCCTCTCGCTTCGCCGCGCGCTACGCCTTCCGACTCGCGAGCGCCGAGGGCAAGAGTGTGGTCTCCACGAGCAAGTGGACGATCCAGCGCGAGGCGGACGGGCTCTTCGAGCAGGAGTGCGACGACATCGCGAGCAACTACCCGGGCACCCCCTATCGCCGTGAGCTCTTCGACGCGCTGCTCGCCGGAGTCATCATGAATCCGGACCGCTACAGCGTGATCGTGTGCCCGAACGAATACGGCGACTTCTTGAGCGACATGGCTTGCGGCCTGGTCGGTTCGATCGGCCTCGGAGACAGCGCGAGCTTCGCATTCGAGAAGGGTGGCCATGTGCGCATGGCGATGTTCGACCCCGCCGGAGGGACCGCGCCCGACATTGCGGGGCAAGGCATCTGCAATCCGACTGCGGCCTTGCTCGCGTTCGGATCGCTCCTGAATCACATCGGCGAACGGGAGGCGGGACACGGCCTTCGCGACGCGGTGCGCTCCTCAATCGCGGACGGGGACAAGACCGGCGACATCGGTGGAAAGATGAAGACGATGGAATTCACCGAGGCGGTCGAAGCGCGCCTCGCATCGACGCTCTCTCCCGCCTGAGTCCCCCGTGCGAGGGCGGCCCAGCGCGACTTACTTTCCCCAGGCCTCCCGCAAGAGCTCGCGGGCCCGTTCCAGGGCGCTCGCGGGTACGAAGAGGTTTGTTCCGCGCAGGGCGTCGTGCGCCACCCGGCCGAACTCCGCCATGTCGAAGTCCGGACCGCGCGTAACGAATGGAATCCCCGCCTCCTCCAGGAGCCCTCGGGCAAGCTCAACGGTCACGGAGTCGACGGATTCCAACAGGAGGGCGAGCGCAGCAGGTTCCTTGGGCATCCGGTCATTGTACCTGGACCGCGGCGAAACCGCCGGGGCCATGGGATCGGGACACGCCCCGGCGCTGCTTCAGCGCTAACATCCCCACCGTGGGCCGGGCCTTGACATCCGTTCGCATCCCGCCGCGACTGTGGAGTGGCACGGCGAAGCTCCTTGGGGCCCGCGGTGTCGCCACGATCTGCTCCGTCCTCTCCCTCGCGATCCTCGCGCGCGCGCTGGAGCCGGCGGAGTTCGGCCGCCTGACCTTCTACCTCGCCCTGCTCGCGCTGCTCCACCCCCTCGTGGACTGCGGAACGTCGACGGCGGCTCTGCAGCGGGGCTCGGCCGACCGCGAGATCCTCCTCGGCGCGATCCGAGCGGGACGCTCCATCCGACTCGTTGCCGCGCTCCTCGCGGCCCTCATCGTCGCGACCGCGGTGCTCGCCCTGGGGGAGCAGGACGCGCTCTGGATCTGCGCGGCCGCGCTTCTGATGAGCACGCGCGCGCTGGAGCTCTCATCCCTCGTCTACCACTCCGATCTGCGCTGGAGTACTCCGACGAAGGTCCGGATCGGAAGCTCGATGTTGCGCCTGGGATCGATCGCGTTGCTCTCGGCGTGCGGCCTTCGCACGTTCGGCCCCTATCTCCTTGCCGCGGCGGGCGCACGGGCGTCAGCGGATGTGGTCCTGCACCTGTCCGCGCGGAGCGAGCTCCGCGGCACGAGTTCGAAGCCTCCCGTGCAGACCTTCCTGCGCGCCTCCCTTCCGCTCGCGGCGATCGCCATCCTGCAAGAGGCCTATTTCTACGCGGACAACGGCGTCGTGCGCTGGTTCCTCGGAGACGCCCCCCTCGGTTTCTACAACGCGGCTGTGCGCGTCTTCGGCTTCGCGATCCTGCCGGTGGCGATCGGGACGAACGTGGCCCTGCCCTGGCTCGTGCGGCGGGCGAGGGCGGGAGAGCTACGCTCCTCCGTTCGAAAGCTCACCCTCATCGCTTGCTCGGCTTCCCTCATCCCGGTGGCCGCGCTCTGGGTCGCCGCCCCGGATCTCCTCTCACTGCTCTTCGGGGGGGCCTTCGGGGAAGCCACCTGGCCCCTGCGCTGGCTCCTCCTCGGCGCGGTGGCGATCTATGCGGGCGCCCCCGCGCTGACCGGCCTCCTCGCGCGTTCCGCGAACGCAGCCGTCTTCGCGATCACGCTCGGCGCGCTCCTGTTCAACCTCACCGCCGATTTCCTGCTCGTCCCGCGTCTCGGGATCGAGGGGGCGGCCCTGGGCACCTTCGGGACCGAACTCTTCGTCACCCTGGCCGCGATCCTCGTGCTCTGGAGCTCCGAGAAGGCTCGGGCGCACTGAACAGCCCGGAGTCGGTATCCTCGCGGTCCCGACTCCCTGTTCCGGAGGACCTCCATTGTTCCAAGCGCTCTGCACCGCCGTCCTGCTGGCCCTCGCCCCCCTTCCCGCCGCGCAAAGGGACACCCCCCCCGCGGATCTCGTTCTGCGTGGTGGGAAGATCGTCACGCTGGACGACGACTTCGGAACCGTCGAGGCCCTCGCCGTGCGGGGAGACCGCATCGCCGCGCTCGGGAGCGACGAAGAGATCGCGCCCTGGATCGACACGGAGGCCACGCGCGTGATCGAACTCGAGGGGAGGTTGGTCGTCCCCGGTTTCATCGAGGGGCACGGGCACTTCACCGGACTCGGTCGAGCCCGTCAGATGCTGGACCTCTCCAGGGCTTCGAACTGGGACGAAATCGTCGCCATGGTCGCGGATGCCGCCGCCCACGCGGAGCCTGGGGTGTGGATCCTCGGTCGCGGGTGGCACCAAGAAAAATGGGATCGCCGACCGGAAGGGGCCGTGGAAGGTTTCCCTACGCATCGGGCGTTGAGCGCGGCCTCCCCGGACAATCCCGTCTGTCTCACCCATGCCAGCGGACACGCGTGCTTCTTCAATGCGAAGGCGATGGAGCTCGCGGGCGTGGACGCGTCGACGGAAGACCCGGAGGGCGGAGAAATCCTGACCGACGAATCGGGAGTCCCGACCGGGGTCTTCCGTGAACGGGCCATGGAGCTGGTCGCACGGGTCTACGCCGAAGAGCAAGCGGCGCGGAGCCCCGAACAACTCGAGGCCGACCTCCGCCGCGCCATCCAGATCGCCGATGCGGAGTGTCTCTCGAAGGGAATCACGAGCTTCCAAGACGCCGGGTCTTCCTTCGAAACCCTCGCCGTCATGCGGAAGATGGCGGTCGAGGGGGAGCTCGGGGTACGGCTCTGGGCGATGGTCCGGGCCGAGAACGACGAGCTGCGGCGTCGACTGGCGGAGATTCGCACGATCGGCCTTGCGGAGAACCATTTCACGGTCCGCGCGGTCAAGCGCAGCATCGACGGTGCTCTCGGCTCGCGCGGAGCTTGGCTGCTCGCGCCCTACGCCGATGCACCGAACACGAGCGGACTGGAGACCTCGAGCGTCGAGAGCATCACCGAAACCGCTCGCATCTGCGCCGCGAACGACTTCCAGCTCTGCGTTCACGCGATCGGAGATCGAGCGAACCGCGAGACCCTGGACCTCTTCGAGCGCGTGTTCGAGAAGGTGGGACGAGGCAAGGGGCGACGGTGGCGCATCGAACACGCCCAACACCTCGCCCCGAGCGACATCGGACGCTTCGCCGAACTCGGCGTGATCGCCTCGATGCAGACGATCCACTGCACCTCGGACGCTCCCTACGTCCTCGCGCGCCTCGGGGCCGAGCGCGCGGAGGCAGGAGCCTATGTGTGGCGCAAGCTGCTCGATTCCGGAACCGTCGTCTCCAACGGCACGGACACCCCCGTCGAGGACGTCGATCCGATTCCGTGCTTCACCGCGGCCGTCACGCGCAGGTGCAAGGACGGCACACGGTTCTTTCCGAGCCAGCGCATGACGCGTATGGAGGCACTGCGCTCCTACACCCTCGACGCCGCCTACGCGGCCTTCGAGGAGGACCTGAAGGGATCTCTCACACCCGGAAAGCTCGCGGACATCGTCATCCTCTCCCAGGACCTCCTCACCGTGCCCGAGGACCGGCTGCTGGAAACGAGCGTCGTCGCGACGATCGTCGGCGGCCGAGTGGTCTGGGAAGCCGAATGACGACGAGCAGCCCCGGAGGGAAGTCCCTCCGGGGCCGCGGCGGGCGACCCGCGGGCAGTCTCGATCAGTTCAGGCAGGTACGCGTCGCCGCGAAGTTCGAGATCTGGTTGATCGAGACCGGAGCGAAGGACGTGATGACGCCGCTGCACCCCCCGATGAACGCGCACATGATGAAGCACTGGCTGATGTTGTCGCAGTGCCCGGCGCTCCAGGTGTGCCCGAGCTCATGGGCGGACACCGCGATGCGGGCGGTCAGGGAATTCGTGTGCCAGACCACGCTGTAGTGGTTGTTCGCATTGCAGACGGTCCCGAGGTAGGAGACTCCGAGAACCCCGCTGCCGCTGTTCCCCATGAAGAGCTGCGCCATGTCCCGCGTGACCTCGAGGGCTTTCGCCTTCCAGAGGTTCTGCATCTGGTTCAGCACCGCGGTGCTGTTCGAGGAATAGCCCGCGTCCCGGAACACGATGCGCGTGATCGTGTAGGCGATGTTCGTGTCGCGCTGGTAGATCGCGTCCACCCCGTTCATGATCGACATCACCTGGTTCGTGGCGTTCGAGAGCCCGCCCCACTTGTTGACGAAACGCGGCTCGAGTTCGAGGGCGATCTCGGCATTCTGGGGAGCGTCGGGGAAGCCCCCACCTTCGCGGGCGCCGCCGGCGAGGGGGGCGTCGGCGACACCGCACCTCTCCGCGAGACCCTTCATTTGGTCCTGGCGGTAGACGACGTGCGCCGTCCGCGGCAGCCAGGCGAAGCCCTCGGTCGCGGGCTGAACCGCCCAGATCTCATTGTCCATCAGCACGATGCCGCTGAGCTGTCCCTGGTACAGGGTCACGGCGACGACACTGTCGGGAACTCCGACGACGGACCCTCGATAGGTGGTCGGGGCGACCTGGAGGAGCTCATGCTCCCCCTGATCGTCGAGACCGACGATCTTGAAGTCGGCCGAACGCATGTCGTAGGGGGCGACGATGAGCTGGCGGCGAATCCCGCCGAGTTCCAGGCTCGTCTCGAAGGGCTGCCCCTCGGTCCACGGTAGAACGAGGCGCTGGACGGTTCCGCCACGGAGACCGAGGGAATCGAGGAGGCGTCGGGGGGCCTGCTCGGTGACCTGCGCCTGGGGGAGGGCGCCCGTGGCGATGATGGTGAGGAGACAGGAGGCGAAGAAACGGCTACGTCGGATCCGCTGGCGCATGGAGAGATCGCTTGGGGGATGCTGAGGGGGGGAAGAGAATCGCGGCCCTGCCGAGGGCACGGGCCGCGAGGGTATCACCCTTTTCCTTGCCGCGGTGGAGCCGAGTAGGACGGGTTCGGGCGAAATCGGTGCGCAGGCGCCTGTTGCTCAGACACGCATCGGGCCCCGAATCACTCAGCCACATCCTCCGCCGGCCAGCGCCATCGGCTTGCGCGACTTGGCCTTCTTGCGGAACTCCCTCTCCGGAAGCTTCATCTCGTGCGGATCGGGCCAGGAGATGTCGACGCGATCTCCCAGGGCCGCGGGGAAGGTGAAGCGCATCGGCTCTTCCTCGGAGCCGGCGACGGTCTCCACGGGTCTCGGCTGAATGTCCGCGATTCCACCGTAGACCTCGAGCCACCCGTTGATCCCGCCGGCGAGCACATAGGTCCCGGGCAGGCCCTGCGCGCGCAGGATACGGAAGGCCTCGGTCGCGCGCCCCTCATCGTTCGACATCGTGACCACGATCGAGATCGGATCGATGGTCTTCGGGAAGTCTCCCCGCAGCTCATCGAGCGTCACGTGCTCCGCATCGAGCAAATGGAAGACGTTGAAGTCCGCTTCGGACCGTACGTCGATGAGCACGAGACGCACCTGGTTGTTGTGCATCAACTCCACGAGTTCGGCGGGGTCGATCTGAACGTCCCGCGCAGCGATCAGCGGATCGAGTTCGGGCGCCATGCGCTCGATCCGCTCCTCGAGTCCCGGCTGCGGCACGATCAGAAGGCCAAGACTCGCCGCCAGCGCGAGCGCGACGGCCCCGCGCCCCGCCGGAGAGAATCTCTCCGAGCGCCCGGTCCCATGCGTCTCGTACTTGTGCACTCCCCAGAACGCGGCAAGAGCCAGGAGAGTCACATAGAACGCAGCCATGCCCTTGGACGTCCCAAGCCACTCATCCAGCGTGAACGTCCCCATGGCACCGGACTTGTTGAAAAAGTCCCAGT
>DRLC01000120.1 GCA_011053145.1 Planctomycetota bacterium | reverse complement strand
CGGCCTTCCGCCGAGGCGTGTGCCGAACTCGGAAAGGTGCAGCGGCAGGTAGTGGAAAACGCTGAGGATGCCCTTGGCCTTCAGCGCCTCGATCAAACGCCCGCGGACCTCGAGACTCGGGAGCAACATGTGAAACATGTGGTAGGGCTGCTCGCAGTGTTCCGGCACCTGGGGGAGCGTGACACCGTGCTCGGAAGCCCAGCGGGAAAGGCCCTCGAAATAGCGATTCCAGATCGCGGCCCGCCGCGCCTGGATCTCCTCGCGACCCTCGAGTTGCGCGTACAGGAACGCGGCCAAGACCTCGGACGGCAGATAGCTCGAACCGAGATCGACCCAGGAATACTTGTCCACCTCGCCGCGGAAGAAGCGACTGCGGTCCGTGCCCTTCTCCCGCAGGATCTCGGCGCGCTCGATCATGCTTTCGTCGTTGATGAGCAGCGCTCCACCCTCCCCGCAGGTCAGGTTCTTCGTCTCGTGGAAGCTCTGCGTTGCGAAGGCTCCGAAGGTACCGAGCTTCCTGCCGCGATAGGACCCGAAGAGTCCGTGGGCATTGTCTTCGATGACGACGAGGCCGTGACGGCGCGCGAGCTCGGAGATGGCGTCCATCTCGCAAGCGACGCCGGCGTAGTGCAGGGCGACGATCGCCTTGGTGCGCGGTCCGATGCGCTCCTCGATGAGGCGCTCATCGAGGTTCAGCGTGTCCGGCCTCACATCGACGAACACCGGCTTCGCCCCCCGCAGCACGTACGCGTTCACGGTGGTCACGAACGCGAACGAGGGCACGATCACCTCGTCCCCGGGGCCGATTTCCGCGAGCAACGCGGTCATCTCCAGGGCATGGGTGCAGGACGTCGTCAGGAAGGCACGGGGCACCCCGACCTCCTGCTCGAGGATTCGGCTGCAGCGGCGCGTGAACTCGCCGTCACCGGCGAGGTGCCCGCGCTCCACCGCCTCGGCGATGTAACGCAGCTCATTGCCGAGCAGGGTCGCCCGGTTGAAGGGGATGCGGTAGGGAGTCACAGCGGGAAGTGTAGCGTCTGGCACCCGGCCCCGCGGCGGCCCGTTCGCGCGGAAGTGGCTACGCCTGCTCCCTCCCCGTACCATCCCCACGATGCGAGTCGTGGCGACCGTGCTGAACTGGAACGGAGGAGACGAGAACCTCCGCTGCATCCGAGCCCTCCTCGCGGAGGGCCTGGCGCCGGCCGACATCGTGTTCGTGGACAACGGCTCGACCCGCGGCACCTGGCCCGAGTTGCGCCGGACCTTCCCGGACCTCACCTTCGTCGAGAATGAGAGGAATGCGGGCTACGCCCTCGGCAGCAACCAGGGCCTTCGGATCGGTATGGAGCGCGGCGCAGACCTGCTCTTCCTCGTCAACAACGACGTCGAGATTCCCCCGGGGACGCTCGCGCGGCTCACGGCGGCCCTCGATGCCGATCCCACCCTCGGAGCGGTGGGGCCGCGCGTTCTCTATGCCGATGATCCCTCGCGGGTCTGGTGTGCCGGCGGCAGCATCGACTACCTGCGAAACATCACGACGCTGCACGGGCACCGCGCACCCGACGGGCCTCGCTGGCAGGTCACCCGGCGCGTGGATTTCGTCCCCGGCTGTGCCCTCCTCGTGCGCCGCGAAGTGCTCGAGGAGGTGGGGCTCTTCGACGAGGACTTCTTCGCCTACCACGAGGACGCCGACCTGTGCCTGCGCATCAACGAGGCGGGCCACGGCGTCGCGTTGATCGGAGACGCCCACGCCCTGCACAGCCCGCACTCGACCACCGGCGGTGGCTACAACCCGCGCCGCAAGTACATGATGGCGGTCAACTCGGTCTGGTTCCTGCGCAAGCACGGCACCCCGGCCCGATGGCTGCGCTTCTTCGTGCTCGACGTGGCCACGCTCCCCCTGCTCCTCCTCGTCTCCCCCCTCCTCGGCGGCCGCGCCCGTTTCCGCGGAGCCCTCGCCAAGTGCCGCGGTACCCGCGACGGGCTGCGCGGCGTGCGCATCACGGCCGAACTGGTGGACTCCCTGCCCACCTGAGAAGGGCTGGTGCGGAAGGGGGGACTCGAACCCCCACGCCTTGCGGCACAGGAACCTAAATCCTGCGCGTCTACCGGTTCCGCCACTTCCGCGGGTGGTGCCGGGACAGAGGCGTTCCCGGCAGCTCGTGGAGGAGTGTAGCGGACACCGGAGGCCGTTCACGGGGCCGGACAGAAATCGGAGGCTTCCCTCAGGGTGAGAATTGGAAGTGGATGGAGGAAAGGGAAAACCGCGGCGGCAGGGTTGCGGGATCGATCGGCGAGCGGTCTCCTTCCCTCGTCGCGGGCCCCGGCGCAGGGGGTTCGCGACCTCCATTCCCTCCACCCCGTCTTTGCCATGTCCCACGGACTCGTATCGAAGCCCTCTCTCCGTCACGTTCTCTCGATCGCTCTCCTCCTCGGCGCCTGTGGGGCGGTCTCGGGTTGCGTGCAGTTGAAGACGAGCGACGCGCCGCTCAGCGACCGTTTGCGTTTCTATGGGAACGGGCGGTTCCGTGGCGAGGCGACGATCGACCAGACGAACGGGAAAGATCGCTACCGCATGCGGCTCCGGGCGCGGACGGGGGTGAAGACGGAGATGCTGCCGGGCCTGAAGGGGGAAGCGCGGATCTCGACCACGAGCGGGGATGCGAACAACCCGCACTGGGACTTCGGATCCGATGGGGACGGCGAAGGATTCAACGGCGCGAAGATCGAAATCGATCGCCTCTTCCTGACCTGGGACGGCGCCGACTCGTTCGAGGTGCGGGTCGGAAAGATGCCGTACAGCTTTGCGCAACCCCCCGTCTACTCGGAACTGACCTGGGACCAGGACGTCTCTCCGGCCGGCATCGCTGCGAAGTGGATCTCGTCCAGCGAGGGAAAGACCCGCGGTGACGTGCGCGTCGCGGGGATCATCGCCGCGGAGAACAACAAGACGGGCAACACGAGCGGCGACCCGATCGCGGTCGGGATCCAGGGGAACCTGGTCGTCGACGCGGGATCCAACGCTCGGGTCCAGATCTCGAGCGCCTACACGAACTGGTCCAACCTCTCGAGCGGCGCGGTCGGCGCAAACCAGGGCAACACGGATCCCACCGGCGAGTTCGCGATCTGGGACAGCTTCGTCTCCCTCGACCACCGCGGCGGCCCGGCCGGCAAGCAGCAGGCCTTCGTTCAGTTCATCAACAACGTCGACGACAACACGGGCGAAGACTCCGGCTTCGCGATCGGCGCCAAGTTCGGAAAGGCGGGCAAGGCGGGCGATACGAACTGGTTCCTGACCTACTACGACCTCGACGCGAACGCCACGTTCAGCCCGGTCGCCCAGGACGACACCGCGATCGCGGGCACGGGCGCCGGAGTCGGCATGAAGGGGTTCATCTTCGGCCTACAGCACTACCTGACCGACCACATGGCCTGGAAGCTCTGGGGCCTCACCTCCGATGTCGACGACCCGGGAGGAAACGACCCCTACCGCGTGCGCTTCGACCTCGACTTCAAGGTCCTCTAGCCAGAACGGGTGGAGCGGCATCTCGAAGGCCGCTCCACCCGTTCTGTCCAGCCGCTCGACCACCCCCGCGCTCAGGGGAAGTGGAGCTCGAGGTTTGTCGCGCCCCCGGGACCGAGGGCGACCTCGGTGGATCCCCGCTCCTCGCCGTCGATCCAGAGCCGCGCTTCGTAGCGGCCCTCGCTAGCCCCTTCGACTTCGAAGGTCATGGTTTCCAGGTCGACCTGGGCGGAAGCATCCGTCCCCTCCCCGTCCTTGGGAACCAGCCGGAGGAAGCACCAAACCTCCGGGGCCGGGCCCGCATCGATCACGATGCGCCCAGAGCAGGGAGTGGGGGCCGGGAGTTCGACGCGCACGTCTTCGGAGACCGGGAGCTCGAGCTGCCGCGAGTAGGACGCTCGCCCTGCCGCAGACACCCGGAGCATGTATGTGCCGGGCCGCACGGCGAAGGCCCGCGCGACCCCGGATGCGTCGGTGACCTCGACACCGGGACTGGACCATCCTCCACCCTCCTGCATCACCTCTCGCAACTGGACGCCAGCGCCCTCGATCGGAAGGCCGCTCTGCGCGCCGACGACCGTCACGTTCAGCTCCATGGGCTCGAGGTCGAGATCGATGCGCTTGACCTCCCCGGGCTCACAGGTCAGGTACTGGCTCATGAGGTTCGCGCTGCGCGAGCGGTCGCTCGGGAAGTCGACTTCCGCCTCGATCTCCACCCAAACGCCGCGGACCGCGGAGATTTCCCCCGAGTCGAAGGACCCGTCGGGGCCAGTCTCCATGCTCGTACTCCCGTTGCCGCGCAGGGAAACGCGCGCCCCCTCGAGCGGCCGTCCGTTCATTCGAATCCTGCCCACGACGCGCGCGACGGGCCCGATCCCGGAGGAGGTCAGGTCGATCTCGAGTTCGGTCGTACGGCCGGTTTCGATGACGCAGCTCCCGCGAAAGAGCATCCCCGGCTCCTTCCCGTCGAGGAAGAGGGAGGTCGGGTCGCCTTCGAGGAAGCGCTCGTACACGATCACGTCGTACTCTCCCACTGGAAGCCCGGAAACGCGGAAGGTTCCGTCCGCGCCCGAACGCGCGAACCGGGGCGGCGAGAAGAGTCCATCCCAGGAGGAGTCCTGCTGCACGACGAAGACCGTGTAGCCGCGATCCGGAAGGCCCCCTCCCCAGTGGATGCGACCTTGGAGATCCCCCCCGGAATCGAGGGGCACGAGGAGAACCGGTGGGACACCGGAAATGTCCTGAACTCGCAGAGCGAACCTCGGATGCTCGACGAGGACGGCCGTCCGGACCGGGCGGTCCCCCCCGCTGCGACCCCCCAAGGGACCGAGCGTCGCCTCACCGGTCTCGTCGGTCCAGGCCACATCGAGAACACTCGGGAGTTCCGAGTCACGCTCGAGGATGCTCACGCGCGCTCGGGCGACCGGCTCGTTCGTCACACCGTCCACGGCACGGACCCGTAGGGTGTGGCCCGATTCCAACTCGACCGTGAGCTCACTCCCCGTCTCCGGCACCTCGACCTCGAGCGCCTTCGGAACGAGTCCGGACGCGTGCACGATCAGCTCGTACTTGCCCGGCGCGACCGCCTCGCAGACCAGGGTTCCGGGCTCCGTTTCGCGGGCCACGAGCTGCGCAGTCCCATAGAGGCGCCTGAGAAGGAAGCTCGGCCCGATGTCACCGAACGATCGCTCCGGGCTCACCTCGATTCGTGCGCCCGTGACCGGCGCGCCGCCCGGACCGAACACGTGCACCGTCAAGGGAACCGCGGTCGGAAGAACGACATGAAGCTCGGCACTGGAGTCCTTCCCCGAGAGCGTCGTCCAGGACTCCGAAGCCCCGCGCCGGGCAGCGACGACGATCCCCCCCTGCTCATGGACCGCACCGCCCCGGAAGCGACCGTCCGCGCCCGAGGTGCCGACCGGCTGCAGGAGAGCGAAACCGAAAAGGTTCGGCGCACCCGCGAAGACCTCCGCGCCCGCGACCGGCTCGCCCCGGCCGTCGACGACGATCCCGGCGACGCGGCGTCCGCGCGAGAGAACGATGTCGCCGAGGTCCTGCTCGCCTCCAACCGCCTCGATCTTCTGGATCGGGGTTCCGACCCAACCCTCCTTGTCCACCCCACCGACGACCTCCTGCAGGGGAACGCCATCGATCCGAAACCGTCCATCCGCACCGCTGTGCGCGGTCGGCACGGGGAGCAGGTCGATGAGCCGGCCCACGCGGCGCGGCAACTCCACGACCTCCTCACCTCGCATCGTGAGCAGCGTGTCCGCCCGGAGATCGTACGCGCGCACCAGCAGCGCCTCGGGGGGAATCGGCGCGACGCGCACGCGCGCTCCGGCGACCGGTTCGCCTTCCGCATCGACGACGCGACCGACGAACACGCCGAGTGATTCGAGGACGATGTCGCCGACGTCCTGGACCTCTCCATTCTCGAGTGCGGTGTCGAGAATGCGCAGCGTCGCGCGCCCCCCGCCGAGATCGATGCCGAGCCCGTGGAATGCCCCTGCGCGCGTCCCCGCGAACTCGAACCGCCCCTCCTCATCCGTGGTCGTCTCTCCGGCCACGATCTCCTCGGGCCGCTCTCCGAGCCGTTCCCATTCCTGAGCGAGGAGCTGCACCCCGTCCACCTCGAGGAGCGTCACGCCGATCCCGGACACCGCGCTTCCGTCCTCCTCCACGATCCTGCCGCGCAATCCGGCGAGTTCCCCAAGCCAGGGATCGGCCGCATCCGCGGAGACGCCGGGAAGGTCCGCGACGGCCTCCCGCGTAGCCTCCGCTTCGCCGGCCCGTTCGCCCTCCGGCACGAGCAGCGATTCCGTCGACGGCGCCTCGCCTTCCACCTCCTGCGCGACCGCCCCCACCTCGGAGCGCACGCCCTCCCGGTGCGGCGACGCGAGGAACCAAACCAGCGCCCCAGAACACACGATCGCGAGCCCCGCGAGCCATCCTCTTCCCTTCATTCAAGCCTCCTTGCTTCATCACTGCACCACGCGTTCGAAAGCCGGTCCACTTCGCACGGCGCCTGAACACAAGATCGACGCAGGCGGGTTCTGCATTTGTTAGGGTCTCTCCATGCCCTCCCACCGCGATTCCTCGTTGCCCACGGCGACGCCGCGCGTCGTGCACCTCGACGTGGATGCCTTCTTGGCGTCGGTCGAGGTGGCGCTGGAACCGAGGCTCGCGGGGCGGGCGGTCGTGGTCGGTGGGCCGCCGACCGGCCGCAACCTGGTCATGTCGTGCTCCTACGAGGCCCGCCGATTCGGGGTGCGCTCGGGCATGGCGCTGCGCGAGGCAAAGCGGCTCTGTCCGGAGGCGGTCTTTCGCGACGGGGACTCCCAGGCCGCGAACCGATTGCGCGAGGAGGTGACGCGGGTCCTCCTGGGTTTCAGTCCGTGGGTCGAAGTCGCGTCGATCGACGACTTCTTCGTGGACCTGACCGGGACGCGACGGCTCTTCGGAGCGGCGTGTGATACGGCGGAGCGGATGCGGGAAGCGATTCGGGAACGCGCGCGCCTGCCGGTCACGATCGGGATCGGAACGAACCGAATGATGGCGCGGCTCGCGGGAAAACTCGCGAAGCCGGGGGGGATCGCGGAGGTGCTGCCCGGACACGAGGAGGCTTTCCTCGCGGCGCTTCCGGTCGAGTGCCTCCCCGGGGTCGGGCGCGCGATCGGTGCGGCGCTCGAACGCTTCCATGTCCGTACCGTGGGCGAGCTGCGGCTCGTGTCGCGCGAGGTCTTGTTCGCGAGCTTTGGGCGCGCGGGGCTCGTGCTCCACGGACGGGCGCGCGGAATCGACGACGCGGAGGTGGTCGCAACCCACCGCGAGGACGCAGAGGGGCGACTCGTCGTGCGACCGCCGCGCTCGATCCGACGCGAAACGACGTTCGAACCCGAGGAAGGACTGCGCGAGCGGATCGAGGCGATGCTCTCCTACCTGATCGAACGCGCCGCACACCGTTTGCGCTCGCACCGGCTCGTTGCGGGCTCCCTCGAGGTCAACGTGCGCTATGTGGACACGCACCCGCGGGGAGAGCGCCGGGAAGGACTCGGCGCGGCGCGCAGACGTGCGTTCGATGCCCCCACCGATTCGACCGACGAAATCTGGCGACACGGGCGCCGGCTCTTCCGAGAGCTACCGAGGAGGCGCGCCCTCGTGAAGCGCATCGGAGTCGCGCTTCACGGGTTGCGCGCATCGGGGGGATGGCAGGGAAGGCTCTTCGGAGAGGAGGGCGAACTCGCGGGACGACGCGCCAGCCGCGCGGACCGCCAGCGGCGGCTCGACCACGCCCTCGATCGATTGCGTGACGAGCTTGGGTTCGGGCGCGTCCTGCGTGGTTCGAGCACCGCGATCGGTGAAACGCACCCGCTGCGCCCTGACGGCTACCGGCTGCGAACGCCCTCGCTCAACCAGTGAGAAAACCGCTCACCAGGTGCCGACGCCGGGGACGATCCTGGGCGAGGGAACGGTGGGGCGGACGCGGGGCGGCCGGGGTCGCGAGGACTCCCGGAGGGGTTTCGTGGAGGGCTTCGGGGGCGAGGGACGCGGGAGGAGGAGGCCTCGGGGAGTCCCGCCGCGGGGCGAGCTGGGGAGGGGAGTGTCCATGGGAAGCGAGCGGCCGACCGCCTGGCCGGCGAGGTGGATACGAGCCGAGCGCATGATTTGGACCGAACCGGGAAGCCTCCGGTTGCACCAGACCTGGCGGAGGAGTTCTGCGTTTGTTAGGGTCCCCGTCGGGTGGGGGCTCGATCATGTACGTCCCCCTACGCGTCCACGGCTGGCACTCCCTCCTGACCGGCGTCGATCCTCCGGAGCGGCTCCTCGATCGCGGCCGCGAACTGGGCCTGAGCGCGATGGCCCTGACCGACGTGGACACCCTGGCGGGGTCGGTCGAGTTCCTGCGGTGTGCCGCGACGGAGGGTCGGCCGCGAGCTCTGCTCGGTGCGGAACTCAGCGACGCGGGGGGACGCGCAGGACGGCTCATCGCGTTGGTCCGCACGGAACAGGGCTACCGGAATCTCTGCAAGCTCGTGTCCGCCCGCCACCTCGGCGGAGATCCGGGCACCGCGGGAGAAACGCTCGACGGGCCGGAGAGCTTCCAGCTCGCGGAGGAAGCGCTGCGTTTTCGGGAGGGACTCTTCTTCCTGGTGGACCACCCGCGCCTCGCCTTCGCGCTCGCCGGCGGAATCGACCCGAGTCGGCTCGCGATCGCGGTATCGCCCGCGGCCCTCGAACGGGATCGCGGATGGAGGCCCAGACGCCGCCGTCGCGCGCGAGCACGCTCGACGCGCCCGAGCCACGCCGAAGCGACGGAAGACGAACTCTCTCTCCCAAAGGTCCCATCACCCGCCGCCCCCGTGCCCGCTCGAGAGCTCATCGGGACCGCCCGGGCCCTCGGGCTGGCACTCCTCGCGGTGCCGGACGTGTACGCAGCCGATCCCGAGGGACTCTCCCACCACCGTTTCCGCGCGGCGATCAAGCACAACGCGCTCGCCTCCGACCTCCCCCACGCCTGGGTGGCGACGCCTCCGATCCACCTGCTCGATCCCGAACGCATGCGTGAGCTCTACGCGGAACTTCCCGACGTGGCGGGACCGTTCGGAAAAGGACGCGGCGAGGAGGTCGGCGCCCTGCGACGCACCCTCGAGATCGCCGAACTGTGCCGATTCACGCCACCGCTCGGCGGCGTGCTCTTCCCGAAGGTACAACTCGACGCGGGCGAAACCCCCTACTCGCGCCTCTCGACCCTCGCCTTCGAGGGAGCGACGCAACGCTACCGTCCCCTGCGACCGGAGGTCTTGGAACGCCTCGGGCGTGAGCTGGCGGCGATCCAGGAACTCGGCTATGCCTCCTACTTTCTGCTCGTCCGGCGCATCGCGGACTTCGCGCGCGACGAGGGGATCCCCTTCGTCGGTCGCGGCTCGGCCGCCGACAGCCTCGTGGCACACTGCCTGGGACTCACGGACGCCGACCCCCTGCGCTACGGCCTCCCCTTCGAACGCTTCCTCAACCCGGTGCGCCGGGACCGACCCGACATCGACCTCGATTTTTGCTGGCGACGACGCGACGAGGTGCTCGAGCACGTGGGCGAGATGTTCGGGACGGAACGGACCGCGATGATCTCGACCCTGAACCGCTTCGGTGTGCGCAGTGCATTTCGCGAGGCTGCGCTCGCGGAGGGGATTGCCCCCGTGGAGGCGAACCGTTGGTCGAAGCGGCTGCCCTGGTCGCTCGGGGGCGGGAGCGCACCGTTCGACGGGGCGGGGGAAGAAAGCGGTCGCGGGGAGGAAACCGGCGGCGCGCGGAGGGGTCCTGGGGGGACTCCCCTTGGGCGGGTGGGGGCTAGGGATGGTCGGCGTGGGGCGAGCGGAACCGCCCCCCCCAACCCCATCGCCCACGCCCTCACCACGACGCCCGAATGCCGCGGCTTCCCCTTCGAAGACCCGCGCTACCAGCGCATCCTGCACGTCGCCGCCGCCCTCCTCGGTGCTCCGCGCCACCTCGGCCTGCATCCCGGGGGCGTCGTGGTCGCCCCCGGGCCGATCACCGACACCGTCTCCTGCCAGCGCGCGACCAAGGGCGCCATCGTCACGCAACTCGACAAGCACGGCGTCGAGGCGATCGGACTCGTGAAAATGGACCTGCTCGGAAATCGAGCCTTGACCGTCATCGACGACTGCCTGCGCTCCATCGCGAAGGACACGGGCGACGCCCCCGATCTCACCCACGTCCACGAGGACGACCCCGCCACCGCGCGACTCCTCGCCCACGGCCGAACGATCGGTTGCTTCCAGGTGGAGTCCCCCGGGATGCGTCACCTGCTCCAACAGATCGGATCCACCAGCATGGACGACGTGATCCAAGCCGTCGCGCTGATCCGCCCCGGTCCCGCCGGCTCAGGCATGAAGGACGCCTTCATCCGTCGCTTCCGAGGCCTGGAACCCGCCTCTCCTCCCCACCCGCTCCTCGAGAATCTCCTGCGCGAGACCCACGGCGTCATGCTCTACCAAGAAGATGTGATGCACGCCGTCGCGCTCCTGGCGGGAATGGAACTCGCGGAAGCGGATGAACTACGGCGCGCGCTCTCGAAACCGGGCGGAGCGAGCGCATCCGAACTGCGTGCCGCCTTCCTACGCGCGTGCGAAGCGAACGGAATCGATCGCGCGCCTGCGAGCAAGGTCTGGGAGACCATCGCGAACTTCTCCTCCTTCGGGTTCTGCAAGGCCCACGCGGTGACCTATGGACGCATCGCCTATCGGACCGTCTACCTCAAGGCCCACCATCCCGCCGCCTACCTCACGGCCTTCCTGAACAGCCAAACCGGTTACTACGCGACACGCGTGTACGTCGAGGAAGCGCGACGGTTTGGCATCTCGATTCTGCCTCCGGACGTGAATCGCAGTGCACCCGAGTTCACGCTGGAACGTGGTGCGATCCGTGTCGGCCTCGCACGCATCCGCGGCCTACGCGAAACGACCCTCGAAAGCCTCATCGAGGAACGTGAGCGGGGCGGCCCCTTCCTCTCGCTCCCCGATTTCCTCGACCGAACACGAGCGCACCAGGACGAAACGCGTAACTTGATCCAGTGCGGGGCCTTCGATGCCTTCGATCGCACGCGCCCGGAAATGCTGTGGAGGCTGCACCTTTGCACATCCACCGCACGCCATCCCCCAAAGGATGCCGCACGGGGCGAAGCCCCCCTCGACCCCGCGCTTCTCGCGGCCTGCCGCACCACTCCGGAACAGCGCGCGCGAACCGGGGGCTGGTCGCGCCCCTTCCTCGGACTCGCAGAGCACTCCCTCGAAGCCGGTGAGCAGGCGACGCTCTTCCCCGACCCCCCAACCCCTCCCCTCGCTCTCCCCTCCCTGCCCGAAGTCGACCCCACCACCCGTGGTCGACTCGAGCTGGAACTCCTCGGGCTCACGATCGGCGCACACCCCACGGCGCTCTTCCGCGGCGAGGCCGATGAACGAGCCGGCGCGAACGCGTCGAACACTCGGAACGCGATCCGCTGCGAATGCGCGCAACTCTCCGGCCATGTGGGAGAGCGCGTCCTCCTGCGCGGTTGGCTCGCCGCCTCTCGCCGGGTGCGCACCGAGAGCCGTCGCCCGATGTGCTTCCTCACCCTGGAGGATGAGACCGGCATCGCCGAAGTCGTCCTATTTCCCGACGTGTATGCGCGCGACGGACACCGGCTCGTCGAGCACGGTCCCTACATCGTGTCGGGAACCGTCGAGGAACGCATGGGGGCGTGCACACTCCACGCCGAGGCACTTCTCTGAGGGCTACCGAGCCCAGTCGGAGTCCTTCGGGGACTGCGCGGTCGCAGCCGACGGAGGCCGGGTTGGGGTGTTCCTACTTCTCGTAGCGCAGGCTGACGTTCTCGCGGCCCATCGCGCGCAGGCGGTCCGGAGACTTCTTGAGCCCCAGGTTGTGCGCCTTCGAGACGACACTCTTCACGGAGCGCCCGAGCTCGCGCGCGATATCGAGGTTCGACCGCGAGGGGTAGTCACGCTTCAGAACGTCGATCTCCTGCTGGGTCCAACGCGGCATGCGCGTCGCGGATTCACCACGAATCTTCCGCAGGAAGGCCTTGTCCTTGGAGAGTGCGTACTCCTTCGCTCGTGCTTCGATCTCCTCACTCGAGCGCCCGAAAATGACCTCGAGATCCTCGGTCGTCCTCGTCCCGTAGAGCCGCTTGAGCTCCGCGATCTCCTCTCGCGACCACTCTTCTTCGCGCCGGATACGCCCCAGATCGAGGATCTGCCGTTGGACCTCCTCGACATCGCGCCCGAGCACGCGTGCGATCACCTCGGGTGGACTCGCTCCGAGGTAGCGTTTCAGTCGCAGCACCTCCGCCGCGGTCCAGGGGCCGCGGCGGACCCCTTCGGGAAACAGCTTCTCGGCCATCCGGCGCACACTTGCGACCGGACGGTTGAGCTGGCGGGCGATCACCGCCTCGTCCCGCAGCCCCCAGAGGGCCTTCAATCTTGCCTGCTCGGCCTGGGACCACCTCCCCCGTCGTGGGGAAGTGGGCCGGCTCGATAGGCCTTTCGAATCTCGCACGGACGCCCCCCCTTCCTTGGGCCACACCCTAGCTGACGAATGAGACCCCCGGTTCCTCTAGCGGTGTGAAAGACTCGGTGCAGCGGCGAAGGAGCAGGGGTCCCGACCGGTCGGATTGTAGCGCGCCCCTCCCGATTCGGAAAGGTGGCGCTTCACCCCACGACGGGTTCCGTCTCCGGGCCGTACAACGATTCCCGGAAGCGGTCCAGCCTCGCCCGCACCCCTTCGGCGGAACTCTGCGCCAAAACATCCTCCACGAGCGCCCGCGCGGCCTTCATGCTCGTCCGGCGCACCGCGTGCTTGACCTCGGGAACGAACTGAGGAGCCACGCTCACCGAGGTGTAGCCCATGCCCGTCAAGAGAACCGCGGCTGCAGGATCTCCGGAAATGTCCCCGCACACCGATGCGGGGCAATTCGCCTCCGCGGCGCGCGTTGCGATCTTCTGCAGGGCTCGCACGACGGCCGGGTGCTGCGGATCGTAGAGGCTCGCGACGCGCGAGTTGTCCCGGTCGACCGCCAGGAGATACTGCACGAGGTCATTCGTCCCGACGCTGACGAAGTCCACCTCCTTGCACAGGTCGGTCAGGGTCAGGAGCGTCGAGGGAACCTCGATCATCGCTCCGACCGGAACATGCTCGGCGATTTCGTAGCCCTGCTCGACGAGTTCGGCGCGCAGGGTGTCGAATAGCTCGTGGATCTCCAGGACTTCCTCCACCGAAGTCACCATCGGCAACAGGATTCTGGTGTCTCCGACCGCCGAGGCGCGCAGCATCGCCCGCAACTGCACACGCAGAAAGTCACGCCACTGGAGCGTGATCCGTATTCCGCGCCAGCCCAGAGCGGGGTTGGTCTCCACGGGAGCCTGAAAGTACGGCAGCGGCTTGTCGCCCCCGATGTCCAGGAGCCGGAGAACGACCGGACGGCCATTCATGCGCTCGACGACGCGACGGTACATCCGGTACTGCTCCTCTTCGGACGGAAAGCTGTTGCGCTCCAGATAGAGGAACTCGGTCCGCAGGAGACCCACGCCGTCCACGTGCGAGACGTCGAAGGTGTCGAGGTCACGGATACTCTCCACGTTCACGTGGATCCCGAAGGCGTGTCCGTCGGGGGTCTCCACCGGGCGGGCGGAATCGAGCGCCAACTCCGCCCGGCGTGCCTCGAACGAGCGCTTGCGAAGCAGGAAGGCGTCCACCTCTTCCTCGGTCGGACGCAGCTGCACGACCCCGTGGTTTCCGTCGAGGGAGACCGTCATCCCCTGTTCGAGCCGTGCGAGGAGGTTCGGAATGCCGACGACGCACGGGATACCGAAGGAACGTGCGAGGACCGCGCCGTGGGAGAAGCGGCCGCCCGTCTCGGTCACGATCCCGAGCACCTTGTCCCGTTCGAGGAACGTCGCCACCTTCGGGGTCAGCTCCGCAGCCGCGAGGATCACCTTGAGATCGGCCTGAGCGACCATCTCGCGATCGCGTTCCATGAGCACGTCGAGGACGAGCCGCCAAGGATCGCTCACGTCGGATGCATAGGCGCGCACGCTGTCGCCCTCGAGCGAGCCCATCGTGGCCTCGAAACGCGTGATCAACATCTGGACCGCAGCCTCGGCGTTGATGCGCTGCTCGGCGATCGCCTTCTCCACCTCCTTCATCGCCCCCGGGTCCTGGAGGATCAGTCGGTGGACGGCGAAGATCTCCGCGTCCTTCTCGCCGGTGGTTGCCGCGACCCGACGGCGGCGCTCCTCGAGGTGTTCGGAGGCGACGTTCAGCGCGCTCGCGAGGCGGCCGATCTCGAGCGGTACGTTCTCCCGTGAGACGGACCAGGTGGGAACGTCAGGGCCTGCGTGGATGACGTGAACCGGCCCGAGCGCGAGGCCCGGCGAGACGGCGGTCCCTTGGATGTCTCTACTCTGCATGGAATGGCTCCGGTGGGCCTCCAGACGATACCGGAGCGAAGGGGCGGTGGGCATTGCGATTCTGTCCCCGGCGCCCCGAATCGGGGCTCGCGGGATGGTCCAGGGGCCTTTCGGGAGACCTGCGGTGATTCCCTCAAGAACGCGCCCTGCCGGGATCGAGGAGAGTGCGGGGAAGCTTGGGGGACTCGGAGGTCCCCCCGCGGGCCGCGCCGCCCGCCCCAAAGGCAGATGGTCGAATCCCAGGAGCGACCGCAATCATGGCTCAACACATCATCGGAGAGACCGACCCGATCCTCGACGCCGAGTTCGAGCAGGATGAGGTTTCCTACCCCCAGATCGCGACCCCCCGTGCCCCCGGAGGCTTCGTCCATCGTCTCCTGTTCCTCGCCGGGTTCGGCCTGGCCGCCCTCGGTGCCGCCTTGCCCTTCGCGCCGAAGATTTCGTGGCAGCTCGTCCACGTCGGAAATGTCCTCGCGGAGAACGGTTTCACGCACGGCCTCATCCTCGCCGTCGGCATCGTTCTCTTCGCGATGGGAATGGTCGCGCACGGCATCCATCGATCCACGTGCGCCGTCCTCGCGGCCTCGAACTCGGCTCCGCGGGATGACTCGGATTTCCTCCTGGTCGCCGATCAACTCACGACCGACATCGCCCAGGTCCTGAGCTCCCTCCTCCAGATCACTGCGGAGGTGGCCACCCTCGGCGAAGGTCAGCGACAGATCCTTGCGGACCGCGAGAGCGCATCGGACGCGGGTGACCAGCAGAACGCCCTCTTCCGCCTCGCGTCCAGCGTCGACCGCCTCGGTGCGAGCGTGGAGACGCGGCTCGAGGGATTCGCGCGCCAGGTCCAGGCGCTGGTCGAGGGCCCCGCGGCTGCCGGGACGCCTGCGTCCCCGTTCGAAGCGGCGCCGGAAGAAGCAGCAGCGCCCGGCCCATCCGCATCCGCTCCGACCGTCTCCTCGCCCGAACTCGACACCGCCGAGGTGATCGGGCAGGTCGAGGAAACCTCGATGGAGTTCTTCGAGTCGATGGAACGCGTCGAGAGCTCACCCGCCGCCCACCGGGACCAGCCGGACCCCCCGCTGCCCGGGAACCCCTCCGGTCAATCGATCCGCATCGACTTCGACGAATAGCGCGGGCTCACTCCTCGCTCGCGCCCTTCTCCTTGAAGAAGCTCGCGAAGGGGTTGTAGCCCGAGGCGGCCTTGCCCGCCTCCCGGATCGCGGCGGGATCGTAGTCCTCGCCGCGTTCCCGGCGGTCGCCGCGCCTCCTGGGGCCTCCCCGTCCACCGGGTCGGCGGCCCCCCCCCTTGCGATCGCGCTTGGGGGCTCCGCCGACGAGTCCGTCACGCCGGGACCGCGCCGCACGCCGGAGCGGTTCGTGCTCGGGCCAGGCCTCCTCCCCTTCCTTGCCGCGCCGGCCACGACCGCGCTTGGGACCCCCTCCCCCACCCCGGCGACGAGAATCGGGGACGTTCTTCAGGGACAGCTCGACCCTCGGGCCGGCGCTGTTCAGGACGCGCGCGCGCACGACCTGTCCGACGGAGAGCAACCCGCGCGCATCGCGGACGTAGCGGCTGGAGATCTCGCTGACGTGCACCATCGCGTCCTTTCCGAGCCCGAGGTCGACGAAGGCCCCGAAGCTGGTGACGTTCGTGACGATCGCCTCGACCACGGTGTCCTTCTCGAGGGTCTTCGGGTCGGTGTCCGGCGGAAGCAGGTGCGGGAAGAAGAGCCGCGGCCGAGGGTCACGCCCGGGAAATGAGATCTCCCGTTGCAGATCACGCCAGGTGTATTCGTCGAGGTCGAACGCCTTGCGGTCGACGCCGCGCAGACCGTCACGGTGCCCGAGCGCCTCCTCGACACTGTGGCCGGCCTCGTGGATCATCCGCCGGACGAGGTCATACTGCTCGGGGTGGATGGCCGTCGCATCGAGGGGTTCGCTCGACCCCTTGATCCGGAGAAACCCGATCGCATTCGTCCAGGCGGCGTCATCGAGAAGCGACTCGTCCCGCAACTCCGCGCGCGAAGCGAACGGACGTTCCGCGCGCCTCTCCACGAGTTTGCTTGCGAGCTCGAAGCCCAGCCCGGGGACGTGGCGCAGGAAGGAGAGGGGCGCCTCGTTGAGGTCGCAGCCGACGTGGGCGACGGCGGACTCGACGGCGTCGTGCAGGAGTCGCCTCAGGTTGGCCTTGCTGATGACGGCCTGCTCACGCCCGAGTCCGAGATGGCGCAGATCGGTCTTGAGGAACTCACGCAGCGGGTCCTGGTAGCGGCGTGCGAGGCCGATCGCCTGGCGGGCGGGCACCGAGTGGTCGGCGAGCTCGCGGCGCGCCGCCTCGGAGTTCGCATAACCGGCGAGCCCCGCGTCGTTCACGAGGTAGACACAGGCGTCGCCTCCGAGGAGCTGAATCGTCTCGCGCAGCTTCTGCACCGAGGGGCGAGCCGACTTGGCGTGCGACATGGCCAGGGAACGAACGCCGCTCTCGCGCAACGCGTTGCCGAGCGGATCCGCGAGATCCCGGACCTCCGCGCTGCCGGCCTCGATCCGAATCTCGGATCCGACCGGATCGCCGTTCTCGTCGACGACCCAGATCAACCAGTCGCCCTTCGCATCGGCGTGAACTCCGGCGCAAGGCCGGCGCCCCGCGGGAGGGGTGAGGAGGATCTGGCGCAGGTGCTGCGCGAGGAAGCCGATGGCCTCCTCATCCGCGCGTTCCTTGAGCTCCATGCGCACCCCCTCCTCGATCATCGGCAGGAGCCGCTGGCGCAGAGCCTGTTGTGCGATCGCGTCGGCGAGTTTTGCGAACCCCTTGGGAATGTTTCGGCCGAGTGCCGCGCGCACCTTCGGAAACACGAGGGACTCGTCGATCGTGATCCCCACCGCGACCTGTCGCTGGGACTGAGCCTGGCGCAAAGCCAAGAGGCGGTGTCCCTGGACCTGCTTGATGGGCCCGTCGATCTTGAGCAGGGAGCGGTTGCGCCCCAGCTCCTTCTCCGGCACGAGCGCCCGCACCTTGAGCCGTCCGTGCTTGCGCAGCATCCGCCGCAGGAGGCCGCGCAGCTCGGGGTCGCGGCCGAGGCGATCGGAAAGGATCCGAACCGCCCCCTCGAGTGCGTCCTTGTCGGTGTGCACGCCACGGTCGGGATTCACGAACGCGGCACAGGCCCGGGCGAGATCCGGCGTGATCTCGACGTGCAGCCCGTGCACCGTCGGAAGGTCCACGGCCGGGGCGGTCTTCCCGGGAGCAGGGGATGTCGGCTCCCCATCGCCGCTCGCACCGGCTTCGGCCGGCTTCTCATCGGACGCCGCCGCGCTCTCCTGCGAGCCCGAGTCGGGAACGCTATCCGCTTCCGCGGGAGGCGTCGCGTCCGCACCCACACCTTCTTCCTCGGAGGCAGCCTCCCCTTCCGCAGCGGCATCGCTGGGTTCGGGCTCCGGCGTCACCGCGGCGTCGACCACCACGGCGTCGGTGTCCTCCGGCCCCGCCTGCGGTGCGGTCTCCTTCGCCTCGCCCTTCTTCTCTCCCCCTTCTTTGGATTCACTCGTGACCAAGAGATCCGCGAGGGCACCCAGCCCGCGGTCGAGCGCCTGGAGCACCTCGGGCTCGGGGCGGCGATGGGGAAGGAAGAGATCCTCGAGTTCGAGACGGTCGCGGCAGTCCTCGATCCTCGCTCGCTCCTTCGGATCCAACGCCTCCTCGCCGGGTCGCGCCTTGGCCTGCTCCTCGAGCGACTGCAGCAGGGTGGCCTTGCGCTTCTCCAGTTCCTCGAAGCGGCGTAGCCTGCGCGTGAAGCGGCGCAGGGTGCCTTCGGCGAGCGCGCCGGTATCGGCCCTTCGGTAGTGGGCCAGGAACGGAACCTTGAATCCGGCGGCCAAGAGTTCGCAGAGGCGCTGGGCTTCGGCGGGCTGGATGGAAAACTCTTTGGCCAGTGCCTCGATGGTCGCGGGAGAACTCACGTTTCTCGTCCGGGCGAAGGTAGAACCCCGGCGTCCCGAGCGTGCGGAACGGGGGGAGGAAGTGTCAGGCGAGCCGCGCCGCGGGGAGGAGCGAATCGCGGGCGGCCATGATAGCGCCGGATCGGGATTCGGGGAGCCCTGGAGCACTCTCGAAAAGAGACTTCGATGG
>DRLC01000119.1 GCA_011053145.1 Planctomycetota bacterium | reverse complement strand
GCCCACCCGGCGGCCCTTTCCTCGGACTCTTGGGCGAACGCGAACCGCTGGGGGGCGGCCGATCGTTACCCTCTTCGGCACCGACCCGACATGAACCGCTCCCCCCGCAGACGACCGATCCACCACCCGCGCACGCCGCCGCCGAGCGGAGCGCCGCCGTCTCCGAAGATCCTCGAGGCGATCGGCGAAGAGGGTGTCTTCGAGATGATCGCTGATTTCTACGGAGTCCTCGAACAGAGCACGATCCGCGATCTCTTCCCGCTCGACATGCACACGGCGTCGCGCCGTTCCGCAGCGTTCTTCGTGCAGATCCTCGGCGGCCGACCCCTGTACTCCCAGCACTTCGGGCCGCCGCGCATGCGCCAGAAGCATGAGCCCTATGAGATCGACTCGTATGCGCGGGCTGCATGGCTGGCTTGCTTCGACGTCGTGCTCGAGGTTGCGGAAGAGCGCTACGGCTTCCCGCCCGAGCACCTCCCCGAGTTTCGGGCCTTCCTCGAATCGTTCTCCGCTTGGATGGTGAACGCCGAGGACGAGCCGGGATCAGCGTCTCCCGCTGCGCAGGATCGACCAGAGCAGCATCAGCCCGATCGCGAACGAGGTCACGAATCCGAGGAGGCCTAGGAGCGGAAGGTCGAACAGGCGCGGGCCGGTGTCGATCGTCATCGCGATCGACGTGCCGACGATGAGCGCGGAAGTGATCAGGCCCATCGTGACGCGGTTCGCGCTGCGATCGATCTGACGGGCGAAGTCGTCGAGGCGCTTCAGGTCGAGTTCGATCCGGAGTCCGCCGCGGCGCGCTCGCTGGACGAGGCGGCGCAGGTCCCGGGGGAGGGCGACGACGAACCTTCTAAGGTCCTTCCAGTTGCTCGCGATCACGCGCCGGGGGGAGCGCATGCGCCGCATCATGCGGCGGGCGACGGGGGCGAGGTGCGCGTCCAGGCTGAAGCTCGGATCGAGCCGGCGTCCGAGGCCCTCGAGGGTCAGGAAGACCTTGATGAGCATCGCGACATCGGCCGGCAGAACGAGGTCGTTCTCGCGGACGATGCGTGTGATGTCCTCGAGCATCTTCGCGACATCGAGATCCTTCAGTTCACGCTCTGCGTAGTGGTCGATGAAGTCGGCCGCGTCCGCGCTGAGGGCATCGACGTCGATCTCGGTGCCGTCGGACCACTCGAGCAGTGTGTCGACGATCGCGTCGGAGTCGCGATCGATCACGGCGGCGAGCAGCAGAACGAACTGCGTGCGCCGGTCGTCGCTCAGGCGGCCGACCATTCCGAAGTCCAGCAGTCCGATGCGTCCGCCGGGGAGGAAGAGCACGTTCCCAGGGTGTGGATCGGCGTGGTAGAAGCCGTCGTCGAACACCATGTGCAGGATCACGTCGGCGCCCAGGGCCGCGATGCGATCCGGCCGGAGGCCCTCGGGATGATCTCCGCGGATCCAGGCGTCGGCGGAGTGCCCTTCGATGAACTCCAGGACGAGGAGGCGTTCGCGCGTGAACGCATCGTGGATGCGGGGGATCCGGAGTTCGTCGAACCCGGCCATGTTCCGCGCGATGCGGCTCGTGTTGCGTGCCTCGATCGAGAAGTCGAGTTCCGCCCGCATCGACTTGGCGAACTGGCGCACGATCGCGCGGGGTCGGAATCGTCGCAGCTCGGCCACCTCGCTCTCGAGGATCTGGGCCAGCCGCTCGAGGAGGCGGAGGTCGGAGTGCACCGACTTCTCGATCCCCGGGCGCCGGATCTTCAGGACCACGGCGCCGCGGCCGGGCAGTTCGGCGCGGTGGACCTGCCCGATCGAGCCGGCCGCGAGGGGTTCGGTGTCGAGCTCGGTGAAGACCGCTTCGGGGGCCTCGCCGAGGTCCTCGGTGAGCTGGGCCTCGAGTTCGGAGAACGGGACGGGGGCGACGCCGGCCTGGAGCCTGGAGAACTCCGCGATCATGTCGGGTGGCAGGAGGTCGGCGCGGCTCGCGAGGAGCTGACCGAGCTTCACGAACGTCGGTCCAAGGGCTTCGAGCGCCATGCGCACACGCTTCGCCGTGGACTGTTCCTCGAGCTCGCGCGCCCGTTCCCAGTGGACGATACTCCCGGCCCGCTGGAGGAGGCTGACCAGCCCCATGCGTTGGGTGATGTCGCGGAACCCGAACTGGATCAGGACCTGCGTGATCTCGCGCAGGCGTCCGAGGTCCTCGGCGGCGATCAAGACGTCGATCAGCACGGGGCCGAAGGTAGCCGGTCGATCGCAAGAGCACCACGGTGAACGCCGACGCGATGCTCGGTCCGGGGAGGGGAATCCCCCTGGCCGAGCCTCGCGGTGCCGGAGCGGTTTCGCCTCCTGTCCGCTTGCACTATGCTCCTGACTCGCCCGCCGAGCGGGCTGTCGCTGCGACATTCTTGTCAGGGAGTGAGTATGGTTCTTTCGAGATCGTTGGGGTCTTGCGTCCTCGTCGTGGTCGCGGCCTCGTTATCTTTCGTCTCGGCCGGGGTTGGCGGAGGGTCGAGCCCGGATGGGGATGTGGCGGCCCAGTTCTGGAACCAGGACCACGGCAGCGGCGCCGCGGACGGGTTCGTGGATGTGGCCCCCGTGCTCTCGATGCCGGAGGAAGTCTGGCGCACGGATATCGGGGAGATCCTCTCCGGCCCCGTCGTTTGGGGAGGCGATGTCTTCTGCGCCGTCGCGAAGGGCCGCCAGGCGAACCTCGTCCGGGTCGATGCGGAGACCGGCAAGGTGATCGGCAAGACGACCCTCGGCAAGGTGGACGATCCGAGGATCGCCGTGTGGCAAGGGATCGTTGCGGTCTGCACCGCCGACTATGTGCGCACCTACAAGGTCAAGGGCAGAACGCTTCGCAAGGACGACACGATCAAGCTCCAAACCCAGGGACCCGTATGCATCGCGGGGCGCTCCCTTTTCGTGGCCGACCTCGGGTCGCGCCTCCACGTGATCGATCTGCGGGACGGCAAGGACACCGGGACGATCGGTCGCTGCGAGGGAAGACCGGCGGTCACCCCGACGCTGGCCGCGATCTTCGAGATCGACAAGCGCAGCGGATACGGCGGGGAGTTCCTCTCGTTCCGCACGCTCCGGCGTTCCTCGGAGGACCAGAGGTACAAGATCGAGCAGCACAAGTGGGGGGGCCTCGTCAGGCGTACGCGCAGGGGATCGGAGGACGAGGCGATCGCGGTGCTGTTTCTCGAGGACAGTCGCGGCGCGGGCTTCTACGTCCGCCCGCGGCAACCGCTCGAGGCGGCGTTCAGCGACAAGAAGCTGCCCGGAGCGGTCTTCACACCCTATAGCAACAACAAGCTGTCGCCGATCCTCGTCGGCCCGATCGCCTGGGAGGACGGCCTGATCGGGTTCAACAGCGACGGCGATCTCATGGGACAGGACAAGAAGGGGGTTTTCCGCACCGTCGTCGATGCGGACAAGCGGCCGAAGGGCATGCGGGTCGGGCCCCTCACGCGCGCGCGCAACGTCGCATACGCCGGAAACATGGCGGTCCACCTCGAGACCGACCGCGTGCTCTGGTGCGCGGCCGATCTCGACACCGAGGGGCCGCTGATTCCGCTCGCGGACGCGCGCATCCTGTACGTCTCGAACGAGGGGGAGCTCGTCTGCGCCGGTTCCAGTTCGGCGAACCTCGCCGCCGCGGGCACGACGACGATCGCCTTCGGGGCGGTCCCCGCGCCCTCGGACGGGGACGGGCTCGTGCTCGCGGATGGAACCTTCCGGCGCGGACCGGCGAGGGCGCGCATCGGGGGGGGAGCGATCTTCGAACGAGCTGGCGAGGACCCCGAGGAGTTCGAACGCGACGAGGTGTCCCTCGTCATCCGCGAGGGCGAGGTGGAGCTGGTCGGCGAGGAGTTCCCGGTCTTCGAAGCGTTTCGGCGCAGCCTCCTCGCGGAGGAGGCGAGCTTTCTGGAGGACTGCTTCACCGAGTACTACAACGCGCACCTCGGCGACGAGTGCCGCCGCATCCTCGGCGAATACCAGCGCCTCGGGCTCCCGATGGAGCGACACGGGGAGCTCTTGAAGAAGCTCGCCGGCCGCAGCGAGAACACCGCTTCCAACCGCGGCAAGAAGCTCGCGAAGGTGCGGCGCATCGAGGACGAGGGGCGCGCGCGCATCGCGTCGCTCTACCACGGTGCCGCGGCGTGGTGTGTCGAACGCAATCTTCGGGGGGCCGCCACGCTGCTCGAGGACGCGCTGGCGGTCTTCGACCCCGACGCGGAGCTCGATTTCGAGCGCATCGCCACCTGGATGCCCGATGCCTTCCCGTTTCGCAACGCGCCGGACGCTGGGAAGCTCTGGCTGCGCTGGGCCCACGAGATCCTGCCGGCCGGCGCGCACTTCGTGCCCCGTGACGACGAGTCGATCGCGGAGGGCTGGGCCCAGGAGGCGGGCAAGGAGACCCTCGCGCTGCGCACCCGCAACCTGCTCTTCCTGAGTCGCTCCACCGATCCCGAGGTGGTCGGCCTGTGCCTTCGAAGCGGCGAAGGGGCGGTCCGGATGCTGGGCACGCTCTTCCCCGAATCGGAGGCGTTCAAGGCGCCGATGGAGGTGCGATTGCATCCGGATCACGAGAGCTTTCTCGCCGAGCTCAAGGCAGCCGGCGCGGGTCAGCTCGAGTGGGCGGCCGGTTACTTCAATCCGGCGGCGAAGGCGTCGACCTTCTACTTGCCCGATGACAAGGACCGAGGCGATGCACTCCAGGATCTGCGCTCCACGCTCGACCACGAGCTCACGCACCAGTTCCTCGCCGAGCGCGCCGTCTTCCGATCGAGTGGGGCCAGCCGGTCCGGAGTCTGGGCCGTGGAGGGAATCGCTCGCTTCTTCGAGGAGCAGGCGGTCGAGCTCGGCCGCGCGGACCGCAGCCTCGACGACGAGACCGTCCCCTCGATCGACGCATCGTCGCAGCTCCTCGAAGCGGACAAGCTCATCCCTCTCGAGCGGCTCCTGCTGATGAACAAGCGCGCGTTCAGCAAGCTCGGAGACGTGGAGATCGCTCGTTTCTCGCTGCGCTACACCTTGCAGACTCGGGTCTACACCGAACGCTCGGTGTTCTACGACGAGTCCGGCGCCCTGGTCTTCTTCCTGCTGCAGCGCGCCGGCCGCCAGGTGCGCCAGGGAATGCTGGACTACCTGAAGGCCGTGTACTCGGGCGAGTGGGATTCCAAGAGCTGGGAGCTCCTCGGTTTCGATTCGATCGACACGCTCGAAGAGGCGTTCCACGCGTTCCTCCAGGAAGCGGGCGGGTGATCGCCCCTGGTTGGTGCCCGCTCCCAGCCTCCAGCTTCATCGCGCCAACCCGGACGCCGAAACCGGGCATCACCAAGGGTAGATCCGTGTCTCGCCATGGGGCAGAATGCTCCGCTCCGTGCGGGAGTGGATCGGTGCTGGTGTGCCGCCCGGTCTTCAAAGCCGGTTGGGCCTCGTGAACAGCGGGGCCGGTGGGTTCGATTCCCATGCACTCCCGCCATCCGCGCACCCCTTCCGTTCCGCACCCCAGTCCCCCGCGCCGTGGCAACCATCGAGCTTCGCGAGTACGAGGAGGGCGACGAAGCCGAGATCCTCGAGACCTTCAATCGGGTCTTCGCCGGCGTCGATCCGAACTTCGAGCCGCGGGGGATCGACCACTGGCGCTGGCAGTACCTCGGGAACCCGTCCGGCTCCAAGGTCCTCGTGGCCTGGACCCCGGAGGGAAAGGTGGCCGGGCAGCTCGGCAACGTCTGGCAGCGCGTGTGGCTGCAGGGCCGCCTCGTGAGCTTCAGCCAGGCGGTCGACTCGATGAGCGATCCGGCGCTGCGCAAGGGGCTCAAGAAGGAGAGCCTGCAGGCGAGGCTCGGGAATCTCTACGCCGAGACCTGGGCCGGCGAAGGCGAGGGCAAGCAGGCCCTGCTCTGGGGCGCGCCCGTACCCGCGGCCTGGCGCGTTGGGAAGAACTTCATCCGCTACGAGGTGATCCGCACCCAGCTCTTGCTCTTTGCACCGCCCGACGCCGTGATCCCGGGCGATCCCGGGGGCGTCGAGGTCGAAGAGGCCGAGCGGTTTCCGCTCGAGGTCGCGGACCTCTTCGAGCGCTGCCGCGACGAGCACGGAGCGATCGCGGTGCGCGACGCACCCCAGCTCGATTGGCGCTTCACCGACCACCCGGTCCACGACTACTCCGTCGCCTTCGCTCGCCGCTCGGGACGCATCGCCGGGTACGCGGTCTATCGCGTCGGCGACTTCGACGGGCGAGCGGGAGTCGGGCTCCTGTGTGACTGGCTCGTTCCCGCGGAGGATCACGCGGCGCGCGCGGCGCTGCTCGCTTGGCTCCGGAACCGTGGGCGCGCGGACGGCGTCGCCGAGTTGGTCGCGGTCCTCCCGGACACCTCGTCGGAGTGGGATACGTTCCAGAACGCGGGCTTTCGCGCCGCGCCCACCCAGTACGCGATCGTCGGGCGAGAGTGCGTTCCCGGACTCGACATGCGGTTCCTGCGCGAGAACTGGTACTACACGCTGGGGGACACGGACCTCGTCTGATGGACGTCACCTTCCGAGCCCCGACGCAGAGCGAGAGCGAGTCCGTGCGCGCCACCGTCGCGCCCGGCCGCTCCGCGGCGGAGCACGCTTGGCTCTACCGCGCTCCGGCAGGCTCGGTCCAGCTCTGTGGTTTCGAGGGCGACCGCCTCGTTGCCCACGCCGGACTCGTGACCCGCACCGCGATCGTGCAGGGCCGTGAGAAGCGCTTCGGTGAGCTCGTCGACCTCTACGGCGTTCGCCCCGGATACGAAGTCCTCGCCGCCCGCGGGCTCCTCGAGGAGCACGCAGGCCCCAAGTCCCACGTCGTCGTGACGAAGACCGTGGAGGGTGGGGGAGAGGAGAAACTCTTCGGACGCCTGCTCGGATTCGAAGTGCTTCGCACCGAGGTGGAACTCGTGCGCGAGGTCGCCGGCGACGCGCCCGGCGAGGGCGAAGGCGCCGTGCGGCTCGAACGCTTCGACGAGCAGGCGCGCTGGCTCTTCGATCGCTGTGCCGGCGAATGGCTCGCGCTCACCCTGCGAGACGATCGCTTCTGGAACTGGCGTTTCGTCGACCGACCCGGGTCTCCACCCATCCTCCTCGGAGTGCGCGATGCGGAGGGGATCCTGCGCGGCGTCGCGGTGTTCGCTCCCGACGCGATGCAGGTCCTGGACTTCCTCTGTCCGCCGGTGGAGAACGAAGTGGGGCGGCGACTCTTCGCCGCGCTCGAGGCCGAGGCGCGCGCGCGCGGCGGACGCGAGCTCAGGATGCGACTCCCGGAGCGTTCGCCCTGGTTCGAGGTCGCCCAGGAACGCGGTTGGCGCATCCGCCCCACCGGCCGGCTGCAGATGGCACGGAGCTTCAACCGCCGCCTCGACGACCTGGCCCTTCGGGAGAGCTTCTACGCGACCTGGGCCGACGAAGCTCTCGGGGGGTAGAGCCTCGGTGGTGGACGAGCGCCCCGGCGGTCCCCGCAGCCACGCATCTCGGTGGGGCGGGGGTCCCAGGCCTGGGACTCCGAGGCCCGGGGCAGGGGCATCTGGGGAATCCGAAGCCAGCTTTGGACGCGCCGTTTACAATTGGGCGTATCCCCCACGCCGGCCCCGGGCTCCGCAATTGGCCCGGGTTCGTGTTCCCCCAGAGAGAGACCGAAATTGCCCCACCGATCCTCCGACGGTACAGGTTCCGCGCTGCTAACCACCGACGTACAGGTCGCGCGGTTTCAGGCCGGCGACGACAGCGCATTCGACATCCTGCACACGCGTTTCGCTCCTCTACTCGAGCGGCGCGTCCTCGGCCATCCGAACTGGCCGCACCTCGCGAAGCGCTGTGACTTGCAGGACGTCGTCCAGGAGGTCTGGGCCCGGCTCGTGCCGGCCGCCCGGCGCTCCTTCACGCCATCCGGCCCTGGGTCGTTCCTCGCGTTCTTGGCGACGCTCACCGATCGCACGATCATCGACCTCGCCCGTCGCCAGAGCGCGGTGAAGCGCGGCGCGGGCGGGGAACCGCAGCGCCTCGACACACACGTGGAGGTCTTCGGCGACGCGAACGTGCGCGTCTCGCGCGAGGAGACACCGACCTCGAGCGCGCGTCGCTCGGAGCTCGAGTCGATCGCCGAGGCCGTCCTGAGCGAGCGCGAGTACGCGGCCTTCGAGCTCGTCGAACTGCAGGACTACACCGCAGCCGAAGCCGGGCTCGCGATCCGCAAGAGCGCCTCCGCGGTGCGCGGCCTCTTGCTGCGCGCTCGGCAGAAGCTGACCGAACGCCTTCCCAGGCCGTGAGGCATCGCCGCACTGCCCCGCCGTCGCGTCCCGCGCGTAGGGATGCGTGTCCGTCGGGTGCTTCCGAGCCGCGGGCGCGGAGGCATCCCGGCGGCGAACACCCACGATTCCCGAACGCCTTCACGCGGACCTCCGATTCGTGACTCGGGTGAGTGGGCGTTCCGGGGGGGACGCGAGCCCCCGCCACCCAGCGGGGGGGCCCGGTCCCGTCGGCCCGTCCGACGGCGGCCGGGGTGCCCAGCCGCCGGCCCGGGGGAACGCGCAGATGGAATCGAAGGGGGAGGAGCACAGCCTGGACTCTGCGATCCTCGCCTTTGCGCTCGAAGCGCAGGAGCGGGGGGAGGATCCTTCGCGGGAGTTCCTGTCCCAGCGGTTCCCGGACCGGCAGAAGGAGATCGAGGAGGTGCTCGCGGCCCTGACGGCCTATCGCGCCGGGCTCGCCGAGGCGCGGGCCCGGCGGGTGTTGCCCGGGGACGAGGTGCTTGCGAGCGGGACCGAGTTGGGCGACTTTCGGATCGTCTCGGTGCTCGGGCGCGGTGCGATGGGGATCGTGTACCGAGCGACCCAGCGCTCGCTCGGCGATCGCGAGGTGGCGCTCAAGGTCCTGCGCACCGTTCTCGTCGCGCGCGATCCGCGCTTCCTGAACCGCTTTCGGCGCGAGGCCGAGCTCGCATCGCGCGTCCACGCGCCGCACCTCGCCGAGGTCTTTGGTTCGGGCGAGGCGGAGGGGCAGGTCTTCTTCGCGATGCGCCTCGTCGAGGGCCCGTCGCTCGCCGAGGTGCTCTCCGAGCTCGCGCGGCGGCGCCGCCTGGGGGAGTTCGATCCGCTGCAGCCGGCCCACGTCCGACGCGTCGTCGAGGTGGTGCGCGACGCGGCGCGCGGCCTCGCCGCGCTCCACGCCGCGGGCCTCGTGCATCGCGACATCAAGCCGAGCAACATTCTCTTGGCGCGCGAGATCGGTCGCGGTGAAGCGCGCGTTGCGGCGGATTCCTCGTCGGACGCGCTGTGGGACGAACCCCAGCCGAAGCAGAACGACGATGCGCCGGGTGGGGCATCGGGCGACGCGCCGGGCGTGGCACCGACAGAGGCGCAGGCGCGCAATCGGAGCGCACCCGACACAAGCTCCCTCGCCGGCACCGCGACGCTGGTCGACTTCGGACTCCTGCGCCCGACGGAATCCTCGGACCTGACCGGCTCGCTGACGCGCCTCGGCACGCCGGCCTTCGCGCCGCCCGAGCTCCTGCTCGGCCGCGCGGCGACGCCGGCATCGGACGTGTTCTCGCTGGGCGTCGTCCTCTACGATTTGATCGCGCTCACCCCTCCGCACCAGCGCGAAACCGCCGCCGCGGGGCTCGGCGAGATCCGCGCGCGCAACCCGGCGGTCGACGAGCGCCTCGCCGCGGTCGTGCGCAAGAGCCTCGAGGAACGCCCCGCGCTGCGTTACCCAGAGGGCGCCGCCTTCGCCGCCGAGCTCGACCGTTACCTCGCGCGCGAGCCGCTGCAAGCGCTCCCGGCGAGCCCGCTCTCGCGCCTGCGCCTCGCCGCGCGCCGCCACCCCGCTCGCTTCGCGAAACGCGCCGCCCTCGCGGCGAGCCTGGTGCTCGTGCTCGCGACGCTCCTCGGTTTCACGCCCGCCACGCTCGCGACGCTGCGCGCTGCCTCGGCGCTCGACACGGCCCGCCGGACCGCCGACCTGCGCACCGCCGCCGCCCGCTCCCACGACCTGCTCGCCCACGCGACCCTCGCGGGCCTCCTGCCGACCCTCTCCGACGAGCTCGCCTTCGCCCGCGACCTCGACTCCGGCCCCCTCTCCCCCCTCGCCCGCTCCCTCGAGGCCCACCCCACCGGCGAGTCCGGCCGCGCCCACGAGGAGCTGCTCTTCCTCTACTTCGCCGAGGACGGCGCCCGCTACCAGGACCTCCTCCTGCGCTTCCTGACCCGCGAACTCGATCCCGCGAGCCCGCTCCTCTGCCGCCTGCAAGCGGCCCGCACCTGCGCGGCGAAGTTCCTGGTGGATCCGGTGCACCTGTGGGACGAGCAGGGCGAACCCCAGGCCCTCCCCCCCGATCTCCAGCGCCTCCGAGACGCTCTCGTCATCGCGGCCAACCCCGACCCCGAGTCCTTCCCCGCCGGGGACGTATTCACCCCGGGGGAGGAGGCGGACCGGCATGAGTTCCTGCGCATGTACGCCACGGGCGCCCTCTCGGGATTCGACTTCGTCGCCTACGACACGCTGCTCGCGCGCTGCTTCGACGTGCACCCGGAGATCCGCAGGATCGCGAACTCGGCTTGCCAGGTCTTCCTCCGCACGCGGGAACGGGAAGTGTTCAACCGCCTCGACGGCGACTTCTCTGAGGTTCCCGCGGGCGCCCTGGTTCGGACCGCCGTCACGGCCTGGAACTCGACGCGTTTCACGCTGGCCGAACGAGCGAAGGGCTACGAGCGGTATCCGCGCCACCACGAACTCTTCCGCGAATCCGACTGGAGGTCGATAGGGATGAGAAGCGGAACCCTGCGGGTCGTCTCGTGGCTCCTGGGTCGAATCGCCACGGACGCTCATCGCGCCGGCCGAAGGACCAAGCCGTGGCGAGACCTCGCGTTCCCCGAACGACTCCGGATCTATCTGGAGGACCAGCAGAACAGCTTTTCGAATCCGTCCCTCGCCGTCGAGCACCGTAATGCCGACAGGGCACCGGAACCGTTCGCAGGATGGCCGGGACTCCCCCTCTCGGATCGAGAGAGACAGTCCTGGAACGCGTACTTCGGGAGATCCCCCCAGCCCGCGCAACCGGACTTCGATCCTTTCGAGCCGGACTTCGAGAACACCTGGCTCCCGGATCGCGAGGGCAACCTCGGAGAAGAGGACCTCGACGTTTCCGTCATCGAAGGGGCAACGGGCCTGCAACTCACACTCGAACCCGACGGACGCCTCCACGCGATCGGTCTCCCGGCGAAAATCAAGTTCGACTCCCTGGACGCGTACAAGCAGATTCCTGGAGTACGCGGCTGGCGGCTCCAGTTTGCCCGCCCTGGCAAATCGGAACTCCGTATCGATCTATCGGTCCCCCCCGGTTCCTGTCGCGGGTCGATCCATCTCAGCCACCTGACCCCGCAGCGCGCCATCCTCCCCTGGAGTGGACAAGCCCAGGTCGAGATTCGGATCGAACCCGGAGGCATCCTCTATCGAGAGGAGGTCCCGTTAGAAACCGAGCAACTCGACCTGCCTCTCACCGCGAGGCTCCTCGCCCAGACGGACAGTGTCACGATCGGGGTCCGCTACCTGGGCATCGAGTCCATCTATTGGGTCATGGGCATCCAGATCGAGTTCTTCTCGAGTTAGGCCAGTACGAGAGCCAGGAATAGCAGAGAGGGGTCCCCACGGGGAGCTAGAGGGAGTCTCGTTGCGAGGAAGAAATGAGGCGGGGGGGGAAGCGAGCAGGTCGTCTCCCCCGCAGGGCAGCGCAGTGATTGTGCCACCGAGCGCAAGGCCGTGAATCAGGGCTCTTTGCCGAACGGTTGGTGGGGGACCTACGATTCCTGTTCCTGACCCACTAGGCCTGTGCAGTCCCGCGCGACCTCACGATGGGATCCCAGGAGGCAGTGTCCTCCATGGCATGTGATCAGAAATCCAACCAAACAATGAAGAAGCAAGCGCGGTCTCTCTCCTTTCTATGGACACTTGCGGTGGCTGCGGCATGCACCGTCTGGGCTAGCGCGACAGTCGCACAGAACCTGGTCCCGAACGGGGACTTCGAACAGGGAAACACTGGGTTCGTGTCGCAGTACGGATATCTTCCAGGCACTCTTGTTGGTGGGCCGGCGGGTATGTACACCGTGCAGGACGACCCATCCGCATGGCAATTGAACTTCAGTGCGTGTGGTGACCATACGACTGGGTCGGGCTTGATGCTGATCGCAAACGGATCTACATCGCCTGGAGTGACTTTGTGGTCTGTGACTAGTATGCCCGTGAAAAAGGGGATGGATTACCGATTCTCCTTCTGGGCGACCCAAGTGTTTCCCCAGTCCCCACCGTCGTTTACGGTGATTATTGACGGAGTTTCCTATTCAGGATTGAGTGTGTCCGGATCAGCTTGCCAGTGGCAGGAGTTCTCGTTCTTGTGGAGGGCTGGGGCCACGGGGCAAATCTCAGTCCAGATTGTGGATGAGAATACTGCAGGCAATGGAAATGACTTCGCTATCGATGACATTTTTTTTGGGCTCGAATCGGCGTCGACTGCTGCACCGACCAGGGATGACTTCGAGGATAGCGTCTTGAATGGATCCCTTTGGGCGACGCGATTGCCATTCCCCGGGTCCTCTGTCGTCGAAGCATCGGGCGTGTGTGCTCTCACTGAGCGCGGTACTCTCTATTCTCGGGCTGCATACGACCCGGTCAGTATGGGCCCCGTTGTTGTTCAGTGTACATACGGGAACGCTTACGCCTGCTCCGGGTGTGGGACAGACGCATTCTATACCTTCTCAAGGACGGATCTTAGCACCGGAACGCAGTGTTGCGGGGCATTTGACACGGGGATTGTCTTG
>DRLC01000118.1 GCA_011053145.1 Planctomycetota bacterium | reverse complement strand
CGAGAGGCCGGCGGAGCCAGCCGGTTGGACCCCGATGGCGTGAAGCGTGGCGGTGAGATCGGGCTAGAATGCCCGGCCCCGGGCCCCCTCCCGAACCCCGCTCCTGCCCCCCATGCACTTCGCCCCCCGCACGGTCGCGTTCCTTTGCGAACTCCTACACCCGCCCCAGGTTCCCGACCCGAGCGCGATCCAGCGTGTCCACAACCGGCTCTTCGAAGGCGGCAGTCCCCTCTACGGGAGCTTCGCGGTGACCCCCGAGGGAGCGGTCCTCTCCAACGCGACCCCCCAGCCCGGGGCCGTCTCCTCGGTCGCGTTCCTCCAGGACCGCTTCCAGTTCCGAGAGGAGTTGACCGGCACGACGATCGAGGACTTCCAAGCTCGTCTCGAAACGCTCGTGCCGATGGTCCTCGTCGAGCGGCCGATCCCGATCTTCACCGCGCAGGTCGTCACGATCCGCACGCTCGTCAACCCGGGCGGATACCGCGACTCGCGCCAGTTCCTGCGCGACCGGGTCTTCGGCTTCGGGGAGGAACTCGAGCGCTTCGGCCGCGAGTCCTCGCTCTACGGTACGCGCTTCGTCTTCGCCCCCACCGCGGAGGAACCCCACGCGTTCACGCTGCGCATCGAATCGTTCGCGAACGATCCACGGTCTCTCTTCCTCGAGAACATCGGAAGTTTCGGGCCGACGGTCCCGGCCCAGGGCCTCGATTCCCTCGGTCTGGGAATCCGCGCTACCTACGACTTCGTCCTCGAACGCGCGCTTCCGTTCCTCGACGCCTTCGACGACAGGGAGTCGCGCGAGGCGTGAGAGCACCCGGCATCGCCGCCGCCTCCCTCGCCGCGGGCCTCGCGCTCGCCTGCGGCGAGCCGAAGGAACTCGAGCCCGTCGCGCCGCCGCCTCCCTCCTACCCCGAGGGGACCGCGCTGGCCGTGAACGCCACTCCGGTGCCGCGCGCCGAGATCGAGGAGGTCGCCGCCGCGATCGCCGAGCGCTACCCCGCCAACGTCGAGCTGCAAAACCTGCGCCTCGCGGTGACGAACGACACGCTCGAGCTCTACGCGGTGCGCACACGGGACGCCGCCGCCCGAGAGGAGGCGCTCGGCGCCTGCGAGCAGGAGCGGGAACGCATCGCCGCGGGAGAGGAGCCGAAGGACACGGTCCGAATGGAGGGAGACTTCGGCGAGTTTCGCCACGACCTGCGGCTGTGGGTGCGCGCGCGCCGTCTCCCGCCCGGCACCTGGTCGGATCCGATCGAGCTGACCGGGCGCTTCGTCCTCGCGCGGCTCGACGCGCTCGAGGAGCACGGTCCCGGGCTGACATCCGCTCGTACGGAAACGGTGCTGCACCTCACGCTCGTGATCTTCCCATACCTGAATACTTCGTACCGGCCCGGCCTCGACGCCGCTACATCCATCCAGGAGGCCGTGGATGCGGCCCGACTCGAGATCGTCGACCCAGCCTTCGAGGACGTGGTACCGACCGAATGGAAGTTCCGCATGGGAGCCTACTGATGCACGCCGCCCTGCTCGCCCTCTCCCTCTCGTTCGCGCCGACACCGGGGCCGGCGCCCACGTTCTCTCCGACCGACCCGCTCGTCGCGGTCCAGGACCCCGAACGCCTCGAGGCCTGGCCGAAGCTCGACGCGAAGCACGCCGCCGAGGCCAAGACCGAGGTGGCGCGGCTGCGCAAGGCGCGCACCGAGACGATGGGCGCCGACGCCGCCGAGAAGCTCGTCGCCCTCGGCGCGGGGACGGCTCCGCTGCTCCTCTCCGCGCTCGGCCACGAGAAGAGTCCCGCGACCCGGGACGCGATCCGCTCCGTCCTCGATCGGCTGACCGGAGCCCCGCACACGCGCCTGCTCGCGGAGGCTTTCGCGGACCGGTCGGTGGTGACGCGCATCTGGGCCCTGCGCCGCGCCGCGCGCTTCCCGGACCCCGGCACGCGCGCCCAGGCCGAGGGAGCGCTCTCCAGCGCACGCAAGGTCCGCCGCGGGAAGAGCCCCGATCCCGAGCTCGTCCTCGCGGCCTCCCTAGCCTGCGCGTCCGCGGGCTCGGCAAAGGGGTTCGACGCGCTCTTCGAGGATGCCCGGGCGAACTGGGCCGCGGATGGAGCCTTGCTGCGGATCGCGTTCGCGGAGCTGCGGGGCAAGGAGATGACCGCGCGCCTCGCCGAACACCTCGACGACTCGGCGCGCGCGACGCGGCTCGCTGCGCTGCGACTGCTCGGCGCGGCGGGGGTGCGCCCCGAGGGCGTGGCGGCGGTCGAGCCCTTCCTCGACAACGAGGACGCCGGACTCGTCACGGCGGCGGTGAACGCCCTGCGCGGGATCGTGGACGGTAAGCCCCCGCTCGAACGCCTCTCCGCGTTCGAGACGATCGAACAAGCGAAGGCCTGGAAGAAGCGATTGCGATGAAGTCCCTCGGTCTGCTCCTCATCTTGCTCACGGCGCCACTCGCCACGAGCTCCACCGAGCCGGCCCGCGCCCCGCGCCCCGACTCCCTCGACCCGGCCGATTGCCCGTACTGCGGCGCGAAACAGAAGCGCATGCAGCGCGCGGGCATCTACTCCCACGGCGGCTTCGAGTTCGCGACCACGGATACCGCCGGAGTCGAGGAGCTGCTCCCCGAACTCCCACTGCGCTGGATCGAGACCGAGCACTTCGAGCTCGGCTTCGCCCTCGGCCCGCGCAAGGTCGAGCTCGAGGAGAAGAAGACGCTGCGCGCCGAACTCGAACGCCTCTCGAAGGTCCTCCCGAGCGTCAAACCCAAGACGAAGACCCTCGATCCCTGGCTGCGCGTGCACCTGTACGCGCAACGTCTCGAGGACCTCTATGCGCGCATGCTCGAGATCCTCGAGGTGAGCCAGTCGGACTTTCCCGACGGCAAGAGCGAGTGGATGATCGGCACGCCCTACTTCGGCGACGGTCCGCACCTCGGCGAGAAGGGCAAGTACGAGGTGTTGATCCTCCCCGACGCCGACGACCAGGTCACTTTCCTGCACAGCCAGTTCGGGCTGCAACTGCGACACACGCAGAAGTGGAACAACATGGAGCGCGACAGCATGATCCTCGTGACGAACCTCACCGAGGACAACATCCGCGACGGGATGCAGTTGCGAAACCATGTGACCTTCAACATGGTCCACCAGCTCGTCGACGGCTACAAGCACTACTCCTACGACACGCCGCTGTACCTCAAGGAGGGGCTCGCGCACTTCATGGAGCGCGAGATCAATCCGCGCTTCAACTCCTTCAGCTTCTCCGAGGGCGGACTGCCCGAGGACATGCGCAAGTCCGACTGGGACAAGGCGGTCGCTCGGATGATCCAGAAGGGGCGCGCTCCCCGACTCGCGGAACTCGTTTCCCTGCGCGGCTTCGCGGAGTTCGACGCGGACGATCACCTCGCCTGCTGGTCGATGACGGTCTTCCTCCTCGAGCACTACCCGCACGAGTACGCCCAGCTCTTCGCGCGCCTGCACGGCCGCAAGGACGAGAAGGGGTATCCCGACGGCAGCAACATGCGCGAGGTGCACCGCAAGGCCTTCCGAGAACTGATCATGCCCTACGCGGCCTTCGACCAGGTCTGGCAGGCCTGGGCGCTGGCGCGATGATCCGCGCCCTCGCCGCCGCGACCGCCGCGCTGGCCCTCGCCGCGAGCTGCCTCGCTCCCCCGCCCCCGATCGTCGTCTCCACACCCCGCGGGGTGGTCCGCGCCCACTCGCACCCCGACGCCGCGGCGACCGCCGCCCTGCTCGAGGAGCTGGCCCCCGGCGTCCGCGCCCTCCTGCCCGGCAGCCAGGACCGATCCGTCGAGGTGTGGGTGCAGCAAGACCTTCAGCTCTTCCGCTTCGGCACCCGGCCCTCGAGCGTTCGCGGCTTCACCTACCTCGCCGCTCCGTTTCGGGCGCGACGCATCCATCTGCAATCCGGCGGCGCGACGCGTTGGTACCTCAGCCACGAACTCGTCCACGCCCTCATCGACTCCTCCTGGGCGACGCTTCCCGCGGTTCTCGAGGAAGGCCTCGCCGATGCGGTGGCCGAACGCCTCAATCCGAACGAGCGCACCTCGATCCGGGCGCACCGCCTGCTCGATGCCTCGGCGTTCACGGGCGGACTCGAGGTCCTGCTCGGCTACGAGCAGCAGACGCCCACCGGGAACCGGCGGCGGGAACTTCCCGTACGCATCCATTTCCATCCCGACGAAACGCCCCAGACCGCCCTCGAGCTCCTGGACACCGGGCGCCGCGGCCTCTTCTCGAGCCGCGGCACGGTCGCCGAGTCCTACTACGGGTTCGCCTGGCTCGTCGTGGACCGCATCGTCGCGCGCCGCGGTTTCGACGGACTGCACGCGCTCTGCCTGGAAGCGTCCGAGAAGGGCCTGGAGCACATCCCCGCCGAAGAGCTCCTGGCGGCCGCGGAAATCGACCTCGCCCGCCTCGACCCCGACTTCCTCGCGAGCTGCTTCACGCGCGACGAATTCCGTCGTGCCCTCTCGATACGCCCGGCAGCCTTCGCCGAGGTCCCGCTCAACCTCCTCGACGGACTGCGCGACGAGCTCGATGCGCACGACCTCCTGGTGCGCGCACGCCCGACCTTCGCCATCGCACACCAGGAACCCTGGCCGCTGCTCGCGATTCCCTCTCTGCGCGAAGCGCTGCTCGCGACCTGGTGATCGCGGGGACCGTGCCCCTCAGAGTTCCTTGACCTCCGCGATGAGCTCTTCAAGGAATCCCTTCGCGTCCCCGAAGCACATCATCGTGTTCTCCCGTTCGAAGAGCCCGTTCTTGATGCCCGCGTATCCAGGGGACAGCGAACGCTTGATCACGAAGACCGTCTGGGCCTCCCAGACGTGCAGGACCGGCATGCCCGCGATCGGTGAGGCGGGATCCTCGGCCGCGGCCGGGTTCACGACGTCGTTCGCGCCGAGCACGATCGCGACATCGGTCGTCTGGAAGTCGCCGTTGATCTTCTCGAGTTCGAAGAGCTGCTCATAGGGCACGTCCGCCTCGGCGAGGAGCACGTTCATGTGACCCGGCATGCGCCCGGCGACCGGGTGGATCGCATAGCGCACGGTGCAACCTCGCGCCTCGAGGACGGTCGCGAGTTCCTTGACCTTGTGCTGCGCCTGCGCCACGGCCATTCCGTACCCGGGGACGATGATCACGCTCGTTGCGGTGTCGAGGATCATCGCAGCCTCTTCGGGACCGGCGGATTTGACCGAGGTGTACTCGTCCGCCCCTCCGCCCGAACCCCCGCCGTCGTCGCCGAACTTGGCGAACAGGACATGGGTCAAGGAGCGGTCCATCGCCTTGCACATGATCTGGGTCAGGATCAGACCCGAGGCTCCGACCAGGGACCCCGCGACGATCAGGAGGTTGTTGTGCAGGACGAAGCCGGTCGCGCACGCCGCGAGGCCGGAGTAGGAGTTCAGGAGCGAGATCACGACCGGCATGTCCGCCCCGCCGATCGGTACGACGAGACCGATGCCGAGCAGGAGCGCGACGATCGCGAGGCCCCAGTGGGCGAGGTCGATCGAGCCCGAGCCGGTCGCAAAGAACCCACCCCACACCGCGAGCGCGATGCAGGCGACGGCCATGACGGCGTTCAGGCCCTGGCTTCCGATCGGGCCGATCCGACTCGACTTGATCTTGCCGGAGAGCTTGCCGAACGCGACGAGGCTTCCGGAAAGGGTCACCGCGCCGATCAGAACCGAAGCCGCGATCGCGACCGCCTTGTCCGAGCCGAGCGAGCTGAGAGCGCCGTCGCGCTGTTTCGTCAGGTCGAGAGCGACCTCGGCAAGCGCCACGCAGACCGAGGCGGCGCCTCCCATTCCGTTGAAGAACGCGACGAGCTCGGGCATGCCCGTCATGTGGACACGGATCGCGAGCAAGGCCCCGATCACCGTGCCCGCGACGATTCCGCCCGCGAGCACGAGCCAGTTCACCTTGACCCCGACCACGAGCATCGTCGCGATGATCGCGATCGCCATCCCGAGGGACGCGAGCGCGTTGCCGCCACGCGCCGTCCGGACGCCGGAGAGACGCTTGATCCCCAGAATGAAGATCAAGGCCGAGAGCATGTAGAGCGACTCGATCAGGGTCGAGTCGACGAGGCCGAGGAACAACATCTAACGCGCTCCTCCGTCTTTGCCGCCCTTGGGTGCCTTCTTCTTCGGTCCACCGAACATGCGCAGCATGCGATCGGTCACCAGGAAGCCTCCGACGACGTTGATCGTGGCCATCGTGATCGCGAGGAAGCCGAAGACCTGGCCGAGTGCCGGGTAGCCGGTACCCGCGCAGTACAGTGCCCCGACGAGCGTGATGCCGCTGATCGCGTTCGCGCCGCTCATCAGCGGGGTGTGGATCGTGGGCGGAACCTTCGTGATCAGCTCGAAGCCGACGAAGATCGCGAGGAGCAAGACCCAGATTCCGACGATGACGGGGTTCAGGCCGCTCGACTCCGCGGTGTTCGCGGTCAGCGCGACGAGGAGAGCGCTCATGCCTTGCCTCCGGAGGCGTTCGCGAGGAGCTCGCGGGTGCGTTCGTGGGTGATCTCGCCGCCGTGGGTCAGGAGGCAGCCCGCGATGACTTCGTCTTCGCGGTCGAGGGTCAACTTGCCTTCTTCCCCGATCAGGAGCTGGGCGAGGTTCAGGACGTTCTTGGCGTACAGCTCGGAGGCGTGGCGAGGCACCGTGGCCGGGATGTTCGCGATCCCGACGATCGTCACGCCTTCGCGTTGGACGATCTCTCCGAGTTCCGCGAGCTCGCAGTTGCCGCCCGACTCGACCGCCATGTCGACGATCACGGATCCGGGCTGCATCGAGCGAACCATGTCCGCGGTCACGAGCACCGGTGCCTTGCGCCCGGGCACCTGGGCGGTGGTGATCACGAGGTCGGCCTCGGCGACACGCTTCGCCACCTCCTCGCGCTGGCGCGCGAGGAACTCGGCCGACTGCTCCTTGGCGTAGCCGCCCTCGTCCTCGAGGTCCTCCGCGCCGGGCACGGTGATGAAGCGCCCTCCGAGGCTCTCCACCTGCTCCTTCGCGGCCATGCGCACGTCGGTCGCCTCGACGACGCAGCCGAGGCGCCGCGCGGTGGCGATCGCTTGGAGCCCGGCCACCCCGGCACCGAAGACGACGACCCGGGCGGGGGGCACGGTGCCCGCCGCGGTCATCAGGAGCGGGCACATCTTGGGCATCTCGACCGCGCCCAGGAGCACGGCCTTGTACCCGGCAACGGTCGCCTGGCTCGAGAGCGCGTCCATCGACTGCGCGCGGGTGATGCGCGGGACGAGCTCCATCGCCAGGGTCGAGACGCCTCGCGCGGCGAGGGCCTGGGCGAGTTCGGGATTGCGCGCTGCCTGGACGAACGACAAGAGGACCGCCCCCTCGCGCAACGCCCCGACGCGCTCCGCGCTCGGCGGACCGACGGTGAGCACGAGATCCGCCTCCCCGATCGCGTCCCGCGAAACGACTTCGACTCCGGCCCCTTCGTAGTCGGCGTCGGGAAACCCCGCCGCCGCTCCGGCACCGCGCTCGACCCGTACGGTCAGGCCCGCTTTCGCGAACCGCTTGGCGGTCTCCGGGGTGAGCGCGACCCGGGACTCACCCTCCCGATCCTCGAAAAGTGCATGGACGATGGACACGCGGGGAGCTTAGCAACGCCGGGGGGGGAAATCGTCCCCCAGGCCGGCCGTGAATCCCGCCGGACCTGATCCTGGGCAAGCCCGGCAGTGCCGCGACGCGCACCACGGGCCCTGAGACCGTATTGCGCCTTCCTATCCCCCCGCCCGTCGGAGCCGGCGCCTGGGGCGAGGCCGGAGCGGCCCCCTCGCTGTCCTCAGGACGAGAACAGGTGGTCGTTCTCCGGCGACCAGGCCGTGCACCGATAGAGCGGCCCGAGCCGGCGCAACTCCCCCACGAGGGTCCCCGGGACCTCCTCGCCGAGCGCCGCGTCGCGCGCGGCGGCGG
>DRLC01000117.1 GCA_011053145.1 Planctomycetota bacterium | reverse complement strand
GGATTACTGGAACCGCATCACCGAGCTGCGCTCGAAGCGTCCGGGGCTCGACCTCGAGCGTTCGATGCCCGCCGGCGAGGCCGCCCTCCGCGAGCGCATCGCGAACACGCTCATCCCCGGCCTCTCCGTCGATGAAGAGGAGAGCCTCACCAGCGTCATTCGCGCGATCCAGGTGATCACCGGCTTGCCGATGGTCGTCGACCCCCTCGCGGAGGAAGCCGCGATCACCGAAGGCGTCGTCTTCGACTTCGACCTCACGAACGCCCTCACCGCGGAGAAGGCCCTCAACCTGGTCACCAAGATGGCCGGCCCCGAGGTCACCTGGACCGTCCGTTATGAAACGGTCCTCGTCACCACGACCGAGAAGGCTCGCGGCGACCTCGTGATCGTGAACCACGACGTGCAGGACCTCACGTTCGGTCTGACCGACTTCCTCGGTCCGCGCATCGACACGCTGCGATCGATCGACAACATCGAAGACGACAACGGCGGCACGCCGTTCGGGTCGATCGCGGAGAAGCCCAAGATCAACGAACCCGATGACCTCGCCACGCTGGTGCAGGAAAACGTCGCGGTCGGCACCTGGGAAGATGACGGTGTCTCGATCACCGTGGAAGGCGGCAACATGGTCGTCGTCCACACGCCCGAGGTGCAGGTCCAGGTGCAGAAGTTCCTCGAGGAGCTGCGCCGCTTCAGTTCCTCGCTCGTGACGATCGAGTCGAAGTTCCTCGTGATCCGCGACGGCTTCATCCAGGAAATCGGCGTCGACTGGCGCGGACTCGACAACCCGGGCATTCCCTACAAGAACCTCGATGACCTGAACCTCGGTGACAACCCGACCCAGGGTCTCGACAACAGTGGCGACGGCGTCACCCTGACCCCGCCCTCCTCGGGCGCGTTCTACGACGACGGCGGGGACGGCAGCTTCGCCGGCCGCACTGAGAACGTCTTCGGCAGCGCGCTGGGCTCCGCCCTCTCCACGATCGGCGGAATGACGGCCCAGTACACCTTCCTGAATGATCTCGAACTCTCGATGATCCTGCGGCTGGTCGAGAAGAGCCAGAACGCCGAGCTGATCAACGACCAGGTGCTGAGCGTGCACAACACCCAGCGCGCCTACGTCACGGTCGTGAACCAGCGCGCCTATGTGCAGGACTTCGACGTCGAGGTGGCCCAGTTCCAGGCCATCGCCGACCCGGTCATCAACGTGCTCACCGAGGGCATCGTCCTCGACGTGCGTCCGACGATCCACAACGACCGTAAGTCAATGACCCTCGAGATCCAGCCCACCGTGGCCCAGGTCAAGTCGCTGACGAACTTCTCCACGACCCTCGCCGGCCAGACGGCCGCGATCACCTTCCAGCTCCCCGAGCTCGAGGTGCAGAGCGTCTTCACGACCGTCGACATCCCCGACGGAGCCTCGATCCTGCTCGGCGGTCTCTCCCGCCTCCGCAATGTCGAGCGCCGTGCGGAGGTCCCGTGGCTCGCCAACGTCCCGCTGCTCGGCTTCCTCTTCAAGCGCGAGGGATACAACGACGAGCGCGAAAGCCTGATGATCCTGCTCCACGCCTGGATCACCGACATGAAGGCCGAGCTCGCCGACAACTGAGCCCGTTCTTCCCCTCCCCCATGCGAGGGGCCGGCCCTTCCGCGAACTGCGGAGGGGCCGGCCCTCTGCATTGGGCGCGGGTCCTGCTCAGGTGGATCGGATCGGGATCTCGAAGCGAGTCCGCAGCAGCTCTGCGAGCTCGGTGAAGTCGTCGACGGTGTGGTCCGGGACGAGACCGGGCTCACAGCGATGCTTGGCGCTACGCTTCGCCCAGATCGCCACCATCCCGAGGGACTGGGGCGGCGCGATGTCGTGGGAGGGATTGTCGCCGACGTAGGCCACCTCTTGCGGCTGGCGACCGAGCTCGCGCAGAACGTGCGCGTAGAGCTTCGGATTGGGCTTGGAGATCCCCACCTGATCGGAGATGAAGATCGCCCGCGGATCGAAATGCTCGGTCAATCCGAGGCGGACGAGCTTTTCGGCCTGCTTCGCGGTCCAGCCGTGGGTGATCACCCCGGTTTGGACGCCCGCATCGCGCAGGGCCTCGAGGAGCGGCACCACGTCGTCGAAGGGCGCGAGCTGCTCGTACTTCGTGTTGTGGTAGGCGACGATGCCGGCCGCAACCACGATCGCTGGATTCGTACCGTCGAGCCCGTGCGGCTTGAGGCGCTGCAGGAGCCGGTCGAAGTGGTGGCCGTAGTTCGAGGAGAACTCGAAGATGACCTCCTGGAGCTCCCGCAAGACGAGATCCTCGGGAAGGTCGAGCCCCGCGGCCACCATCGCCCGGACGGCATTGCGACGCGCCCGGGCGGCGAACTCCGTCGTCGAGAACAGGGTGTCGTCGACGTCGAAAAGGATGCTGGTGAGTCGCGCCACGGCCGGGAGAGCCTACGAAATCCAGCGGGGATCTTCCCGCGGTGGCCGGGGGGGCCGAGGGATTTCCCCAGGGGGATGGCCGGTTTCCGGGCCCGGTTTCGAGGGGTTCGGCCAGGGTGATGCCCCGGCCCCCGCGGCCACCGCAGGAAGATCCGACCTACTCCTCCCCCTTCCTGCGCTCCCAGGTCTTCTTTTTCGGCGCCGAGGGCAGGTTCTTCATCGTGAAGCGCTTGTCCTCCACGAGTCGCAGGAGATCGAACGAGCTGAGCATGCCGACCACCCTCTGCTCATGCGTCACGACCAGATGGTGGATGTGGTGCTTGCGCATCATGCGGGCGGCGATGTGGGGAGCCGCGTAGGGCGAAACCGTGTAGACATGGTCCGTCATGACCTGACCGATCAAGGACTCGTCCTTCACGTCGTCGATCAGGTCCGTTGCGGAGATGACGCCGATCGGTTCCCCGTCGTGCGTCCCGTGATCGACGACCGGAATGGCGTGGACGCGGTGCTCGCGCATCAGGTCCCGAGCGTGGCCGGCCGATTGGTGGCGGGTGACTGTGATCACCTGGCGCACCATCAAGTCCTCGACGTGGACGACCGCGCGCTCACGCTCCGGGCCGGGGGACCCCTTGTCCCCCCAATGCTTTCTCTTCACGGGTTCGCTTCTCCGGTGGATCGGGAACGGCTCCCGACACGATCCGGAAGCCCGACGCCCCCCAGGATACCAGGGGTGGCAAGATCCCGTGTCCCCTCAGACCTCGAAGCAAGCAACACGCCAGGAGTCGGAGCGGGTCTCCAGGGGCGGCATCTCGGACCGGCAGCGATCGGACGCGATCGAGCACCGTCCAGCGAAAGGACAGCCCTTGGGAGGGTCGTAAGGACTCGGCACGTCACCTTCGAGCACCGTCAGCGGACGCCGTTCGTCGGGATCATTGATCGGGTTCGCGCCGAGCAGCGCCCGGGTGTAGGGATGGATCGAGCGCTCCTGAAGATCCTCGCACGCGATTTCTTCCATGATGTGCCCGAGGTACATCACGATGACCCGGTCGCAGAAGTGCTCGACGACCTTCAGGTCGTGGCTGACGAAGAGCATCGTCAGGCCGAACTCCTCGCGCAGATCCATCATCAGGTTCAGGACCTGCGCCTGGATCGAGACGTCGAGGGCGCTGACCGGCTCGTCGGCCACGAGGAATTCCGGATCCAGAGCCAGGGCCCTGGCGATCCCGATGCGCTGGCGCTGGCCGCCGGAGAACTCGTGGGGGAACTTGTCCGCCGCCTCGGGCCGCAGCCCGACCTTCTCGATCAGAGAACGAATGCGTTCCTCGAGGGCCGCCCCGGAGGCGAGTCGATGGAAGGTGAGGACCTCCTTCAGGATCGCCCGCACCGTCATGCGCGGGTTCAACGAGGAGTAGGGATCCTGGAAGATGATCTGCATCTTGCGCCGGTAGGGCATCAGCTCGGAGTGCGAGAGCCCGGTGATCGGCCGGCCCTCGTAGAGCACTTCCCCCGCCGTCGGCTCCTGGAGCCGGATCACGCACTTCCCGAGGGTCGACTTCCCGCACCCCGACTCCCCCACGACACCGAGCACCTCACCGCGTTGGACCTGGAACGACACGTCGTTCACCGCGTGGACGCGCCCGATGACCCGGTTCAAGACCCCTCCGCGCACGGGGAAGTGCTTCACCAGGGAACGAACCTCGACGAGGGCCCCCATCACGCTCCCTCCCCATCCGCTGCGCCGATCGTGCTACCGGTCGGAGCCGGGCGAAAGATGTCGAGCGGGAAGTGGCAGCGCACCCGGCGCCCATCCTCGCGCGGTTCGAGACCGGGCTCTTCGGCGACGCAGCGCTCCTCCCGCAACTCGCAGCGATCCTGGAAGCGACAGCCCGCTGGCAGTTCGAACAGGCTCGGGACGATGCCGGGAATCGTCGCCAGGCGCTTGCCGTGCTCTCGGCGCCCCGACTTCGGGATCGATTCGAGGAGCGCGCGCGTATAGGGGTGGCGCGGTCGGCGGAAGATCTCGTGGATCGTCGCCTCCTCGATCACGCGCCCCGCATACATCACGAGCACGCGGTCGCAGACCTGGGCCACGACACCGAGGTCGTGCGTGATGAGGAGGATCGCGGTGTCGAGCTTCTCCTTGAGATCCCCCATCAACCGCAGGATCTGCGCCTGGATCGTCACATCGAGGGCCGTGGTCGGCTCATCGGCGATCAGGATGTCGGGCTCGCAGGCGAGCGCCATCGCGATCATGACCCGTTGGCGCATGCCACCCGAGAGCTGGTGAGGGTATTCATCGACGCGCTTGGCGGGATTCGGAATCTCGACGAGCGAGAGCATCTCGATCGCGCGCTCTCGCCGCTGCGCCTTCGAGAGGTTGGTGTGAAACTTGAGCGTCTCGTCGAGTTGCCATCCGATCGTGAAGACGGGGTTCAGGCTCGTCATCGGCTCCTGGAAGATCATCGCGATCCGGGCACCGCGTACCGAGCGCATCTCCTTCTCGGAGTACTCCATCAGATTGCGGCCCCCGAAGACGACGCGGCTCTCGGGGCCGTAACGCGTGATCCTGTCGGGGAGGAGGCGCATGATCGACTTGCTCGTCACGGTCTTGCCGCAACCGGACTCGCCGACGATTCCCAGGGTCTCACCGGGAGTGAGGTCGAAGGAGACGTCGTCGACCGCGGTGACCATTCCCCGGTCCGTCCGGAAGGACGTCGTCAGGCGCTCGACGCGCAGGATGGGCTCTTTCGTCATCGGGGGCCGGCTCTCACACGTGCTTGGGATCGAAGGCGTCCTGGAGAGCATCTGAAAGGACGTTGAAAGCGAGGACGAGCGCGAACATGAAGAACGTCGCCGTCCCGATCTGCCACATGAACCCCGAGATGACCTCCTGGCGGGACTGGTTGATCATCACTCCCCAGGAGGGCTCGTTCTTCACGCCCAGGTTCAGGAAGGACAGGATCACCTCCGCTTTGATCGCTCCGATGAACAGCAACGAGAAGTTGATGAACATCAGGTGGGTCGTGTTCGGCAGGACGTGCTTCATCAGCACGCGCATCCGTCCGAACCCGACCGCGGTAGCGGCCTGCACGTACTCGAGTTCGCGGAGCTTCATGACTTCCCCCCGGATCACGCGGCACGGGCCGATCCAAAACGTGCTGCAGAAGGCGACGTAGACCGGAACGAGCGTCCCCTCATAGCTGCTCCCGAGGAACATCGAGGCGAGGACCATCAGGAGCACGATGTACGGGATCGCGGAGAACGTCGAGTAGAGCCAGACGACCGCCGCATCGACCCAGCCTCCGAAGAACGCGGCAGCGCCACCGAGGAGGGTCCCGATGAGAACCGAGATCAGCGCGGAGACGAGCCCGATCTGGACGGCCACCTTGATCGAGTAGAGCGCCCGCAAGAGGATCGAACGTCCCTGCCGATCGGTCCCGAAGGCAAGGGCCAAGCGACGAAACCTCCCTGCTCCCCCCTCCGGTTCGACGAACATCCCCAGGATGCCCTCCTCCACGTCACCGAGACGTTCCTCGTTGGCGGGGTCGTCATCGAACGCGTCCTCCTCGAGGACCTCGTAGAGCTCGTCGAACGGTTCCGCCACCTCGTCGAGGGTCTCCCCCACCTCATCCGGGTCGGTCGAGGCCAGGCGGAGCCCGAAGAAATCGATCGCCGCGAGGGCCTTGGCGGGATCGCGCCGACCGAGAGCGCCGTCGATCTGGTCGAGGTAGAACTCCAGTGCATGGATGCGCTGCTCGACGGTCGGCGTCTCGAACCACCCGACCTGGTTGTCGGGACCGATGCGATCGGTCGTATCTTCGCGGTCGATGAATCCGAAGAACCCGACCGCGCCCGCGACTCCAAGGTAGAGCAGGATCACGACGAGGGAGACGAGCGCGAGCTTGTCGCGCGAGAACTTGCGCAGAGCACGCGAGCCTAGAAAGCGACGGATCATTGCAGCCTCACCCGGGGGTCCACGAGGGCGTAGATCACGTCCGTGAGGATGACCGTCAGAATGAAGACTCCCGCGAAAAGCGCGACGAGTACCTCGGTCACCGGGAAATCGTTCTCCGAGATGGCCTTGTAGAGCGCCCGGCCCATCCCCGGGATGTTGAAGTAGACCTCGAGTAGGAGTGACCCCATGACCAGGAAGGGCATCGTGATCATGACCCGAGTCACGATCGGAATCATCGCATTCTTGAGCATGTGGACGAACATGATCCTGCCCTTCCCCGCGCCCTTCGCGCGCGCGGTCACGATGTAGTCCCGGTTCGTCTCCTCGACCATCACCGCCCGATAGAAGCGGGTGTCATACCCGACCGCCACGATCGTGCTGATCAGCACCGGCAGGAGGCAGTAGTGTTTCCAGTTCGCGAGCCCGCTCTCGTATCCCTGGATTGCGAACACCTCCGTCCCGAGGCGATCGTTCAATACGTACGCGCCCCAGTACTGGCCGAAGATGATGTACACGAGAAAGCTGATGCTCATGCCGAGTACGGCACTGACCATCATGAACTTGTCCGGCAGTCGCCCGCGCGTATAGGCCGACAGGATCGCAATCACGAGAGCGACCAGGGTCGTCAGCGCCATTGCAGGCACCGTGATCGCAAGACTCGGGCCGATCGAGTCCGCGACGAGATCCCCCACCGTGCGACCCTGCTGGGTCCAACTCTCCCGCTCGAAGTCGAAGGTTGCTAGTTCACCGAGAAACCCGATGTACTGCTCGTGGAACGGGCGGTCGAGTCCCATCGCATGCTTCTTGACCTCATAGGCTTCCTGGTCCGCGTTCTTCCCCAGGAAACCCCAGACCGGGTCGTTGACGCGCAGCGCCACCATGAGCAGCGCGATGATCCCGAGGTAGACCGGGATGTTGTAGAGCAGCCGGCGGAGTATGTAGGCCCACATGGAATGATCCCGAAGAGAGTCGAACGGCGATCACGGACGACGTGACTCGTCCACGTCCATGTACTTGACCCAGTTGTAGAAGGTCTCGTCCGGCTTGTAGTTGCGCAGCCAGGGATTCACGACATAGAAGCGTGTGCGGGCCATCGACCCGATGAACGGAGTGTCCCGCATTACCATGTCTCGCATCTTCTCGTAGAGAGCGGTCCGCTCCGGCGAGGGGCCCATGCTCTTGATCTTCTCGTAGAGCGCGTCGAACTCCGCGTTCTTGTAGTTGAAGTGGTTCGAGCCCGGAGATTCGTTCGGACCGTAGAACAGGGCCAGGTTGTTCTCTCCGTCCGGGTAGTCACTGCTCCACGCGAAGCTGAACAGGGTCGCCTTCTTGCGGTTGATCGTCTCGATCAACTGCGCGAAGTTCAGGGTGCGCACGTTGAGCCGGATGCCGATCTTCGAGAGCTGGCGTTTGAAGAGCTCCGCCTGCTCCGGGATGTTGCCACTGCGAGAAACGTAGTAGTCGAGGACCGGAAGGCCCTTGCCACCCGGGTACCCCGCTTCCGCGAGCAGAGCCTTCGCGCGCTCGACATCGTGATCGAGCCAACTGACGGGCCCCTTGCCGTCGGGCGGATACCCGTCGAGGCCCGGGGGGATCATCCCGTCATAGATGATGTTCGTGTTGTTGTAGAAGGTGCTGTTGAACTCGTACAGGTCCGTCGCAAGCGCGATCGCTTGGCGCAGCTTGCGGGCCTTGGCCGAATACCCCCCCACGATCGGGTCCTCCATGTTGAAGGCCCGGAAAATGAAATCGAGCAGCGGTACGGCGTGGGAGACGATGCCCCTCTCCTTGAAGTCCTTCTTGAGGCGGCGCGAGCGCTTGTGGAAGGCCTCCAGGTAGTTCTCCGCCGGGACCTGGGTGTAGTCGAGCTTCCCGGAAAGGAACTCGAGCCACATCGGATTCTCCTGCACGAACATCGTGATCTCCACACGATCCACGAACGGGAGAGGCTTGCCGGCCGCTTGCTCTATGCCGAGTTCCTCGTCCCCGGGCATCCACTCGGTCGGGAAGGTGCTGCCGTGGTAGGTCGGGCTCTTCACATAGGTGAGGCTCTTGTTCTCGACCCATGACTCGAGCAGGAACGGTCCGGTACCGACCGGATGCCGCGCGAATTGCTTGCCGTAGTGCTCGACCGCCTCGTGGGGCACGATCGAGAACTGGAACATGGGGAGCTTCCAAAGAAAGCTGTAGGACGGCTCCTTGAGCCGGATCGTGAAGTGGTAGTCGTCCTGCTTCTCGAACCCCTCGACCGGTGCGGAGTAATCGAAGGCCTTCCCAGCCTCCACACGAGCCGTCTGCTCGTCCTTGTACTCGTCAAGGCCGACGATCGTGTCCTTGAGAAGCCACCAGTTCTTGAGCTCGTTCTCCGGGTCGACGAAGCGCTTGAAGGAGTAGAAGACGTCGTCGGTGGTGAGTTCCCGTCCCTTGCCTCCCTCGAAGCAGGGGTCGTCTTGGAAGCGCACGCCGCGAAGGAGTTCGAAATGCCAGGTCAGCCCATCGTCGCTGGTCGGCATCTTCGCGAGCAAGAGCGGCTCGAGTTCGTAGGGGCGCTTGAGGTACTTGTACTGCAGGAGCTGCTCGTAGACCTTCACGCAAGCGCGGTTGTCATAGACCGTGGACCCCATGATCGGGTCGAGACTGCCCGGCCCCGCGGATCGCATCGGCAGGTGCAGGACCTTCTCGCTCCGAGCCCCCTCGGCCGGAGCGTGAGCGCTGCCCGGCGACCCGAGAAGCAGCGACGAAAGCAAAGCGGAGACACAGAGACAGGCAATCATGGGCTGGATCCTCTCGCTTCTAAGCGAGTTCGTCCGACACGGCGGGTGCGTCTTGGGTGTCGGTCACGGTCCCGTCCATCAGGTGGCACGAGACGGTGTGGGTTTCGGTGAGCTGGGTCAACTCGGGATACGCTTCGCGGCAGCGGTCTTCCGCGAACGGGCAGCGCGTGCGGAAGTGGCAGCCACTGGGTGGATCGATCGGCGAGGGCACGTCCCCCGTCAACAGGATGCGTTCCGGTCGATGGGTCGGATCGGGCACGGGCACCGCGGAGAGGAGCGCCTTCGTGTAAGGGTGCTGCGGCTCCTCGAAGATCTCGCGGGTGGTCCCGAGTTCGACGATGCGGCCCAGGTACATGACCGCGATGCGATCCGAGATGTACTTCACGATCGACAGGTCGTGCGCGATGAAGAGGTAGCTGAGCCCCATCTCCGCCTGCAAGTCCTTGAGGATGTTCACGACCTGCGCCTGGATCGAAACGTCCAGGGCGCTGACCGCCTCATCACAGACGATGAACCGCGGCTCGAGCGCTAGGGCACGCGCGATCCCGATGCGCTGGCGCTGGCCGCCGCTGAACTCGTGGGGGTAGCGGTTGCGCGTTTCCGCGCGCAGTCCGACGCGTTCGAGCAGAGAAGCCACGCGGTCGTCGATCTGGCGCTTCGGCACGACGCGGTGAACGAGCAGGCCTTCGCCGACGATCTGCCCGACGCTCATGCGCGGGTTCAGACTCTCGTAGGGATCCTGGAAGATGATCGACAGGTCCCGGCGCCAGCGCCTCATCTCGCGTGCCCCGAGACTGAAGAGGTCCACGGCCGCTTCGCCCTTGGGGTGATAGATCGCACTGCCCGCGGTGGGCTCGTAGAGACGCAGGAGCGTGCGCGCTGCGGTCGTCTTCCCGCAGCCCGACTCCCCCACGAGACTCAGCGTTTCACCGGGGAAGACATCGAAGGAGACCCCGTCGACCGCCTTCACATCGCCGACATGCCGCTGGATGATGCCCTTGTGGATCGGGAACCACTTGCGCAGCTCCCGGACCTCGATCAGGGGAGTGGTATGCGTCGCCTGACTCACAGCGCCTCAGCCTCCTTCAGGTGGTGGCAGGCGACGCTGTGGCCGCCCACATCGGGGAGCTCGTCGAGCGGCGGCTCCCGCTCGGCGCACTCGGCGCTCGCGAGCGGACAGCGCGTTCTGAAACGACAGCCGCTCGGAAAATGGAAGGCGCTCGGCACGGTGCCCGGAATGGTGTGCAAGCGCTCGCCTGGCGCCGCCAGATCCGGCAGCGATTTGAGCAGGCCGATCGTGTAGGGATGGCGCGGCTGCGCGAAGAGGTCGGCCACCGCCGCATACTCGACCACCTTCCCGGCATACATCACCGCGACATGGTCGGAGACCTCCGCCACGACGCCGAGGTCGTGGGTGATGAGCAGGACGCTCATTCCCGTTTCCTGCTGGAGGCCGCGGATCAGGTCCAGGATCTGGGCCTGGACGGTCACATCCAACGCGGTGGTCGGCTCGTCGGCGATCAGGAGGGAGGGGCCGCAGGACATCGCCATCGCGATCATCACGCGCTGGCGCATGCCGCCCGACATCTGGTGTGGGTAGTCGTCGACACGCTTTTCGGGGCTCGGGATCTTCACGAGGTCGAGCATCTCGATCGCCCGCGCGCGCGAGGCCTCGCGGTCGAGGCCCTGGTGCAACCGCACCGCCTCGGCGATCTGCTCTCCGACGCGATACACGGGGTTCAGCGCGGTCATCGGCTCCTGGAAGATCATCGCGATCTCGTTGCCCCGGATGCGCCGGAATTCGTCGATCGACATCGACAATAGGTCACGCCCGGCGAAGCGAATCGAGCCGCCGGCGATGAAGCCCGGGGGCTGGGGCACGAGCTGCATGATGCTCATCGCGGTGACGCTCTTCCCGCATCCCGACTCCCCGACGACTCCCAGGGTCTCTCCCGACAACAGCTTGAAGCTGACACCGTCGACCGCCTTCGCGACCCCCTCCTCGCCACGGAAGTGCGTGCGCAGGTCCGTCACCTCCAGCAGCACCTCGCCGCGCTTCATTCCGCCGTTTCGTTCGCTCATCGGACGGCCCTCACTGCACCTTCATCTTCGGGTCGACCGCGTCGCGAATGGCGTCGCCGACGAGGTTGTAACAGACCACGGTGACGAAGATCGCGAAGCCTGGGAAGAACTGGATCCACCAGTGCTCCGCGCTGCGCGACTCGGTCACGAGGGACCCCCAGGACGGAATCGGGTGCTTCACGCCGAACCCGAGGAACGAGAGCGCCGACTCGGTCAGGATCCCCGACGCGACGCTGAACGCCCCCGCGACGAGAATCGGGCCGATCGCGTTCGGGAGCACGTGCCGGAAGATCGTGCGCAGGGCGGGGACCCCGGTCGCACGGGCGGCGAGGGTGAACTCCTGCTCGCGCAATCGCAGGAACTCTCCGCGAGCGAGTCGCGCGACGCCGGTCCAGCGCACGCACGCGATCACGATCACGATCGCGATGATCGGCGGGATCGTGTTCGGGTCGATGAACGCCACCACCATCAGGATCAGGAAGAACGCGGGGAAGCACAGCACGATCTCGATCAGGCGTGAGAGCAGGATGTCGACCCAGCCCCGGAAGTAGCCCGCGAGCGCGCCGATGACCGTTCCGATGAAGACGAGCAACACGGCCGACACGAGCCCGACCGAGAGGCTCACGCGACCGCCCCAAAGCATGCGAACGAGCAGGTCACGCCCGACCGAATCGGTCCCCATCGGGTGGCGCCAGGGCGAGTTGCGCGGGGGCTCGCTGTAGCGGACCTCGACGGGAGCGCCGGGCGGCTTGTAGCCGGTGATCGGGTCGGGCTCGGGTACGCGCGCCCCGCGCACGTAGTATCCCTCCTCGTCGATCTCGCTCTCGGCGGTCCAGGTCGGGGCCCGGAAGGTCTCGCCCGAACTCGTTTCGGCGAAGCCGTAGGAGAAGGGAGGAAAAACCGCGCGCGTCGCGACGACTTCATTCGTCGTCAGGCCACGCTTGAGCGGCGAGACCTCGAAGACCATTTCGCCCCCGACGAGCTGCCCCCACAACAGGGACGCCGCGAGGGAGGTCCCGACCACCAGGACGAGCTTGGGCCGGCGCGCCTTGCGGATCCGATCCCGGTCGCCCCGCAGGAGTGCACGATTCCAGAAACCGTTCCAGAGGGGCCACAGGAGCACGAACGCCCACAGGACCATGAAGAAGACCTCCGATGAGGTGATCGTCTCGAAGAGCGGATAGCTCTTCTGGGGCACGAGCTCGTGGCCTCCGGCCTCGGGGTTCTCCGGGTCGACCGCGGCGAGCTCCGTGCGGATCTCCTTGGCGATCTCCTTGGCTTCCTTCGAGAGCGCCGTGGCCTCGTCGGACTTGCCAGCTCCAGCGGCTGCAACGCTCGCCTCGAGCTTCTCCTGGAAGGAATCGAGCAACTCCGTATCCGCCGGTCCGAGGTAGCTCCGAAGGGTCTCGATGCGATTCTCGGCCGCGTCCACCTCGGCCTGCAGGGCTCCCTCCCAGTCCTGCTCCGCGCCCTCGCTCTTGTCGGCCTCATACCCCTCCGGCCCCTGGCGCACGAGGCGCCCGACGCTCAGGGCCACCGGATACAGGGTCCGCTGCGCCTGGCCATAGGCCTTGTAGTCGATCGCTTCGAGCACATAGGGCCGGTCGTTCCCCAGCAGCGGTGCATAGATCGCACTGGCATAGATCAGCGCCAGGATCGAGATCGCCAACTTGAAGAGCTTGCGCCGCCCGAGCTGCTCGAAGACCAGGTCCCAATAGTCCTTCGAATACGGGGAGAGCGCCTCCCCGCCGTCGAAGTCCGCCTGCTTGTCTCCCGGCTCAGTCATACTTGATGCGGGGGTCCACCATCGCGTAGGCGATGTCCGAGAGGAGGATCCCGACCAGGGTCATGAAGGCCGAGAAGGTGGTCGTCGCCATGATGATTCCGTAGTCGCGAGCGATCAGGCCCTCGAACGCATATCGGCCCATGCCAGGCACGTCGAAGACCTGCTCGACGATCACCGACCCTCCGATCAGGATCGGAAGGATCGAAGCGAAGAGCGTGATGACGGGGATGAGCGAGTTGCGCAGCGCGTGTTTCATGACGACGACCTTCTCGCTCAGACCCTTCGCTCGCGCGGTGCGGATGTAGTCCGATCGGATCACCTCGATCATCCCCACGCGCATCTGTCGCGAGAGGTAGGCGAGGCCTCCATAGGTCAGGGTCGCGATTGGGAGGATCGAATGAACGATCGTGTCCCAGATGTACGGCCAGGTCGCGAGATCCGCCGCGTCCTTGCTGTGCAGACCGAGCACGGGGAGCCAGTGGAGCCCGGAAGCACCGAAGGCCAGGATCAACATCAAACCGGCCCAAAAGGTGGGCACCGAGTACAGGATGAACAGGATCACCGTCATCGCCGCGTCGAGCTTCGTGCCCTGTCGCACGGCCGAGTAGATCCCCATCGGTAGCGCGAAGAGGTAGATCAGCAGCGTCGAGATCAGGGAGAGTGGAATCGTCACCTGAAGCCTTCTCCCGAGCTCCTCGATGATCGGCATCGTCTTGCGCTGGAACTCGTGCCCGAGGTCGAGGACGAGGAGCCCTCCCCACGGATCGGCACCGCTCCCTCCGAACCACGGATGGCCGTCGGGCTTGATGTTGAACGGACCCAGGAAGCCCAGGTACTGGATCCAGATCGGCCGGTCGAGACCATTCTCGTGCCGGAACTTCTCGATGCGTTCCTCGTACCCCACGTCGCCCTTCATCTCCCCTCCCGAGGAGATCCCGATCATCACGGTGGCGGGATCCCCGGGGGCCAGGCGAATCGCGGTGAAAACGAGGATCGTGATCCCGAACATCGTCGGGATCATCCACAGAAGGCGTCTCAGGATGTAACCGAACACGGCGCGTCTTGGGGGGAAGGCGCGGGGTCAGTCGCGTTCGGGGGTGGCTCGCGTGCCCGGCGTTCCGGCCGGGAGGTAGACCTGCCGCAACGAATAGCCGGGCGAGATCACCGAGGTCTTGAACCCTCGGAAACGCCTGGCCATCGTGAACTTGCGCGGCACGTTGGACATGAAGAAGTAGGGGTGCAGGCTCGCGACCCGCCGGTGGAACTGGTGCCACAGGTCCATGCGCTTGTCGTGATCGAGTTCGCGCTGGATCGCCTCGATCAGCCGGTCGGTCTCGGGGTCGGCGTAGGAGATGAAGTTCGAGCTCTTCAATCCCTCCTTCGCCCATTTCGAGTGCCAGATCTGCTCGGGGTCACTCTCGATGCCGGGCACCCAGGCCATGTTGATCGCGTCGAAGTCGCGTGCCAGGACCCGGTCGAGGTAGGTGGCCCACTCGAGGTTCGCGAGGTTGACCTTGATGCCGAGGTCCGCCACGGCCTCCTGGTACTTCAGCCCGAAGGTCTTCGAGGCCTCGTTGCCGGTCGGGTACAGGAACTCGAATTCGAACGGAATCCCGTCCTTGTCGATGATCCCGTCCCCGTCGCGGTCATACCAGCCGGCCTCGGCCAGGAGTTCCTCGGAGAGATCCGGATCGTACTCGGGATAGGGAACCGTCTTGTCGTAGGCGAGCGAGCAGCGGTTGGGGGGCCCCGTCACCACGCGAGCCAGTCCGTGGTACTGGGTCTTCACGTAGTTCTTCATGTCGAACGCGTGGGCGAGGGCTTCTCGCACCGCGTTGTCCTTGAAGTAGGGCCGCTTCAGGTTCCAGGCCGTGTAGCCATACGTACCGGTGTAGAGGTAGCCCTTGTAGAGCCGCTTCTTGAACTCCGGAGTCTCGGTCGCCTCGCCGAAGTAGTCCTCGGACTTGAGACGCATGAAGAGATCGAGTTCTCCGTTGATCGCGGCCTGGAACGCGGCGTTGTCATCGTTGATGTAGCGCCAACGGATCGTGTCGAGGTAGCCCCCGTACTTGGGGTTGTCCTTGTCCCAGTAGTCGTCGTAACGCTCCGCCTCGACGTACTGGGTACTCCAGGTCGTGATCCGGTAGGGCCCGTTCCCGATGTACTCGTTGTTGTGCGGGTTCTCGTTGACGTTCTTGGCCCACTCCTCCTCGGTGG
>DRLC01000116.1 GCA_011053145.1 Planctomycetota bacterium | reverse complement strand
GCCTCCTCCGCGCGCCCGGCCTGGATGTAGGCGGTGCGCAGGAGGCGCAGGGCATCGGAGTCCTTGGGCTTGCCGGCGAGGAGCTTCGTCAGGATCTGGACCGCGAGCTCGGGACGGTCCTCCTGCAGGTGGATGCGAGCGAGACCGATCCAGCCGCCGCTGTGCTTGGGATCGAGTTCGGTCGCCCGCCGGAACGAAGCGCGCGCGGCATCGAAATCGCCCCAATCGAAGAGATAGGTCCCGAGTCGCCAGTGCGACGGTGCGTAGTCGGGCACGGCCTCGATCGAATGGCGCATCGCTTCGATCGCGTGCTCGACGTCGCCGAGTACCCCGTACGTCTGCGCGAGGCGCGACCAGGCCTTCGCCTGGAGCAACTTCGGAAGCGTCGGCGCCGGATCGGAGACGACGCGCAGGTAGCACTCGATCGCGAGGCTCCCCATCTCGTTCGCTTCGTAGGTCATCCCGAGCGCCATCCAGCGCGCCGGATCCGATTCATCGGCGCGGAGCTCCGCGAGGGCGGCGCGCACGCGATCCGCGAGGGCCGGGTCGAGGGCCGAGAGATCACGCGGCGCGGGGATGGACGCGGACTCTTCCGTCGGCGGATCCCCGGGAAGATCGGGAGCGGACTCCCCGCCACACCCGACCGCGAGGAGAGCCGCCAGAAGGACGGCTGCGGCACTCGATGTCGCGTGGCGTTTCATGGGTGGGGTGCGGATGGCTCAGAAGACGAGGCGCTTTCGTTCCAGCCGCTCGGGCTGCTCCTCACCCTCCACGATCCGATAGAACGCGTCCATCGACAAGTCGCGAAAGACCTGCTCTTGCTGGGTGCGAGGCCAGCGGATGCGGACCTCCTCGATCCCGGTGGCATCCCCGAGGCCGAGCTCCTGACGATGTGGCGAGCCGCCGAAGCTCGAGAGTGAACCGACCGAACGGTGCAGCGTCCGGGTGCCCCCTGGTGTCCGCACGACGACGCTGACCCGGGCCCCGACCGCGTCGCGGTTGCTCGTCGTCCCGACGAGCTTCAAGGTCAGGAAGTGGTTCCCGTTGCCGGGGTTCTCGAAGAACGCGTTCTGGTAGCGGTCGCCGTAGTAAAAGCCGCCGAGCTGGTGGTAGACGTCCTGGTCTCCGTCGTTGTCGAGATCGCAGAACGAGACGCCGTGGCCCTTCTGCAGGTGCCCGAAGCCGCCCGCCGTCGTGACGTCCTGGAAGGTGCGACCGCCGTCGTTGCGCAACATCACGTTCGGGACGATCGATTCGAGCGAAGGATCCCCCGTCGTCAGGTAGAGGTCGAGCCAGCCGTCGCCGTCGATGTCGCCGAAGTTCGCGCCCATCGGAAGGATGAAGCGGTCGAGTCCCGCTTCTTTTCCGACCTCCTCGAAGCGTCCGCCGAGGTTGTGGTAGAGGCGCGGCCTCGGCCAAGTGCGCTTGAGGTGGAGCTTCTCCGCGACGAGATCGGAAGAACTCCCGCTGTAGGAGAGCGACAAGAGATCCAGCTTGCCGTCGTTGTCGTAGTCGAAGAACCAGGAAGCGAAGCTGCGGCCTTCCGGTTCGGTGACCCCGAGTTCGGGCGCGACGTCCGTGAACCGCAGCCCACCATCGTTTCGGTAGAGACGGTTCGGACCGAAGTTCGAAACGTACAAGTCCACGTCGCCGTCATCGTCGAAGTCCCCCACCGTGACGGCCTTGCCGTAGGAGTCGTTCGTGACCCCCGCCTCGGCCGCGACGTCCGTGAAGGTCCCGTCCCCGTTATTACGGAAGAGCTGGGAGGGAAAGTCCTGGTTCGGATCCTCCTTCACCATCGACTCGTTCGCGATGTAGAGGTCCAGGTCCCCGTCGTTGTCGAAATCCGCCCAGACCGCGGCTTGGGTCGGCATCGCGGGTTCGGCGAGCCCCGCGTCGCGGGTCACATCGACGAACACTCCGCCGTCGTTGCGCAGCAGGCTGTTTCGAATGCGACCGTCCACGGTCAGCCATGCCCCGCGCAGGACGATCACGTCCTGGTCGCCGTCGCCGTCGTAGTCCGCCGCCACGAGGTTGAGTCCGCCGAGCTGATCGTCCGCGTGGCTGCGGCTCGAGATGTCCTCGAAGGTTCCGTCACCGCGACTGCGGTAGTGCGTCAGCGCTCCGAGCGGGTCGAAGGTCGAGGTCAGGATGTCGAGGAATCCGTCCTGGTCGAAGTCTTCGGTCGCCACGCCACCGCACTGGTTGAACGTGTCGATGCCCAACTTGCCGGCGATGTCGGGGTAGTGCGCAAGCTCGTACTCGGAGGCGAACGCGGATGCGGGCACGACCTGCTCGGGGGGCAGGGCGTCCGGGTGCTCCCCGAGGGCCAGCGCGCAGACGTTCGCGAGCCAGCGGGTGCGCAGGTGGTTGGGCTTGGCCTTCAGGAACTCGAGGAAACCTTCGAGAGCGAGCCGCGCCGGCTCGTCGACGGTGTGCAGCGCCCCGCCCTGGAGCGGGAACAGGCAGCAGTCGGCGTTGTGCCGCGAGATGCAGTTCTTCACTTCCGCGTCACGGAGGTGAGCGATCGCAAGGTCGCGCACTGCCTGGAGATGGCGCTTCGAACCGGGCTTCGCCTCGGCGAGGAGTGCGCTGTACATCTCGATCGCCTCGGCGACATTGCCGTCGCGCAGGACGCGACCCGCGAGCGCGATCCTCATCCCGAGCCGGTCCTTGCCGGTGAGCGCGGGATTCTCGAGCGCGGCTCGCATCCGGATCGAGAGGGTCTTGCTCAGCAGCTCGCTGTCGCCGGTCGCGAGCTTCTCGGCGATCGCCTCGAATTCGGGCCGCTGTGGAACGAACTCGCTCGGCCCCGCGGTCTCGTGTGCGGGTTCGGCGGGAGCCGACGAATCCCCACAGGCGGCGAAGGCCGCCAGGGGGAGCAGGAAGAGGGCGCGCGCTGTACGCATGGGGAGAGTCGGGGCTGGGGGGGTGCCCCAGTCTAGGTGCGAGCGGCGCGGAAGGCGTTCCGGGACCCCTAGGCGGCGCCGTTCTCCTTGAGGAAGGTCACGATGGCTTCATCGCGGGCGTGGGCGGCGAGGTTGATCGGGGCGGCGCCTTCCTTGTTCTTCGCGTTCACGTCAGCTCCGGCACCGACGAGAAGCTTCACCATCTCGAGGTCGCGCTTCACCGTGGCGACGTGGAGCGGGCGGAAGCCGTGGATGTCCGCGGCTTCGAGGTCGGCTCCGTGATCGATGAGGAACTGGGCGTAGTCGGGGAGCTGATAGCTCACGGCGTAGGCGAGCGCTGTCGCTCCGTCCTTGGTCGCCGCGTTGATGTCGGCTCCCTTCTCGAGGAGGCGCGTGGCGAGGGCGGCGCGGTCCTCCTCGGTGAGCCGCCCGATCGCGAGGGCGTCCAGCATCGTCGTCCCGGACTTGTCGGTCGCGGTCGCGCTGGCCCCCCGGTCGAGGAGCAGGTTCGCGATGTCGACACGTCCGGCGAAGATCGCGACGTGCAGCGCGGTTCCGCCGGCCGCCTGGGGGAGATCGGGGTCGGCTCCTCCGTCGAGGAGCGCCTCGACGCAGTCGAGGAAGCCGTTCCCGCTCGCGACGTGGATCGGCGCCAGGCCGTCATCCAAGGTCTCGTTCGGGTCTTCCCCGTCCTCGAGGATCACCTTGACGAGTTCCACGTTGCCCGCATTGGCGGCCTTGAAGAGGCGCGTCACGGGCTTGGTCTTCGACTCGGTCTTGTAGTCCCCGAGGCCGGGCACGACGACCTTCTCCTCGGCCTTCGGGGCCTGGTTCGCAGCCTCGCCCGAGGCGGGCGCGGCATCGGCGGTAGCCGGCGTCTTGGGAGCCTGGGTCCCCGGATCCTCCCCCCCGCAGGCCGCAAGGCCCAGGAGGAGACCGAACAGGGGGAGGAGGGTGAGCGAGGAGGTGCGCGGGGGTTTCATGGGGAGTTCACAGGGGGATCGGAATGCTGGGGGCGAGCCAGGCTCGTGGGCAACCCGGGCCAGGCCCCCCCTACGGGCCGATC
>DRLC01000115.1 GCA_011053145.1 Planctomycetota bacterium | reverse complement strand
TCTCCCGCGCACTTCCCCTGTACTTGCGCGCGCTCATCGACGGACTCCGGGCTTCCCCCAGGGACCCGATCGCGGGCGCCGCCACCTTCGCCGACGGGCTCGCGGTCCAGCACGTTCTCGACGCCGCGCGCTGCTCCGCGTCCCGTGGCGGCGGCTGGGAATCGGTCGGCTCCTGACCCGGCGCATCGTGCGGTCCTCCCTTCCCGTCGGTCGGCTGGCCCCGAGCCCCACCGGGGATCTGCACCTCGGCCACGCCCGTAGCTTCCTCCTCGCCTGGTGGAGCCTTCGATCCCGGGGGGGCCGCGTCGTGCTTCGCATCGAGGACCTCGACACCGCGCGCACCCTCCCCGGCGCGGTCGATCGAATCCTCGCCGACCTCGAATGGCTCGGCCTCGACTGGGACGAGGGCCCGCTCCTGCAGTCCACGGACCCCGGTCCGGCCCAGCGCGCGCTGCGCCAGCTCCTCGACTCGGGCCGCGCCTACGCTTGCACCTGTTCGCGTCGTGAGATCGAGTCGATCCAAAGCGCTCCCCACGCTTCGGATGGCACGCTGCGCTATCCCGGGACCTGCCGCGGGCGTTGGGCGAGCGTGGAAGAGGCCGAGCGCGCGACCGGGCGCCCCGCCGGGATACGGTTCCTCGTCCCCCCCGGGCCAGTGACCTGGACGGACGCGCTCCTCGGTCCGCGTTCCCTGGACGTCTCCGAGGACGCGGGCGACTTCCTGCTCGCGCGTCGCGACGGGGTGCTCGGGTACCAGCTCGCCGTCGTGGTCGACGACGCGCGGGTCGGGATCAACGAGGTGCTGCGCGGGGACGACCTCGACCCGAGCACCGCGCGCCAGGTTCTACTCCAGGACGCGCTCGGCCTTCCGCACCCGACCTGGGTCCATGTGCCGCTCGTCCTCGACGAGGCCGGCCGCCGTCTCGCGAAGCGCGACGCCGCGCGCTCCCTGGTTTCGCTGCGGGAAGCCGGCGCGGATCCGGAGCGCATCGTCCACTGGGCCGCGTCCAGCGCCGGGGTCCCGACCCGAGGCCCCCTGCCCGCGCGCTCGGTGCTCCCCCTGTTCCCCACCGCCCGGCTCACGCGCCGGCCCACCCGCCTCGGAGCCGCCGACCTCGCGAGCCTCTTCCCGGGGACGCCCCCTGCGTTCCGATCGTTCGAGGAACCCGCGTCTCCCCCTTGACGGAGCCGCCTGGCCGGGTAGCCTCTTCGCGTCCGTTCCCCGATAGCTCAGTTGGTAGAGCAATCGGCTGTTAACCGATTTGTCGTAGGTTCGAGTCCTACTCGGGGAGCCATCCCGCCCACCGAGCGAGATCCGTGCTCCGCGGCCGTCCCCGTACCGACGGAGAGACCTCCTGGGCGATTCCTGAGGTCGTTCCCCGGGCGGGAAGGGCACTCCGCCGCGAGCTGGAGTCTTCGCCCGGGACTTGGAGTTCCACGCAAACCCGCGCTGGGGCCGGAGAGCGCAGCGTGGGTCCCCCTCCCCGGCTCGATCCCGGCCCTGGGCTCGGTATCCTCTCCCGCTGCATGAGCCCTTCCCGCGTACCGCACCGATTCCGGAGCCCAGGGTGAGCGTGGCCGCGGCGCCGAGCGGGTCCGACGGGCGACAGCACGAGAGGCGAAGGCTCGGCGTGCCGAGCCTCGTCGCGATCGTCGTCGCGAACATGATCGGAGCCGGAGTCTTCACGACCTCCGGCTTCGCGTTGGCGGACCTGGGCTCGCCGAACCGGGTCATGATCGCCTGGGTCCTCGGTGGGATCATCGCGCTCCTCGGTGCGCTCTGTTATGGCTCCCTAGCGGGCCGGCTGCGGGAGTCCGGCGGTGAGTACCTGTTCCTGTCCCGCACCCTGCACCCGATGCTCGGCTTCCTCGCGGGGTGGGTTTCGCTTTGGGCGGGGTTCACGGGTGCGATCGCGCTCGCGGCCCAGGCATGTGGGAGCTACCTCGAACCCATGCTCCCCGTCGGCATCTCTCCCGACGTGATCGGCACCGCTGCGATCGCCGGGATGGGGTTCGTGCACTCCCGCGGCCTCGGGCCGGGGGCCTTGCTGCAAAACCTCGTGGTCGCCGCGAAGCTCTGTGCGCTCGTCCTTCTGGTCGCGATCGGAGCGAGCGCCCTCCCCGCCGAAGTCGCCGCAGCCCCACCACGGTTCGAGCTAGGAACCTTCGCGGTCACGCTGATGTGGGTATCGCTCTCGTACTCGGGGTGGAACGCGGCGGTCTACATCGCCGGTGAAGCGCGTGAGCCCGGCCGTAGCGTGCCGCGCGCGCTGCGCTGGGGGACGCTCGTGACGACACTCCTCTACCTCGCGCTGAACTGGGTCTTCGTCCACGCCGCTGCGATCGACGAACTCGCCGGTCAACCGGATGTCGCCGCGGTCGCAGCCCGCGCTCTCGGGGGAAGCGCGCTCGAATCCTTCGTCCGGGCCATCCTCGTCCTCGCGCTCGTAACCTCGATCTCGTCGATGGTGATGATCGCACCGCGGGTCTATGCCCGCATGGCGGAGGATGGGCTCTTCCCGTCGTGCTTCGCGTTCCGCGGCGCCGTTCCGGCCCAGGCGATCTGGCTCCAGGTGGGCCTCAGCACCCTCGTCCTCTGGAGCAGCGGACTTCGTTCGCAGCTCACCAACCTCGGGTGGATCCTGGGACTCTTCACCGCCCTTTCGGTGATCGGACTCCTGCGCCTTCGCGCGGCGGAAGGCCCGGATCGCATTCCGATCCCGGGTTTCCCGTTCGTCCCGCTCCTGTTCCTCGCGCTCGTGCTCGCCCTCTCGGGACTCGCACTCGTCGCGGCAGGGGCCGCCCTCTGGCCCGCGATCGCGGTCCTCGTCACGGGCCTGGTCGCGTACCGGTTGCAACTCCGCGGGGCACGGCGCGTCCCTCAGTAGTGCGGGGGCCGGTGGGCCTCGAGGTCCCCGCTCGCAGCTCCATCCCCGATCCCCTCCCCGCGGTCCTGGGAGAGACGTTGCTCCAGGAGCGCGAGCCGCGCACTCATCCGATCCAGAGTCGCGGCCTGGGACACGACGACCTCGTTCAGGGCGTCGACGGTGTGTTCGAGGAACGCGATCTTCGACTCGAGGTCGATGCGATCGGGACGGGGAGATTCCGCGGGCATTCCGGAAGGATAGCGCGGATCGAACTCAACCGGGAGGTGCGACCACGTAGACGGCGGCCGTGTAGATCGTCATCACGAGCCCCACGATGAAGATCACCGGGCTGAACGGAACGATCGGGTCGAGGAACGGCTCGGTCCCGAACCGCGCGGACATCGCCAGGCCGAAGGCGGCCAGGACCAGGCCCACGACGAAGGTCAGGCCCGTCAGGGACCCTCGCAGCAACACGCGGCGCCTCGGCTCGGGCTCGATCTCCTGGCGCATGCGGCCGTAGTAGGCGTGCAGCGGAATGATCGGAAACCAGCGCATGAACGACACGAACACGAGAAGGCCGATCGAAAGGATGCCGAGGACGACACAGACCTCGATCCAGTTCGGCACATAGATCCCCTCGGGGTAGTCCATGTAGTGCCCGTGCGTCTGGGCGGGCACGACGACCAGGTAGCGGCGGAGCACGACCGCGACGTTGACGAGCACCCCGGCCCAACCCGCGAGCGCGGGCATCGGTTTGCGCCGCAGGAACTGCACCCCCAACATCACGAGTGCGACGAGGACCGTGCCGATCATCGCCCAGAACGCGGGTGCGTAGACCCCGAACACGACAGCATTCGCGACCCGGAGTTCGGCGGCATGCCCCGCATAGCGCTGGGTCAGGGCCTCGGCCGCGAGCAGGTACAGGAACACCGAGATCAGGATGATCTCGACGTCGCCGAGGCGGACGAAGGCGCTCTTGGGAATGACATCCTTCGCCTCGAGGTGGCGGTCGAGCAGAGCCGCAACGGCGAGCAGGACCCCCACCCCGGAAATCCCGGCCACGACCAACATGCTCGGTGCCCGAAGAGCCCCGTACCATCCGGGCCGCCCTCCCTGGGTGCCGAACACGAAGCCGAGGGTCGAGTACGCGACGACGATGAACGGAAAGAGGGTCAGCGAAAGCCAGAATCGCGCGCGACGGTGGCGTCGCAGCTCGCGCGGGTTTCCCCGGTACCCCGAGGCCCACACCCGATACGCCCAGCGCGCGGAGCCGCCGCTGCGAGCGCACCAGGCCGCATCCCCGCGGCCTCCCAGGTAGAGCATCACGAGACTCGCCGCCACCCCGACGCCGACGATCAGGGTGAACGAGCCGAAGAACGGCGACATCGTCCGCGCGTAGTGGGGCAGGTTCCACAGCGCCACGAGCGGCCTTCCCTGGTCCGCCATCACGCACATCCCGGCCAGGACGAGCGAGAGCACGGCGAGGACCTCGGCGATCCTCGAGAGCGGGCGCAGGTCGCGGACGCGAAACAGATGGGCGGCCGTGGTCACCGCGATCGCGGTCGCCGCGAGTCCGACGAAGAAGATGTCGAACATGATGTACAGCCCCCAGGCCGCTCCACCCTGCCCGACGCTTCGCATGTCGGTCACGATGTCGCCGTGAAGGCGCTGCTGGGCGTAGGCGTACACCCCGAGCGCGACGAAGGCGAGGGGCAGGAGGTAGAGCAGCACGATGCCCCGCGGTCCGAGCTTCGGCAGACGCAGGGAGGCCAGCGGCGGGTGGGTCCTGTCCTGGGGTTTCACAGCTCCCTCCTGTCCCGAGTCAGATAGGACACCTTCGGTTGGGTTCCGAGTTCCTCGTGCATCCGCCAGGCCCGGGGGCTTCGGGTCATGCGCGCGACGCGACTCGCGGCATCGTTCAGGTCCCCGAAGATGATCGCGTCCGCCGGACAGGCCTCCGCGCAGGCCGTCAACTTCTCGAGTTCTTCGGGAACGACCTCACGCTCCTCGAGGGCCGCGACCTCCTTGACGCGTCGGATGCGGTGTGCGCAGAACGTGCACTTCTCGACGACCCCCTCGGGCCGCAGTGCCACATCGGGGTTCAGGAAGTTGCGGTAGGTCTCCGGCCATTCCGGCTCCGTCCAGTTGAACGAGCGGCGCGAGTACGGGCATGCGACGGTGCAGTAGCGACACCCGATACAGCGGTCCCAGATCTGGGCGACGAGCCCCTCCTCGTTCTGATAGGTCGCGTTCACCGGGCAGACCTTGACGCAGGGAGGGTTTTCGCAGTGGAAGCACGGCGTCGGCAGGAGCTCCACGGGGAGGGTGCTCCCGGACTCGGACTCCTGGTGACGCGGGATGAGGCTCATCCATTCGAGCGCGGCCCCGTCACAGGCATCCCCCGGCCCCGAGATCGGCACGTTGTTCTCAGACCGGCACGCCACCACGCACGCCCCGCATCCGCTGCAAACGTCCAGGTCGATGGCCATGCCCCAGCGACGCGTCCGGCCTCCTGCTCCCACGGGTCCGTCTCCCCCATTCGAGGCCACCCGAGCACGCAACCCGGCTCCGGCGCGTCGGACGAGCGTCGTCGCCGCCGCTAGCCCGGAGAGCAGGATGGACAGCACACTTCGGCGCGTCGTCGTCTGGACGATCCTCATACCGTTCCCCTCCGAATCGTGATGCGCGTACCGTGTAGGACGGACGAACCGCCGAGTGGATCCCGCAGCCCAGGCTCGATCAGCTCCATCACGTTGGCCCCCACCCCCTTGGCGAAGCGGCCGAACGCGCGGTGCCCCCCGCCCAGTGGAGCCCGCACGACCCCGCGCCGGATCCCCGGGTTCAGGTAGGCCGAGGCACGCACCACTGCCATCGGGCTGACGAGCTCGATCGGCCGGCCGTGCTCGATCCCGTACTTGGCGGCGGTCTCGGGATGGAGTTCCACCTCGGTCCCCCACGCCTTCCGACCATGCCACGGGGCGAGGCCCGCCAGCCAGGGTAGGTTCGCCCCACTCCCCCGCGCGAAGGTATGTGGGCGGTAGGGGAGCAGGAGCAAGGGGAAGGCCTCCGCATCCGCGGTGAGAGGCAGCTCACGGTGACCGGGGAGGCACAGGAGGTCGGGGTCGTCGACTCCGGCGACCGCACGGGCGTACTCCTCGATGGTCTGCCCCACGGCCTCGGCACGGGCCTCGAGCTCCTCCCAGATTCGGTTCGAGAAGAACTCGAAGCGACCGGAGTCGGTCGCGAGTACGCGCTCGTAGTCTTCGAACTCGTACGCCTCCCCGCTCCAGAACCCCTCCGCGTAGAGCCGCTTCAAGAAGGCCGACCCCTTCGACTCGACGATCGACCCGGTCTTCGCCTTGTAGAGGCCGACGACCCGTTTCTTGAACGCGGAACGGAAGTCCTTGAACGGGAAGGCCTCGCCCACTCCTTCCCCGAGCTCGCTCGCCAGCGACAGGATCACATCCCCCGTCGAGCGCGTGTCGAGCAACCGCTCGACGAGGGGCTGGCGCATCCCGAAGACCGCACGTCCGAGGCTCGGCGCCGACGCAGAGTCCTCCATGCGCTCGAGCCATGTGTCATCCGGCAGGATCAGGTCCGCGAGCTCCTCGGTCGTCTCGTCCATGAACGGCGAGAAGGAGACGAGGAAGGGGATCGATTCGAGAGCGCGACGCCAAAGATCTTGGCCCGCCCGAGAGTAGAGGGGATTGGTCGTATCGAGGAGGAACGTGTCGAAGCGGTACGGCTTTCCGCTCAGGAGCGCCTCGGGGAGGAGATCGAGCTGCGGCGCCGCGACGGCGCTCGTGCCGACGAGCCCCGCGAAAACGGGCTCGCGGTCGAGTCCCTCCTCCGCCAGTTCATCCGGCTCGAACTCGCTCCAGTCCGCAAGCGGCGCGGAGGCCTGGACGAGCAGGCCGCCCGGACGGTCGATTGCGCCGAGCAGGGCGTTCAGGGCGTGCACAGCCATCGCGGTCTGGACCCCCGAGGGCGACTTGAGCTCGTCCGAGCCCGCGATCGCGAGGGACGGACGAACCTCCGCCAAGCACCGCGCCACGTCGACGATCTTCTCCGGCGTCGCACCGGTGAGCTGCCCCACGTACTCGGGCGTGTAGCGCTCCAGCAGCTCTCGCAGTCCGAGGTGCTTGCGGCCGGTGGCATCCTCGTACGGTTCGAACCCGAGACAGTGCGTTGCTACGAACTCGTGGTCGAAGAGATCGTCTCGGACGAGGACATGCGCGAGGCCGAGGGCGAAGGCCGCGTTGGTTCCGGGCTCGGTCTGGATCCACTCATCGGCATCCATCGCGGTGCGCGAGAGGACGGGGCCGATGTGCAGGATTGTCGCACGCCCGCCGAGTTCGTGGTCGTGGCGGCGCAGCCTGGCGAAGTGCAGGTTCTGGCAGGAGGCGTCGAGGACGTCGGAGCCGAGGCTCACGACGAGGCGCGTGTTCTCCCAGTCGTACGCGGGCAGTTCCGAAATCCCCTGCATGGCGCGCATCGCCGCGATCTGTGCGCCGTCGTTCGTGCGCCCGGCATCGATCAGGTTCGGCGTCCCGTAGGCTGCGGCGAAGCGCTGCCAGAACTCGCGTACGAAGCCGCGCTCGCGCCCCAGGAGGATCCCGAGCCGCTCCGGGGTGCCCGCCTCGCGCAGGCCCGCAAGGCGCTCGACCAGCATGGCGAGCCCCTCGTCCCACGTGAGCTTCCTCCAGCGTCCGCTCCCCCGTGGACCGTCGAGGACGAGCGGGCCTGGGATGCGATCGGGGTCGTAGAGGACCTGGGGACCGGAGAGACCCCGCGGCCCGATGCCGCCTCGGTTGATCGGGCAGGACGTGTTGCCCGCGATATGCAAAACGCGCCCCTCGAGCACACGCGCGACAACGCCACACCCGGCCTCACACTGGCCGCACGCGGTAGCGATCTGGCGCTCTTCCCCCAGGGCCCAGCCGCCGGCTCCCGGCACCTCGGGCTTGTTCGGCTCGAACTCGTCGCGCTCTTCCCCGCAACCGGCGAGGGCCGCACCGAAACCGGCAGCTCCCGCCGCGCGGAGCAACTCCCGCCGCGTGGCTCCTCCCTTGTCCAGGGATCCGTCCTGATCGCGATGCATCTTCATGATCGGGGCTTCCAGATGGAAAGGCATCAGGTCCTGTAGCAGGGGGGCCACCTCCCCATCGAAAGAGGTGGCCCCGGGTTCACATCGAGGGCTCTCTCACCCCGGTGCGGAACGCATCACAGGTTCTGGATGTCCGATGGGTCGTGACACGTTCCACAGGATTGCGTGTAGGGGATCGGCATCGCGCTCGTCGGGGTCACGCCCTGGGTCCCGACATTCGTCTTGCGAACGACGTCGAAAACGTGGGACGTGATGTCGTTCTCCATGTAGATCTCGTCGTTGTCGGCAGAGGTACCGGTCGGAGAGCTGAGCAGGAAGCCGTATTGGCCCGACCCGCTCTTCGCCGTCTTGACCATGTGGCAATCGACGCAACTCGCAACGGCCGCTCCGTGCGCCACACCGATCATCGCCTGCGTGTGTTCGGCCGTGCTCGAGATGTCGTCCGCGTGGCACGTCATGCAGAGCGGGGTATCGGGTGCCTCGGGATCCGCGATGAGCGAGCGTTCGAAGCCCGTGTCCCCGTGCGCGTCGTGGCAATCGAAGCAGGTCAGAAGTTCCTTGTGGTTGCGGTAGTGCACCGACTTCACCATGTCCGGATACTGCTGGTGGTGGGACTTCGCGTGCGTGAAGTCCGCCCAGTACTTGCTCTGCTTCGGGCCGTTCACGTCATCGGCGACGTAGTCGGCCAAGAACTCGGCCCGGCTGATGCCCGGCTTCGGCCATTCGCTGTTCGCGTTCAGCGGGTGGTCGTTTCCGATCGGGTCGGCCCCCTCCTGGCGGTTGTGGCAACGACCGCAGAGTTGATTGGCCCGGCTCGGCGACAGATAGTCCGGCACGACCACGTAGCGCTCATTGTTGGCCGCCACGTGCTCGGAACCCGGTCCGTGGCAGTTCTCGCAACCGTTGTTGAGGTCGTCGATGAGTCCGTCCCCATCGATGTCGTAGGTCCCCATCGGGTCGGCGATCGTGTGCGCCAGAACTTCCCCGGTCACCGCGTCCGTGTATTGGGTGTAGTTGCCCGCGTGGCAGCCGATGCAGTTGCGCGAAATGTTCTTCGTGATGTCCGGAGTCTTCAGCACGTCATCCGAAACATCCGAGTCGGTTCCGTTCCGGTCCACGTAGAAGTCCAGGTGATAGTCCCGGAACTGGCGGCGCGTTCGGTCGTAGCGCGAATCGTCGCCATGGGTCTGGTACTGGAGGACGGGGTAGAGACCGTTGAGGCCCGGCCACTCGAGCATGTAGCGCTGCTTGTTCACGGCACCGCCGTAGGTCAGCTTCACGACGCGCTCGGCCAGGTTGTTCGGATCCATCGGGTTGCCGACGTTCTCGAACGTGATCTTGTATTCCGAGGTCGCCGTATCCTTCCACAACCAGAGCTTGAACGAGACGACCCCGCCGGATCCACTCGGATCCGTCAGCGACGTCTGGTACTTGTCGAACCCGCGTGAAGCATCCAGGTCGTACATGTACACCGGAGTCCCGCCAGTGTAATCCGCGGACTCGGTGAAGTACGTCAGGCCGTCATCCACCTCCGGGTGCTGGCTGATGTCCTGCAGGGGACCCCGGTTCCCAGGGACCGCGAAGCCCAGCCGGTGCGCATGCGTCTTCTGCCCCTCCTCGTCCGGGTGACAGGTCAGGCAGGTGGACATGCCGACAAAGGTCGCTGCGTCCGAGGGGCCCGAAGAGAGGACGATGTTTCGGGTCGTGGCGCGCAGAGCGACCGCATCGGCGGCCTCCCGACAGTGGTCCCCCCCGGGGAAGTGCTCCGTGTCGGTCGCCGCGGGTTCCGCGTACAGGAAATAGCTCCCGTCAGGGACCGTTGCGATCGTGTAGGAGCCGCTGGCCGTGGTCACCGCTTGCGGGAAGGTGGCTCCACTGTTCGCAACCGCGTCCTCGAGGGGCTCGTCGAAGGAAAGGGTGGTCTTCGCGAGGACGCCGGCCCCGGTGATCTCCTGGGTGGAGACCGCCGTCGTCGGGATCAGGTAGACGGTGGCTCCTGCGATTGCATTCCCAGCCGGACCGGTCACCGTGCCCGTGAGGCTCATGGATGTCTTCTTCGCTCCACTCGAGTTCGAGCAGGCGGCGCCGAAGAGCATCACTGCCGTGACGAGAGCCCCCCACAGAGGTGCGGCCGGGACTCCTAGTGTTCCGTGTTTCGATCGATGGGTGTCCATGGCGATGCGCGTTGCTTGGGTGAGGGTGAATGACCTCGTCTCGCCCTCCCTGGGCCCTTCGACGTCATTCGGTGCGGGGAGTAGGCAAACGCCGTTCCCGGGGTCGCTGAATCCCCGCGTCCGGTCGCGCCCCGCCGATCCCCCTCCCAGGGGCCCGTGGGGAGTCTTCTCCGGGCTCGTCCCTCGCCCGGTCGTGCCCAGCGCGGGCGGCACCGAGCGCGCCGGGGAATATTTCGCGGAGCGGGAGATTCTCCCGCTCCCTGGCGCATGGATCCGGCACTGGTACAACCTTCCCATGCGCGCTCCCAAGAGCCCATTCCGGCAGGGTCTCTCCCTGGCCCTCCTCCTCGCCGGGGCCACGGCGGTGGTCGCGTATTTTGCAGCCGCGGGACGCGGCCGGTCCGCCGCGGGCTCCCCCCCCATCCCCCGAACAGCGGACCGGTCCTCGGATCGAAGCGCTGGGAACGCCGCTGGGCCGGCGATCTCCGCCCCGCGCACCTCGCAGGAGCGCGCAGCTGCCTCGCCCACATCCAACGCCCAGCGGGCGAGCACCCCTATCCCCCTTCGGTGTCTGGTGCGCAGCACCCACGCACCGCTTCGCGGGGTTGTCGCCTACCGCGATGGAGACGAGGCCTCCGGGCCGAGCGACGGCGACGGAACGCTGCTCCTTTCCGGAATGCCCGCCTACGGAGCGCTCACCCTATGGACCAGCGGTTGGTCCCCCGTCGTCGTCGAGCTCCAGGCTCTTCCCGAGGAGGTGCTCTTCGATCCCGAGGACGCGAACCTGGTCGTGCGCACCCTGAACCCGGGCGCCGACTGGCACCTCTTCCGCGGACTCCTCCAGCCTCGCCGGGTTCCTCCGCCCCCGAGCGGTCCATGGGATCCGGTGTTCGTCGAGGAAGCTCCCGACACCTACGTCGTTCGAGACGTGGCCCCGGGGACCTTCGACCTCTACATCTGGCTCGTGAGCACGGAGGGCGCGAGCCGCT
>DRLC01000114.1 GCA_011053145.1 Planctomycetota bacterium | reverse complement strand
TCGAACTCGCCCGCCGCATTCAGGCGACGCGCGCCGCGAAGCGTCCCACGCTGCGCACGCCGCGGCGTGTCTTCGATCTCTTGCACGCCCGCCTCGCGGACCTCGAGCAAGAGACCTTCCTCGCGCTGCACCTCGACGGCAAGCACCGCCTGCGCGCGCTCCGCCTCGTTTCGATCGGCACCCTGACGACGTCCCTCGTCCACCCGCGCGAGGTGTTCCGCGATGCGGTGCGCTCCAGCGCCGCCGCGCTGATCGTCGTCCACAACCATCCTTCGGGCGATCCCGAGCCGAGCGGCGAGGACCTCGCCGTCACCCGCCGCCTCCAGGCCTCCGGAGATCTCCTCGGCATTCCCCTCCTCGACCACGTGATCCTTGCGGCGAACTCGTTCCTCTCGCTGCGCACGCGCATGGACTTCGATGCGAAGCCGCGCCCGAGCGAGGTGCGCGGTGCGAGCACCTGTCGCTCCTGCGGCTAGACAAAACGGTTGGTGCGGCTCTTCAACGTGGCGTTGCAGTTCCGGGACGATTCGACGCGGAACTGTGATCCACGGCCTCGACGAGGCCGCTCCACCCATTCGGGCTAGGTCCCGGAAGGTCCGTCTCCGTCGTGGGCGACCGACCACGCCGCCGCGATGCAGGACATTGCGGCCACGGCGGCGGTTTCGATGCGCAGGGTGTGCGGACCGAGGGAGAGGGGGGTCGAGTTCGCGCGGAGGCGTTCGCGCTCCGCCGGGCTCCAGCCCCCCTCGGGACCGACGAGGAGACGCAGGGGCTCCTCCGGGGTTCCGGTGGGCTGGGCTGCGAGCCATCCGGGAAGGGGGGCCGCTTCCTCGAGGTCGAGGTAGGCGGTGGGGCCTGGGCGGGAGAGGGCTTCGTCGAGGGGGACCGCGCCGGAGAACTGGGGGAGCCAGAGGCGACCGCTCTGCTTGAGGGCTTCGAAGGCGATGCTCGTCCAGCGCGCGGGCGGGGCGTCGGGCAGTGGCTCGGGGCCGCGGCGTTCGGTCGCGAGGGCGCCGATCGATGCGGCGCCGAGCTGGACGAGGGAGGAGAGCATCGCGTCCGCGCGGGAGCGGCGCGGCCACGAGATCAGGAGTTCGACCCAGGGCAGTGGAGCGCCCGGTGTGCCGGGCCGGGGAACTCGGTGCCCGGGGCCCGTGACGCGAACCGTGAGGCTGCGGCGTTCGACCCGTTCGAGGACGAGCGGGACCTCCGCCCCGCACCCGTCGATCCCCAGGGCCCGTGATCCGGCGCGCAGCCGGTGGGAACGCGCGTGGTGCAGCTCGTGCTCGTCGAGTGTCAGCACGCGCCCTTCTTCCACGGTCGCTCCCGCGGGCAGGCGAAGGAGGCTCTTCGGATCACCCATCCCCAGACTGTACCGGACGAGGCGACAGCCCGGAGGGAGTACGGAATCTGGAGGGAATGGTCCTGACTCCGTACTCCCTCCGGGCTGTCACCTCTCGCTGTATGCTGGGTACGTCCCCTGGAGAGGAGGAGTCGTCGATGAGTCAGAGGTTCGCACTGGGATTGCTCGCCGTTGGTCTGGTCGCGCTCGGCGCGATCGTCTTCGTGGTCGCGGGGGACGGCGACGGCCGGGCGCGAAGGACGAGGGGCGTCGAGGCGCCCGTCGAGACCGAGACGACCGAGGCCGTGTCCGAGGCTCCCCTCCCGCTCGCCCCGTCGCGCGAGGACCCGCTCCCGGCCGAAGCGGAAGCGATCGAACTCGAGACCCGCGAGACAGCGAGTGCGCGGCGCGAAGCGAGGAGCGCCTACGAGGAAGAGCTCGCCGACGCGCTCTGGGTGGAAGGCCGGGTCGTCTTCCCTCCCGGCACGCCCGCCGACGAGGAGTGCTGGGTCATCGCGGACGGGCGCCGTTTCGAGCACGGCGAAGACCACCGGGTCCGGGTCGACCCGGACGGGCGTTTTCGCGTCGCGTTCTCGAAGAAGACGCGCAAGGGCAGGCTGCGACTCGACGCGCGGTACCTGTTCCTCGAGGAGAGCCAGCGCATCGAGCCGAAGAAGGAGAGCGAAGGGATCGTCCTCACGCCGTCGCTCGGAGGACGGGTCGTCGTCCGTCTCGTGCCGGCCCCCGGGAAGGAGATCCGCGCGGAGGAAGTCGATGGGAAGATCTTCCTCTGGAATCCAGAGGGGGGTGGGAACCGAAATGCGAAGATTTCGGGGGCTTTCGAAGGGGCGGTGAATGCCCTCCCGCCCATCACCTACCGTCTGAGTCTCTCGAGTTCGACACTCCTCAGTCCCGATCCGGTCGGCGTTTCCGTCACCGCTGGCGAAACGGAGGAGGTCGAGTTCGAGATCGAGATCGGATTGCGCGTCGCGGGGACTGTCATCGATCGCGAAGGGCGACCCGTCGCGGAGGCTGAGATCGACGTCGCCGTCTCGGATGGGGAGGGATCGACCTACAGCTGGCAGAGCGGGGAACGGACGGATGAAGAGGGCCGCTTTGAAATCGGCGCGATCGAGCATGGGAATGTGTCGCTCGGGATCACGCGCGCCGGCTTCTTGCCGCTGAAACGCGACGTGCCGGAGCTCGCGGAGAGCCACGAGGTGCGGGATCTGCTCATCGTGCTCGATCGTGGGGCGTCGATCCGCGGCCGGGTCGTACTCCCGGACGGCGGTCCCGCGGCCGGGGCTTGGGTCGAATACTCCGTTCCGGACCCCGAGGATGCTTCGGACCTGAAAGACCTCCGGATCCAGGCGGGCGAGGACGGGGCCTTCGAGGTCGCTGGCCTAGGAGACGATCCCGTGACCCTGACCGCGATCCTCACCCAGAAGAAGAAGGTCGAGGAGGCGAGCCCGCTCACCGGGAAGGTGCGCAAGAAGACGGAGCGCAAGCGCCTGAGGGGCGTCGCCGAGGACGTCCCACCGGGGACCCACGACCTGGTCCTTCGACTCGGCGCGGGGCAGCGGCTCTCGGGGGTGGTTGTCGATTCCTTCGGAGCGCCCGTCCGTTCCTTCCGACTCTCCATCCAGGAGCAGAGCGAGTTCGGTCCCTTCGGTCCGAGTCTCTTCTCGGAGGAGTTCGAGGACCCCGGCGGAGCCTTCGTCGCCGAAGGTCTCCCTTCGGGGGATTTCGAGGTGATCGTGACCGCGAAGGGCTTCGGCCGGTCCGACCCTCGGACGATCCATCTGCCGGGTGAGGAGGTCCCGCTCCGCATCGAGCTCGCGCGCTCCGCAACCGTGGCCGGCCGCGTGCTCGCGCCGGACGGGATGCCGGTCGCCGACGCGGTCCTGATCCTCGATTCCCGCGATTCGCAGTGGAGCTGGGACCGCGGGGAGGAAGCCGGGCGTTCGGAGGAGGACGGCACGTTCGTCCTCGAGGAGGTCGCGCCGGGGGAGAGGGTGCTCTTCGCGGAGGCGAAGGGGTATGCGGACGCCCTGCCCCTGGTCGTGTCCGTGGCGCCGGCCGAGGTGAAGGGTGGACTCACGGTCCAGCTTCGTCGCGCGGCGGTGATCGAGGGCGAGGTGCTCGGCGCCGGTGGCGTCCCCGACGCCCAGGTCGAGGTGACCTACTGGCCGGAAGACTTTCATGAACCGGAATCGGCCTGGACCGATGAGCAGGGTCGGTTTCGCATCGAGGACGTCGCCCCGGGCGGTGGTCAGTTGAGCGCGGACGGAACCCTCGAGGACGCGGTCGAGATCTTCGGCGAGGAGGCCGACCCCTCTTTGGTCGATCTCCTCCAGCGCGGGGAGTCCGTGACCGTCGACGAGGGGGAGACGGTCCACGTGGTGCTCTCCTTCGATGAGTTCGATCTCATCCGTGTGCACGGCGTCGTGACGGTGCACGGCGAGCCGGCCACCCAGGGCGTGGTCAGTGCGAGCGTGATGGGGGAGGACGTCGGATGGGGCTTCTCTTCCGATCTGGATGAGGACGGCAGGTATGAATTCATGCTCCCGCACCCAGGGCGCTACAGCTTCTCGTACTTCGACTATGGCTCGGGTTCGGGGGTCCAGATGACAGAGACGGTCCCCGCGACGAAGGACTTCCCCATCGACTTCGCCCTGGATCCGGGGGCGATCGAGGGGGTCGTCCGCGATGCATCCGGCGCGCCGCTTTCCGGGATCTCCGTGCTGGTGCAGCCGCAGCTGCACGAGGATGGGGAGTTCTTCTCGTGGTCCCAGGTCGAGACGGACGAGGAGGGTCGCTACCGTTTGGAGAACCTCGTGGGAGGCACCTACAACCTGATGGCTGGAAATGAGTTCCTGTGGGGCGGCGAGGTGAATCCCGCGGCATCGGCGGTCGCCGGGATGTCGCTCGAGGGCGTCGTGGTGACCCCCGGTTCGGTCCTGCGGGGCGTCGACTTCGAATTGCCGGAGGGGGGGACGCTGCGGGGCCGCGTGACGCTCGAGGGCGCTCCGGTCTCGAACGCGTGGGTCCAGGTGATCGACGCCCAGGGCAGCATTCACTTCGCCGGGATGACGAACCGAGCAGGTGTGTTCGAAAGCTCGGGCCTGCTCCCGGGCCCGGCGCAGGTCTTCGCCGGCAAGTCGGGGGCGTCGGACAGCCTCGCATCGCACGTCCTTCCCGCGGTCGTTGAGGCGGGCACGACGCACGATGTCGAACTCGAGCTCTTCCCGACCGGAAGCCTCGTCCTCTCGCTCTTCGGCCCGGACGGTTCCCTCGCCGCAGGCGAGGTCGAGGTCGAGGGCGCGAACAGCATGCTGAAGCACTTCATGGAAGACCAAACCTGGATGTTCAGCCAGGTCCCGGTGGGCACGGTCACCGTCCACGCAACCCTGAACGGTGTCGAACGAACGACCACGGCCGAGATCCGCGCCGGGGAGACCCAGCGAGTGGAACTGAGGTTCGACTGAGTCAGCCCGGGCACCGCGATTGGCGGGGGCGGGGGATCGAGGGTAGGATCCGCGCCCCGCTACTCGCTCCGATTCCCTATCCGGGTCCCGGTG
>DRLC01000113.1 GCA_011053145.1 Planctomycetota bacterium | reverse complement strand
GCGGGCCAAGGCTCTCGAAGCCTCGGGCAAGGACGTGATCAACCTGGGCATCGGCGCACCCGACTTCCGGACTCCGGAGACGATCGTCGAGGCGGGATGCAAGGCCCTGCGTGACGGCTACCACTTCTATACCCCGGCGAAGGGACTCGCGGAGCTGCGCGAAGCTGTCGCCGAGGACATCGCCGCGCGCCGCGGCGTCGAGGTGGATCCCGATTGCATCCAGATCGTGCCCGGCGGCAAGCCGACCATGTTCTTCGCGGTCCTGATGTTCGGCGAGGCAGGGACCGAGATCCTCTACCCGAACCCGGGCTTCCCGATCTACGAGTCGATGATCGAGTTCTCCGGCGCGAAGGCCGTGCCCTACGGGCTCCTCGAGGAAAAGGGGTTCGAGTTCGACCCCGAGGAGGTCCTCGCGAAGATCACGGGCCGCACGCGCCTGCTGATCCTGAACAGCCCGGCGAACCCGACAGGGGGCGTGGTCACGCGCGAGGCACTCGACGTCCTGGTCGCCGGGCTCGAGCGCCACCCCGACGTGACCGTACTCGCGGACGAGATCTACTCGCGCCTGCTCTATGGAGCCGAGCACCACTCGCTCCTCCAGTTCGAGTCGCTGCGCGATCGCCTGATCCTGTTGGACGGGTGGAGCAAGACCTTCTCGATGACCGGCTGGCGCCTCGGCTGGGGCCTGTGGCCGAAGCACCTGATCGACGATGCCGAGCGCCTGCAGATCAACTCGAACTCATGCGCTTCGGCTCCGGTGCAGATCGCCGGCATCGAAGCCCTGCGCGGTCCCCAGGATCCCGTGGACGAGATGGTCGCAGCCTTCGATGAACGTCGCGTGCGAATCGTCGAGGAACTCAACTCCATCCCCGGGTTCCGCTGCGTGATGCCGAAGGGCGCCTTCTATGCGTTCCCGAACATCACCGGGACCGGGATGAGCTCGCGCGAATTGCAGGACCTCCTGCTCTACGAGGCCGGCGTCGCCACCGTGGCCGGAACCGCGTTCGGTTCCTTCGGCGAGGGCTACCTGCGCTTCTCCTACGCGAGCAGTCTCGAAAACATCCTGACCGCGCTCGGCCGCGTGCGAGCGGTCCTGCAGACGGCAGCGAAGTAGGGACCGCCGCCGCGGCCGATGCCGTATCCTGTTCCGACTCCAGCCACCCCACTCCCCACCTCCCCCTACCCCCGACCACGATGGGCATCTTCAAGGCCTACGACATCCGCGGCCTCGTTCCGAGCGAACTCGACGCCGAACTCGCCCGCAAGATCGGATACCACTTCGCCAAGCTCCTGAACGCGCGTCGTCTCGTCGTGGGGCAAGACATGCGCACGCACTCTCCCGAGCTTGCCGATGCCGTCTCCGAAGGGATGCGCGACGCGGGAGCGGACGTGGTGCGACTCGGCCTCGCATCGACCCCGATGACCTACTTCTCGATCGGAACGATCGAGTGCGACGGGGGATTGTGCGTCACCGCGAGTCACAATCCGGGCGAGTACAACGGGATGAAGCTGTGCCGTGCCGGGGCGCGCCCGGTCTCCCGGGACACCGGGATCGCCGAGCTCGAGACGATGTGCGCCGGGCCCTACCCCGGTCCGGGAGAGAAGCGCGGTCGCGAGGAGAGCGCGAACATGCTCGACGCGTACGCGGCGCACGTCGCCGGGTTCGCGACGATCGAGCGCGAGCTCGAGGTCGTCGTCGATGCCTCGAACGGTATGGCCGGCCACACCCTGCCGGCGGTCCTCGAGCGACTCCCGAACGTGAAGGTGAAGCGCCTGTTCTTCGAGCTGGACGGAACCTTCCCGAACCACGAGGCGAACCCGCTCAAGGAGGAGAACCTGGCCTTCACCCAGGAGGCCGTGCGCGCCGAGGGGGCGGACTTCGGCGTTTGCCTCGACGGGGACGCGGACCGTTGCTGCTTCGTCGACGAGACCGGGCGCACCGTGGGGGCGGACCTGATGACCGCGCTCTTCGCACCGGTCTTCCTCGAGCGATTCCCGGGCACCGGCATCATCTATGACCTGCGTTCCTCGTGGGTCGTGCAGGAGGAAGTGCGAAAGGCGGGCGGAACTCCGGTGCGTGAACGCGTCGGCCACTCGTTCATGAAGGCGACGATGCGCGAGCAGGGCATCCAGTTCGGAGGCGAGCTGTCGGGGCACTTCTACTTCGGCGAGAACTTCGTGTCCGACTCCGGGGAGATCGCGTTCGTCACCGCGCTCGGGTACATGGGATCCTCTCGACCGATGGGACAGCCGTTGAGCAAGCTGATCGAGCCCCTGCGGCGTTACCACTCCACCGGAGAGGTGAACTTCCGCGTCGAAGACAAGGACGCGATGATCGCCAGCCTCGAGGAGCGCTACGCGGAGGGCAAGGTCGACCACCTCGACGGTATCACGGTGGAGTTCGGTACCGTGGACGACCCCGAGTGGTGGTGGTTCAACGTCCGGGCTTCGAACACGGAGCCGCTCCTGCGCTTGAACCTCGAGGCGAGTTCCGAGGAGCTCATGAACGAACGCCGAGCGGAACTCGTGGCGATGCTCGGGGACCCCGTATGAGGAGACGCGTCATGGGAACGAGGGGATGGATTCGGGTCGCGGAGGGGGCTGCCGTTTTCGCCCTCTCGGTGCTGAGCGGGTGCGGCGGCGCAGGCGTCGTCGCGGGGCCGACCCAGCCAGCCCCGAGCGAGGCGAGTTCCGGATCGGCCGAAGTGCTCGGCACGGTCCTCGATGCCCGGACCGGCCGCCCGGTCGAGGGTGCTTGGATCGAACTCGGGGACGGAACGCGGACCGCGAGCGATGCGAACGGTCGCTTCCGCCTGCGCGGTCTCGCGCCCGGCACCCAGGGGGAACTCATCGCCCACAGCGACACCGAGGGGCTCGTCGGCCGCAATCTCCTGCGTCCGCTGGCGCCCGGTGCGCTCGAGGTCGTGGTTTTCCTGCGCCCTGATCCGGGCAAAGGGCCCAAGGACGGCGCGGGCGACGGCCGATGATTCCGGCGGTCCCCTTCTTCCGCTGATGCTTTCCCTCGCCCTCACGCTCCTCCTCACGCTTCCCCAGGCAGGAGCTGGGACGGGGAGCGGCCCGGACTCCCCGGAGACGGAAACGGTCTCACTCGCCTCGCTGCGCGAGCGGGACGGGCGCGTCGAATTCACCGCCCGCTCGGCCGAGCGTGCGCGCGCGGTGCTCGACGATCCGAACGCCCCCGACATCCAGCGCAGGAGCGCCTACCTCGCGCTCGGCGCCGGCGGCGGGTCCGGGGATGTCCGGCTCCTGGAATCCCTCGCCAGCACCGGAGCGCTCGCGGACCGCCGTGCCGCGATCCTTGCGCTCGGGGAAGGGCCCGAGGCGGCCCTCGCAAGTCTCGCGCGCCTCGTCGAGGGCGGCGTTCCCGGGCTCGATGGCGCCTTCCTGATCGCACTGGTGCGCGCCGCCGAGCGTGGTGTCCCCGGAGCGCAGCCGGAACTCGATCGCTTCCTCGCGGGTCTCGATGGACCCTACGGGGATCTCCTGCGCTCGATCGGGCATCCGACGAGCCTCAGCGATCTCCCCGATTCGATCGCTGAGCTCGAGACCTACTACACGCTGCGCTGGCACGCGGCCCGTTCCTTCGGACTGGTCGACGGGCTGCGCTGGCGCGACCACCTGCTCTCGGAGCTCGCCGACGACCCGGTGTTCCTCGATGCGTTCGTGCTGCGCGCGCTGGACTGGCGGGACTCTCCCCAGGACATCGACGCGGTGCTCGAGATCCTGCGTGGCGATCCCCGCCCTTCCGTCCTTCGGGCCGCGATCGCGGTGCATCCCGAGGCGGTTCGACGCCGCATCGAGGAGGAGGGGTGGCAGCCGGATTCCGACCAGTGGTCGGCGCTTCTCGAGGGCGCGCCCAGCGGGCCGGCTCGACACGAGCGCGACGCGCTCGTCGCCGTCCTCGAAGCGGCGGTGCGCGCCGGAGGAAAACAGATCGAGCCCGCGACGGCGCTCCTCGTCCGCCAGGGCGAGCGGCCTCCGAAGGCGTGGCTCGCGCGCGCGAACAAGCGCTTCGAGCCCCTCTCCTGGACGGCGTTGTTTCGGGCCGCGGGGGACCTCGGTGAGGATCGACTCCGTGACACCGTGTGGAAGATGGTCTCGAGGATCGCCCCCAAGTTTCGGGATTCCCCGGTCGCGATGGCGGGCTGGGTCGCGCTCCTGCGCCTGGGGGACGAGCGGGCGAGCGAACACGTAGCCGGGATCCTCGACGGGGGACCCGGGCAGGCGCGGTCGGTGCTGATCGGGGCCCTCGGTCGGGTGGCGGACGCGCGGGATGCGGCGCGCCTGCTCGCGGGGGTCGCCCGCCGAGACGACCTGACCCCAGAGGAACGGGTTCAGATCGCGATCGGTCTCGCGCGAGCGGGGCGCGTCCTGGACCACGCACTGCTGCGCGAAATCCTCGTCGACCCGCGCACGCCGGATGAGGTCTTCGAGGATGTGTTGCGCGCTCTCGGTGCGAATCCCGAACCCGAGGACATCGCCGCGGTGGCAGCCCTCTTTCCGAACGAAGCGGACCCCAGTCGGGACCCGCTCCTCGCCGCGGTGCTCTTCGACGACCGACGCCCCGAGGCCACGGACCTTGCGCTGGCGGCGTTCTTCGGGGACGGCTTCGGGGCGGGGTTGCTCGCGGGGAGCCTCCTCTTGGCCGAACTCGGGGATCGCGGGGTCGCCGCCGAGATCGAGGCCGCGCCGCCCCTCATCCCGGAGGTCGCGCGCCGCGTCGGCTTCTCGCTCGGACGCGCGGGTGGGTTCCCGCTCGCGGAGCGTCTCGCCGAGGGCCGCGAGGAGCGTGACCCCGTGCTGCAGGGGGCGCTCCTGGGGGCGCTCGAGCACAGCGCGGTGGAAGAGGAGGCTGCGGAGAGCGCTTCCCGCGAGTAGAGTCGCGCGGATGGAACCGAAACGAGTCGAGCTCTTGGGCGTGCCCATGGACCTGGGCGGCGGGCTGCGGGGGGTGGACATGGGCCCGAGCGCGATCCGTATCGCGGGCCTCGGGCCCCGCATCGCGGCACTCGGCCACACCTTCACCGACGGTGGGAACGTCCCGGTTCGCCGGCCCGAATCGCGGGAAGCTCGCGACCCCCGTGCGCGTTTCCTCGGCCCGATCGCCCAGTGCTGTCGCCGTCTCTCCGACCGCGTGGAGCGCATCCTCGATGCGGGCTCCTTCCCGCTCGTCGTCGGCGGCGACCACTCGATCGCGGTCGGGACCGTGGCGGGCATCAGCCGCTGGTACGCGTCCCGTGAGCAGCGCATCGGGCTGATCTGGTTCGACGCCCATGCGGACATGAACACCCCCGAAACGAGTCCGAGCGGGAACGTCCACGGGATGCCGCTCGCATGCTGCATCGGTCACGGCCCGCGAGAGCTCACCTCCCTCGGCCCACGGCTCCCGATGGTCGCGCCGCAAAATGCCGTGCTGATCGGGATCCGCGACGTCGACGAGCGCGAGCGCGAGCTCGTTCGCACGACCGGCGTGAAGGCCTACACGATGCGCGAGGTGGACATGCTCGGGATGGACCGCGTGATGCGCGAGGCGGTGGAGATCGCGAGTGAGGGCACGGCTGGTTTTCACCTCTCGTTCGACCTGGACGGCTGCGATCCGCACGTGGCCCCCGGAGTGGGGACCCCGGTGCCGGGCGGTGTGACCCAGCGCGAGGCGCACCTGATGCTCGAGCACGCCGCCGAGTCGGGCGGGTTGCTCGGACTCGAGATGACCGAGATCAACCCGATCCTCGACGAGCGCAATCGCACCGCGGAACTCGCCGTGGACATGGTTCTGTCCGGGCTCGGGAAACGGATCGTCTGAGGCCGGCCTACAGCCCGATCGGCCAGAAGATCGGGATCAGGACCGTTGCGAGCGCGATCAACAGGACCGTGAGCGGCGTGCCCGCGCGCAGGAAGTCGCGGTAGCGATAGTCCCCCGGCCCCATCACCATCGCGTTCGCCTGGTGCGCCACCGGCGACATGAAGGCGAAGCTGGTTCCGGTGACGACCGCCATCAACAGGGGCCGGTCGCTCCAGTGCAGGGCGTCGGCGAGGGACAGCGCGACCGGAGCCATCAGGACCCCAGCGGCGACGTGGTTGATGACCTGGGTCAAAAGGACCGTGGTCGTCAGCAGGAGGCCGAGTACCGCGACGGGATGGTGGTCGAGCGAACCGACCGCGCCCATCATCCACTCGGCGATGCGGACGGAGAGCCCGTGTTGCTCGAAGGCCTTGCCGAGGCTGAGCATGCCGCCGATCAGCACGAGGACCGAGAGGTCCATGCTGCGACGCACTTCCTCGGCGCTGATGCACTTGGAGAGGACCAGGCAGACCGCACCGGCCAGGGCGGCGATCGAGACGTGGACGGAGGTGAAGCCTCCCAGGATGAGCACGGCGGCGAGGAGGCCGAGGACCACGGCCGCGTTGCGCCCGAGCTCGGGACGCGCGAACTCTCCCAGGACGATCAGCTCGCGATTGCGCGTGACGCGGTCGAGGTCCGGATCATGGCCTTGCAGGAGCAGCGTGTCCCCGACCGCGATCTTGGTCTGGGCCACCCGGGAGGGGGCGACCTCGCCGTGCTTGGAAATCGCGAGGACGTTGAGGTTGCTCGTCGCGCGAAAGTCGGCCTCGCGGAGGGTTCGTCCGATCAGGTCGGAGGTGGGGGGGACGACCGCCTCGACCAGGCGCACGTCGCCGGCGGCGAGACGCACGTCGCCCATGTCCACCTCCGAGCGTTCGCGCAGGCCGAGCTCCTTGCGCATGCGCACGATCGCTTCGGGTTCTCCCTGGACGATGAGGACGTCGTCCGAGCGAACGCGGTTGTAGGGACCGGGGGCCAGGACTTCCTCTCCGCCGGCTCGGACGAGGCCGAGGAG
>DRLC01000112.1 GCA_011053145.1 Planctomycetota bacterium | reverse complement strand
TCGATCCTTCCCGCTCCCCCACGCCCTTCGGTCCAGCGCCTCAGGTCGCGGACCCGCTCGGGCTCGCCCGAGGCGACGAGCCGCACCACGCGCGGATCGCGGACCAGGGCACGAACCCCCTCATCGCTGAGACCGTGCAGCACGCCCACCGAATCCCCCACGGGGGCCACTTCGATCAGGGCTTCCGCGACGAGCGCAGCCAGCCGCGGGACGCGCGGGTCGGAGAGCAGGAGGACGGAGCGCCCCGAGGCGAGCTCCCGCGCCGCCTGCGCGAGGGGCTCGCCGAGGAGCGAACTCCAGTGTGTCGCGACCACCGCGACGCCCCGCGCGGGTTCCGACCCGCGGCGCACCGCGAAGCGCTCTCCCCAGGACAGCCGCGGCTCGAGTGCGAACGCCTCCTCGGGATCGAGCCCGAGTCGCAGACGCAACCGCTCGAGCCCTGCTGCCCTGCGAAGGGCCGCCGCCCCCGCCGCATACGCGAGGCGCCTGACCGGTTCGAGCCGCGGCGGATCGCGGAGCACCGCCAGGGATTCCTCCACATCCCGCGGTCCCGACGTCGGCCAGCTCGCGAGTTCCCGATAGGGCGCCAGCGCGGACCGAACCGCGAGCCTCCCGCCCCCCACCGACGGCATCTCTTCCCCCGCAACCAGGTTTCCTCGGATCTCGATCTCCATGCCCGCTCGGTGGCCAAGGGTACACGATGGCGCGCTCCGCGAGCCCGCCCCGAAGGCCCCCACGGGAGCATCGACCTCGCCGGGGAACTGGGCTCGGGGTAGAGTGGAGCGACGCGGTTCGCCCGGTCCCTCTCGATTCGGGACCCACCGCGCTCCGCCGACCCCCACGCCGTGCCCACGCGATCCCCGAACGGGTCCATGTCCCCGCCGCCCCCGACGCCCAGGCCGCGCTCGATCCACGTCGCTCTGGTCCTCACCGCGCCGCTCCTCCTCGGCCCCGCGGGCTGCGGAACCGGCTCGGAGCCCCCTCCCGAATCCGCCCGTTCCGACCCGGACGCACTCCCCGCCCTCGGCCCCGATGCACGCGTCGATCCCGAGATCGCGGAACGCGTCGCCCGCGCCCTCGAGGCCGCCCGCGCGAGTGAGCCGGGCGCGATCCTCCACCTCGCGAACGTCTACGCGGCCAACTCCCTCTTCGACCTTGCGGCGCGCACCTATACGAAGGTCCCCGGCGCCGCGGACGACGCCCGGGTTCAGTTCCACCTCGGTCGCTCTCTCGCAGCGGACGGACGACCCGAAGACGCCCTTGCCGCGTTCGCGCGCTCGGCCGAGCTCGTCGGCGACTACGGCCCGACCCACTGGCGACGTGGCGATGTGCTCTTCGACCTCGGACGCCTCGATGAAGCGGAAACGAGCTACCGCCTCGCCCTTCGGTGCGAACCGAACAGCGTCCAGGCGACCCTCGGACTCGCTCGCATCCACCTCGCCCGCGACGAGCCCCAGGCGGCCGTCGAACTGCTCGACCCGATCGCCAAGCTCGATCCCAAGACCCCTTTCGTGAACGGACTCCTGGCGAGAGCCTGGCTCCGTCTCGATCGGCCGAAGCGTGCGGAGCGCGCGCTCCGCCGCGAAGAGGTCTCGAAGCCGCGCAGCGTTCCCGACCCCTGGACCGCCGAGGTCGAACTCGAAGCGACCGGCCTCCTCGTTCACTTGAATCGAGCGAGCCGCATGCTCTCCGACGGCGATCCGAACGGTGCGATCGCGGAGCTCGAACCGCTGCTCGCCGACCATGCCGGCAACGACGCGCTGCGCTCGACCCTGGCGCGCGCATTCACCGAGGCCGGGAATCCGGAGCGTGCCCTCGAAGTGCTCGGGCCCGACCCGGGAACCGGTTCCGTGGAACTCGCTCGTGCACGCGCCCTGTCGGCCCTGGGTCGAGGCGAGGAAGGCGTTGCGAATCTCGAACGCATCGTCGCACGCTCCCCGGAGTACGCGGAGGCCTGGGAGGCCCTGGGCGAGATCGAACTCGGGCGCGGTCATTCCGAGCGGGCGCTCTTCGCCCTCGGTGAAGCCCGCCGCATGGGCCGCGAGTCCGCGCGCCTCTCGGCGCTGACGGCGCGCGCGGCGCTCGGGGTGGGCGATGCGGAGCGCGCGGCCGAGGTGCTCCGCGATGCGACCGAGCTGCACCCGCGTTCGGGCCCACTCTGGGCTAGCCTAGCGGATGCCGAGAGTCGCGCCGGACACCTCGACGCCGCCCGCGCCGCGCTGGGACGCGCCGTGGAACGCGATCCGGGGAACCCCCTGATCCCCGTGGTTCGCGAGCGCTTGTCCGCCGCCGAGGAGGAAAGCCGATGAGTCGCTCCCTCGCGGCCGCGTTGCTGCTCGCCGCGCTCCCCATGGGCTGCGGATCGGGCGAGTCCGGCACGATCGAGACGGCGGACGCCCCCCCGGGCCGAACCGATCTCCCCGAGCCTTGGTTCGAAGAATCCGCCCTTTCCCACGGCATCGAGTTCACCTACGACTCGGGTGCGGACGGCGACTACCACATGCCGGAGATCATGGGCGGCGGGGCTGCGCTGTTCGACATGGACTCCGACGGAGACCTCGACCTCTACCTCACCCAGGGCGGTCCACTGCTCGCCCCCGAAGAGCGTGAACCGAACCGCCTCTTCGAGAACACCGGCGGCGGACGCTTCCGGGATGTGACAGCGGGGAGCGGCGCCGGCGATCGAGGCTACGGCAACGGGGTCGCCTGCGGGGATGTGGACGGCGACGGAGACATCGACCTCTACATCACGAACACCGGCCGAAACACGCTGCTGCTGAACGAGGGCGCGGGACACTTTCGGGACGCGACCGCCGAAGCCGGTGTCGGCGACACGGGCTGGGGCACGAGCGCCGCGTTCCTCGACTACGATGCGGACGGCGACCTCGACCTCTTCGTGACGAACTACCTGCGCTGGTCGGTGGACTCGGAACTGCCTTGCCTGAACGCGCTCTCCCACCCCGACTACTGCAGCCCGAAGAACTACCGCGCCCCCGCGCGCGACGTCCTGTTCGAAAACCTCGGGGACGGCCACTTTCGGGACGTGAGCGAACCCAGTGGGATCGCCTCGTCGCCCGGCAACGGCCTCGGGGTCGGGTGCGCGGACTTCGATGGCGATGGACGCGTCGACATCTTCGTCGCCAACGACGGCATGCCGGACCACCTCTGGATCAACGGCGGGGACGGCACCTTCGAGAACCGCGCCTTCGCCTGGGGCTGTGCGACGGATGCGAACGGGTTGAACAAGGCGGGCATGGGGGTCGCGCTCGGAGATCTCGACGGGGACCTCGATGTGGACCTGATGGTCTGCAACCTCGACGGAGAATCCGATTCGATGTTCTTGAACCAGGGCGGCTTCTTCCAGGACCACACGGTTCGCGGCGGTGTCGCGGCGACGAGCAAGCACTTCACGCGATTCGGGATGGGATGGGTGGACTTCGACAACGACGGTGAATTCGACCTCTTCCAGGCGGACGGTCGCGTCGAAGAGGCGCGTGGCTCGACCGAGGGGGATCCCTACGCGGAGGAGAACCTGCTCTTCCGCGGTCTCGGCGCCGGACGTTTCGAGGAGGTCCTACCGCGCGGCGGTGTCTTCCCACCGCTCGTCGCCACGAGCCGCGCCGCGGCTTTCGGCGATGTGAACGAAGATGGAGCGGTGGACGTCGTGGTCGTGAACCGGGATGCGCCGGTTCACCTGCTCCTGAACCGCCGGGGCACGCGCAACCGGTGGATCGAGCTGCGCGTCCTCGGCGCGGACGGATCCGATGCGCTCGGAGCGACCCTCACCGCGCGCGTCGGCGCACGCACGTTGCGCCGCGACGTCCGCGCCGCTTACAGCTACCAGGCGTCCAACGATCCGCGCGTGCACATCGGTCTGGGCTCGGGTGGAACCGGGCTCGACCAGGTCACCGTGCGTTTTCCCGATGGACACAAGGAGCGCTTCGGTCCACTGTCCGCCGGGAAGGTCCACGTGCTACGACGGGGAGAGGGCGCACCCGTGGAGGCCGAGTGAACGAGACGCCGCCCCCCGCCCGCCTTCGTTTTTCCCTCCGCCGCCACCGCATGGGGCCGAAGGACTTCGCGCGTGTCTATCGCGAGGGCTCGCGGGCGCGCGGGTCGCTGATGACCGTCGCGCTGTGCACGAACGGGCTCGGGCACACCCGCCTCGGACTCTCGGTCGGCAAGCGCTGCTGGAAGAGCGCGGTCAAGCGCAACCGGGTCCGGCGCGTGTTCCGCGAGGCCTTCCGCCTCTCGCTCCCCGAACTTCCCTCCGGCCTCGATGTGGTCCTGATCGCCTCGACGCCCCAATTGAAACCGACCCTCGAACCGACACGTCGCGAACTCGTGAAGATGGTCCGCAAGGCGCACCGCCGGTTCCTCGAAAAGAGAGAACAGGGATGAAGGTCCTGCGCCGGATCGTCGTCCTCCCCATCCTCGCCTACCGCCGCTGGATCACTCCCTTCACGCCCCCGAGTTGCCGCTTTCACCCCACCTGCAGCGCCTACGGGGTCGAAGCCATCCTGCGCCACGGGGTGCTCAAGGGCCTGCTCCTCCTCGCCTGGAGGATCCTGCGCTGTCAGCCCTTCTGCGTAGGCGGCCTCGATCCCGTCCCCGAGCCCGGGGCCTGGCGATCCCACCCCGATCCCCCCGAGGATGGCCGTGGCGACGGCGCGGAAACGGGGTCCGGACGGGACTCCGCCGATTGCGAGTGAAGCGGGGAGCGCGGCGCGCTATCGTGCTCGGCCCGCAATGGTCCCCAACCCCGAACGCCACCCCATGGGATTCGACGTCCGCCGGTCCGCTCTCCTCGCCCTCCCCTTCGCAGCCCTCGCGGCCTGCTCCTCCCTCCCCAGTGCCCCCACGCAACCCCTGCCGAGCGGCACACCGGCCGACGAGCTGATCCAGCCCGGCGAGAAGCACTTCGCGCATCTTTGGAAGCTCACGAGCTACGGGGAGAATGCCGAGGGCTACTTCAGCTTCGACGGACGCCAGCTCAGCTTCCAGCGGCGCAACCCTGCCGAAGGCGTGGAGTGCGATCGAATCTACCTGCTCGGCGAGAATCAGACCTACATCCCGGTTTCCGACGGAACCGGCGTCACCACTTGCGCGTACTTCCTGCCCGGTGACGAGGAAGTGCTCTACGCCTCGACGCGCGCCTCCTCCTCGGACTGCCCGCCGCGCCCCGACTACTCCCGGGGTTATGTGTGGCCGATCCTCGCCGGTTACGACATCTGGATTCGCAACCTGACGACGGGCGAGCTGCGGCCCTTCGTCAACTCGGATGGGTATGACGCGGAGGCCACGGTTTCCCCGCTCGGGGATCGGATCGTCTTCACATCGACGCGCTCGGGCGATCTCGAGCTGTGGACCTGCGACCTCGACGGCTCGAACCTCGTCCAAGTCACCGACACCCTCGGATACGACGGAGGCGGATTCTTCAGCCACGATGGCAAACGGATCGTCTTTCGGGCAACGGCCTTCGATCCTGACAAACTCGAAGAACAACAGGCCGACTACACCGCCCTCCTCGCGGACGGGCTCGTTCGTCCGAGCCACATGGAGCTGATGGTGATCGACGCGGACGGTTCGAACAGGCGCCAGATCACCAACCTGGGCGGCGCGAACTTCGCTCCGTTCTTCTATCCGGACGACTCCCGGGTGATCTTCTCGACGAACCACCACGACCCCCGCGGTCGCGACTTCGACATCTACGCGGTGAACGTGGATGGTTCCGACATCGAACGCATCACGACCTTCGACGGATTCGACAGCTTCCCGATCTTCGATCCCACAGGGCGGTACCTCGTCTTTGCGTCGAACCGCGGCGGAGAGAGCGAGCACACGACGAACCTGTTCATCGCCGAATGGCGTTGACGACCCTCCATCTCCCCGTCGATGGCCAAGAGCTCGCGCAGAAAGACCGCCGCCGGATCGGAGCGGACCACCGTTCGAAAGAAGAAGCCGGCGCGCAAGGGTTCGAAGAAGCGCTCGAACGCGAAACGCCGCGCGAAGAGCGTACGGCTCGATCCCGCTGAGCTTCCCGACGACACCCACGTCCTGCTCGCCGCTCGCGGAATGGTCCTCTTCCCGCGTGTCGTGCTCCCGATCGTGGTCGGTCGCGAACGCTCCGTCCGGGCCGTCCGGGCCGCGGTGGAGTCCTCCCGGCCGATCGCGATCCTCCTGCAGCGCGACGAAATCCAGGAGGAGCCCGGACCCGAGGACCTGCACTCGATCGGCACGGTCGCGACGATCGTCCGCCACGTCACCGCTCCCGACGGCAGCCACCACGTCATCGCCCAGGGAGAGCGCCGCTTCCGCGTCGAGGAGTTCCTCCAGACCGACCCCTATTTCATCGTTCGCACCTCCCCGGTGGAGGAACCACCGACCGAGGGGCGCGAAAAGGAGATCGAAGCGCGCCTCCTGAACCTCAAGGCCAGGGCGCACGAAGCCCTCTCCCTCCTGCCGCAAAAGCCCGAGGACCTCGATCAAGCGATCGAGAACGCCGCCGACGCCTCCGCGGCGACCGACCTGATCGCGACGTTCCTGGACATCTCGGTCACCGAGAAGCAGGAGGTCCTCGAACTCGCGGATATCCCGAAGCGCATGGAGCTCGTCGAGCGCCGCCTCGAGGAACGCATCGAGATCCTGTCCCTGTCCGCGGAGCTGCGCCAGCGCGCACAGGGAACCATGGAGAAGGCCCAGCGCGAGTACCTCCTGCGCGAGCAACTGCGCCAGATTCAAGCCGAGCTCGGCGAGGGGCACTCGGTGGAACGCGACGAGCTCGCGCGCTCGATCGAACGCTCCCGCATGCCGGCCGCGGTCAAGAAGGAGGCCCGCCGCGAACTCGCGCGCCTCTCGCGGATGCACGAGTCCTCGAGCGAGGCGAGCGTCCTGCACTCCTATCTCGACTGCTTGCTCGAACTGCCCTGGGGCAAGCGAAGCCGTGATCACCTCGACCTCGCGCGCGCTCGCAAGATCCTCGACGAAGACCACTTCGGGCTCGACAAGGTCAAGCGGCGGATCCTCGAGTTCCTCGCGGTGCGCAAGCTCAAGCCGGACGGGCGTGGCCCGATCCTCTGCCTCGTCGGGCCCCCGGGAGTGGGGAAGACCTCGCTCGGCCGCTCGATCGCACGCGTCCTCGGGCGCAAGTTCGTGCGCATCTCCCTGGGCGGCGTCCATGACGAGTCCGAGGTGCGCGGGCATCGCCGAACCTACGTCGGGGCGATGCCGGGGAGCATCATGCAGCACATTCGCAAGGCGGGGACGATGAACCCCGTCTTCCTGCTCGATGAGCTCGACAAGCTCGAACGAAGCATGCAGGGCGACCCGGCCTCCGCTCTGCTCGAGGTACTCGACCCGGAACAGAATCACGCCTTCGTCGATCGCTACCTGAACGTCCCGTTCGACCTCAGCCGGGTCTTCTTCCTCGCGACCGCCAACGTGGTCGACCGCATTCCCGGCCCACTGCGTGATCGCTGCGAGGTGATCG